>JBFMGK010000001.1:0-28479 GCA_040752575.1 Candidatus Bipolaricaulota bacterium
GGGGATCGTTCAACCCCGTCTCGAAGCCGAGATCCTTCTGGCGCATGCGCTGGACGTCGATCGACTCCATCTCTACCTGTCTCCCGATAAGCCGCTGTCGCCCGACGAGCGTTCCCGTTTCCGCACGTTTGTCCAGAAGCGGCATGCTGGGGTTCCCCTGCAGCACCTTATCGGGGAGATCTCGTTTTTCGGACTGCGGTTCAGGGTGCACCGCGACGCGCTGATTCCGCGAGGCGAGACGGAGGAATTGCTCGACCGAGCGCTGCGACTCGTCGGACGCGATCGGCCGGCACGATACCTCGACCTGGGGACCGGGAGCGGTGTTCTTGCCGTGTGTCTGGCCCGCTACCTGCCTCTCGCGAGCGTCACCGCGGTCGATGTGTCGCCGGCCGCCCTCGATCTGGCGCGGGAGAACGCGGCCCGCAACGGCGTGGCCGATCGCATTGCGTTTGTCCAAAGCGACTGGTTCTCCGGGGTCGAGGGCTCCTTCGACGTCGTGGTCTCCAACCCTCCGTATGTGGAGAGCGCGGCCATCGACCGACTTGCCACGGAAGTCCGCGATCACGAGCCGCGTGAGGCGCTCGACGGTGGACCGGACGGCCTCGATGCCATCCGTAGGTTGACCTCCGGCGCCGGGGCCCACGTGAGCTCCGGCGGCAGGATCCTCCTCGAGATCGGCCACGGCCAGGCGCAACGCGTCCGAGATCTGCTTCAGACATCGGGGTTCGACGAAGTCTGTGTGGAAGCGGACATGTCGGGGCGGGAGCGATTCGTCTCGGCGCGGAGGAAGTCGTGATCCAAGTCTCCGAGTTGTCCTACGCAACCGAGGAAGGCCTCAGGGTCCTCGACGACGTTCACCTCCACGTAGACCAAGGCCAATTCGTCTATCTCGTCGGCCCCGCATCGTCCGGGAAGTCGCTCTTGCTGGCGCTCCTTGGAGCGTTTGTGCCCCCACAGCGCGGCCAGATCCTGGTGCACGGGCGAAACGTGGCCCGCCTGAGCCGCGACCGTGCCCTGGAGCTGCAGCGGCGGATCGGCGTCCTGCCGCAAGGCTTCACCCCGCTTGCGCGCACGGTGATGGGAAATGTCGTGTTCAAGCTTCGCGCGATGGGGAACTCCGGCGAGGAGGCCGAAGAGAAGGCTCTCTCGGCTCTCGAAACGGTAGGGCTGATTCGCGAGCGCGCGACGGACGCGCTCGATTTGCCGCCCGTGGAACGCCTTCGGTTGGGACTCGCGCTCGCCCTCTGCAACGCTCCGCTGCTCGTTCTGCTCGACGAACCCTACGGGGAACTCGACGAAGACGAGGATGAAGCCGTCGGCGCAGTCCTGGCCAAGATCCGAGATGGGCGGACGACCATCGTCGCCGCAACGCGCGGCCCTCTACCGAAATCGGCACGCGGAGAGCGCACGCTGTCGATGATGGATGGGCGGGTGACCGCAGCGTGAACTCCTTCTTCTACCTCGAACGGGAGCTGCTCGGCGCGATCCGTGCGCGAAGCGGCTCCTGGTTTGGGGTTGGCCTCGTATTCCTGTTTCTCTTCTTGGCCACGTTTGCGTCGCTGTTCGTCCTTCCCGAGGCCCAGGGCGAGCCGGCGCCAGGGCTCGTCATTGCCTATCTCTCACCCCGCGTGTCCTCCGCCGAGATCAACGACCTCTCGGATCGGCTCCGCGAGCGGAGTGACGTGCTACGCGTTCGTTTCAGCCTCCCGAGAGAGCTGACGGCCGAGCGCACGGGAGGTCAGCTGGAACTGACGCCGCGGTCGGTGGCAGAGGTTCCGACGCTCGTCCGCGCCCTTGCCGCCATGGAGCAGGTCCAGGACGTCGAAGCTCTGGCGGCCGAGCCTCTTCCCAGGCTTGCGATGACTCCCGCCCTTCAGACCGGACTGCTCGTCGGCCTCGGCGTGTGCGCTCTCGCCAGTCTCGCGGCCGTCCGCGAGGCGTTTCGCGCGCTCTTGGCGACGTTTCGACAAGAGCTGCGCCTGGCTCGGCTCGCCGGAGTCTCCGAACGTCTCCTGATGGGCGTGGTCGGGCTCGCCGGCCTCCTCTGGGGAACGGTCGCCGGGCTCCTCGTCGTCGTCGCGCTCTTGTTCTACGATGCCTCCGGCCCGTCTCTCGAGGCCTGGCGCCTCTTCGGGGTAATGGCGGTCTCGCTCTTGCTGGGGATCCTCATGGGTGGACTGGCGGGACTTGTCGGCGCGAGCCAGCTCTCGTCGAAGCTCTTCGAGCCCCTGCGCTAGGCAGAAGGCGGGTGTTCCTTGTCCCGGATTGCCGCATCGCCGGACTGCTGGATAACCTGCTGCACGGTGAGCCCTCGCCCAAGGAGCCTCACCCCGCGCTGCAGAAGGTACGCAAGGCCGATGCCAACAAAGACGGCCTCGGCGAACTTGAAGATGAGCGAGTACGCGACGGCTTCACCCTTTGCGATCTCGGGAGCCATCAGGTGAAACACGCCCAGTGTCGCGGCCTCACTCGTTCCGAGCCCGCCCGGCGTGATCCAGAGGAAGAAACCCATGAGGATGCTGAAGGTGAAGAAGACGGACAGCTGCGAGACGTCAAACGATCGTCCGATGGCGAAGCCGAAGAAGACCTGCGGCCTCATGTAAACGAGGAGCGTCGCAGCGGATTGGACGACGAACGCGGCCAGAGTCCCCCGCCAATGGCGCGTGAAGGCATAACTGACCTCATCTTCGGTCTCGGAGACCTTGGCAGAAGCCCGCTCAAGCCGACTGCGCCAACGTGGGACCGCAACGCCCAACGCACGCAGAAGGCGACTCACCCACTTCAGGTTCAGGGCGAAGTTGGCGAGTCCGGCGAGGATCCAGAACGTGACGAAGGCAAGACCGCCGATGAGCATTCGCTTCTGGGCAACGGGGATTGACGGTGCTGTGATGGCATGGAACCCGCCCACGAGCATGAACGCCACCATGCTCAGGCCGCCGAGGAAGCGTTCGACGATGATGGTCGCGAACACGCGTGTCGCTGGCGGCCCGCCGGGTGTGATCACGAGGAGCCCACGCACCGGCTCGCCGCCGAAGTACAGGGTTGGCGTCAAATAGGACACGGCGAAGCAGCTCAAGCGCGCCCCGGCCATGGTGCCCCACGGAATGCGGATCCCGTACGCCCGCAGGATCGCAGCCCAGCTCAGCACCCACATCAAGACGCCCAGCGCCACACTGCCGGTGACGCTCGCGATTCCCGCCGCATTCAGGGCACGCATGGCGGCGAACGTCTCCCGCCATCCAGCAAAGTAGAGGACCGCGCCGAGGCCGAGAAATCCTGCCAGCAGAGACAGTACGAGGTTAACGGTTCCCCGGATCGGACGCTTCATGAGTGCGCAGTCTAGCCGCCGGGCATCGCGCGGATCAAGGCGCGGACTCCGCGGTTGCGCGAAGCAGTTCGAGCGCGGACGCGACCGCTTGAGCCCGGACCGCAGCACGATCGCCGGCGAAGCGAAATACCTCGACCCGTACGCCAAGCGGCGACGCAACGCCGACGAACACGAGCCCGACGGGCTTCTCGGCCGACCCGCCGCCCGGGCCGGCGATCCCGCTCACGGCGGCGGCCACGTCGGCGTGCAGCAACCCTCGGCATGCCGTCGCCATCGCCGCCACCACGGGGGAGCTCACTGCCCCTTCTCGCCGGAGAACGTCCTCGGGGACCCCTAGCATGCACGTCTTCACTGCGTTGTCGTAGGCGATGACTCCTCCCAAGAAGGCCGCCGAGCTGCCGGGAACCGACGTGAGCGCTTCTCCGACGCCCCCCCCTGTGCAGGACTCGGCCACGGCCGCCTTCCATCCTCGGCGGAGCAGCGCTGCGACCGTTGCCGCGGCGTTCAGTGAACGCTCCGTCCTTACGTCGTTCTCTGTCACGCGCCTCCTCCTTCTCTCTCCTCAACGAGATTCCCTCGCTCGACTCGGCCGTGGGCGCAGAATTCGCGGATCGGGCACTCGCCGCACCGCGGCCTTCGGGGCCGGCACGTGGTTCTCCCCAACTGGATCAGGAGCAGGTGAAGCTCGGCCAGCAAGGACACGTCCTGCGGCAGTGCCGCGTTGGCCAGGCGATGCGGATCGCCGCGCCGGCCCATCCATCCGACACGGCGCAGAACGCGCAGAATGTGCGTGTCGATCGGGAAGTACGGTTTCCCGAGCGCGAACAAGAGCACGATCCCCGCGGTCTTCGGCCCCACCCCCGGCAGCGCTGTGAGCCACGCGAGCGCCTCGTTCACCGAGGTCAGCCTGAGGAAGTCCAGGTCGAGACGACCTCGGGCGGCGCGTATCCGGTTCAGCGTGCGTGAGATCGACGCCGCCTTCTGGCGCTGCAGCCCGCCGACCCGTATCGCGTCAGCGATCTGGCTCTCCTCAGCGCCGGCCAGGGCGTCGAGGCTCCCAAACCGGCGGAGGAGGGAAGCGTAGGCGCGGTCCCGATTCGCGTCCGTCGTGTGTTGGGACAGAATCGTGAGAACAAGAGTCTCTACCGCATCCTGCGGCTGTTGCTGTGGCGCGCCTAATGCGGCGACCAGGCGATCCCTTACGCACTCCATCTCTTCCCGCTGCATGGCGGGCCGAGCATAGGCGCGCCGGACGCAGCACGCAAGACCGTGTATCCTGGCGGCCATGCTCACAGCCAGGCACGGGGAGGAGTGGGTGATTCGGCTTCTGCCGGGCGAGGACCTTGTCGCCGCGCTTTCCGCCGCCGTGGAGGTACCCGCGGTCCTCCTCGGCGCCATCGGCATGGTCCGCGACGCCCGCCTGGGCTACTGGAACGGCACGGAGTACGAGCAGACGCTCGTCGAGGAGCCGGCCGAACTTGCGGCGCTCCAGGGCAACTTCGCCGCGTCCGAGGGGGGAATCGTGCTCCACGCACACGCCGTGCTCGCAACGCGCAGTCGAGTCTACGCGGGGCATCTGCTCGCGGCACGCGTCGCCGTCACCGCAGAGATCGCCCTACGCCCCCTCACGGGCATCCGCCTCGAGCGCGGACCCGACGGGCTTCGCCCCTCGGTCAGCTGAACGCCGCTCCCCCACGGAGACCATTGAGGAACTCGCGCCCCGAGGTGCGCCCCTTCGCCTCGCGTTGGACGTCGCAGAGCTCGAGGAACTCGTCGGAACAAGCGACGAGGAGTCGTCGGCTCTCCTTCGGTCCGATCTGCCCCGCAGCCAACGGCCCCACCGAGATCCCGGTCCGTGCAGCGCGGTGCACTTTCACACGCTGCCCGTCCAGCAGCCCCCACGCTCCCGGCCACGGCGTCATCCCACGGACGAAGTCATAGGCCTCCCTCGCGGTTGTCCCCCAGACGATGCGCCCATCGTCGCGCGCCAGTTTGGGGGCCAAGCTCGCCCCAATCTGGGGTTGAGGGCGAGGGCTGATGGTTCCTGACAAGAGGCCGTCCAGGGTCTTGAGCATCACGCCGGCTCCCAGCTCGGCCAGTCGGACTTCCAGGTCTCCGGCGGTCTCGTCTGGCGCGATCGGCAGGGCACGCTGAACGAGCATCGGCCCCGTGTCCATTCCCGCATCGATCACAAAGGTGGTCACGCCGGTTTCCGTCTCGCCGCGCACGATCGCCCAGTTCACAGGCGCCGCGCCTCGGTACTTCGGAAGAAGCGACGCATGGAGATTGATCGCCCCAAACGGTGCAAGCCCGAATACGGCGGGCTTGAGGATCTGGCCAAACGCCGCAACGACGAGAGCCTCGGGGGACGCCGCACGCAGGGTCTCAAGGGTCTCGGGCTGATGAACCCGGTCCGCCTGGCAGATGGGAAGCCCCAGGTCGCGGGCAGCGCACTTCACGGCGGGTTGCCTGTCGCACGCATGCCGCCCGGCGGGCCGGTCGGGCTGGGTCACCACAAGTCGGACGTCGTGATGTGCGGCGAGCGCTGAAAGCGTGGGGACAGCAAACGAAGAGGTGCCCAGGAAAACGACGCGCACTAGTCCTCCTCGCGCCGTTGGCTGCGCCGATGCTCCTTCAGGGCGCTGCGCCGACGAGCCGGGCTCAGATGATCGAGGTACAGGTGTCCATCGAGGTGATCCATCTCGTGTTGGATCGCACGGGCGAGGAGGCCCTCCCCGGTGATCTCCACCCGCTCGCCGTCCAACTTGACGCCCGACACCGTCGCCCGGCTGCGCCGAGCGACCGGCGCGCTCGTTCCCGGAACGCTGAGGCAGCCCTCGGTGAACTCGACCCAGTCTCCCTCGGTGGAGACCAACTCAGGGTTGATCAAGACGTGGAACTCCCCCTCGACGTCGAGCACGATGATCCGCTTGGAGACTCCGATCTGTGGCGCGGCGAGGCCGGCCCCTTCCGATCGGATCATCGTCTCCACCATACGCGCGCAGATGGCGCGAATCTCCTCGTCGACCTCGCCCACCGGCTCGGCGGGCCGACGGAGGACCGGATCCCCAAACGCCCGGATGTGCGGCTCTCTCTCTTGCATGAGTGTCGAGCGGATTATAGAGTAGGGGCCGCGATGCCTCAAGAGAACAGCGATTCACTCGCCCTCCTGGAGAGGGTTCTACGCCTCGAAAGCTCGACCGGGTACGCCGACCTGGCGGCCGAAGGGGGACTCGAGGCGTTTGCAGCCCGGCACGCGCCGAACGCGTCTGCCGCGCTCTCCGGCTACGCGATGGCGTCGCCCAACGAGCGCAAGGCGATGGTCGTCCGCGCGCGCCGCGCCCTGGGGGGTGCCGATGCCTCGCCACCGGTCGGAAGCCGAGCCGTCTCGCGCCTGCCGGGGGTCGGCCCGAAGCGGGCGGCGCTCCTCGAGCGCCTCGGCATTCGAACCGTCGACGACCTGCTCCGCTACTTGCCGCGTCGCCTTGAGGACAGGGGCCGCTTCCTGCCCATCGGCCAGATCGTGGCCGGCCAGGACGCCGCGGTTCGGGGCACGGTTTTGGCGATCTCTCAGCAGCACCTCCGTCGTCAGATGTCGATGATCAAGGCCGTCCTCGGGGACACGACGGGATTCCTGTCGCTCGTGTGGTTCAACCAGCCTTGGGTGGCCAATCAACTGCGTCGAGGCGACTCGATCGACGTCTTCGGGCGCCCCGAGCGGAAGTTCCGGGAATGGCAGATGTCATCGCCGCTGTTTGAGCCTTCCGGGACGTGCATGGATGTGGGACGCGTCGTGCCTGTCTACCCCGCGACCGAGGGCCTGAGCGACCGCGTACTGCGCGGCATGATCTCCCGCGCCGTCGATGAGCATCTCGAGGACGTGATCGACCCCCTTCCACCCGAGGTTCGAGCCGAGGAACGCCTTCCTAGCGAGATCGAGGCGCTGCGCGCCGTGCACAGGCCGACATCGCGCGAGGACTTCGAACGCGCCCGCCGGAGCCTGGCGTTCGAGGAACTGCTCCTCTTGCAGCTCGGGCTCCTCTTGACGACCCGTGATCGAGCCGGCACACCCCATGCCGGCTCCACGCAACTCGCGAACTCCCTCCTCGCCTCGCTCCCCTTCACCCTGACCGACGCGCAGCGTCGTGTCTTGCGAGAAATCCGTGCGGATCTGGCGGCGCCGACGCGGATGATGCGCTTGTTGCAGGGCGACGTGGGCTCAGGAAAGACTCTGGTGGCCACAGCAGCCGCACTTCACGTCGTGGACGCGGGCTTCCAGGTCGCCCTGATGGCGCCGACGGAGATTCTCGCCGAGCAACACGCAGCGTCGCTCGCCCGCCTCCTGGGCGGCTTGCCGGTGTGCGTCGGCCTGCTGACCGGCAGTTCGGCGGAACGAGAGGAGACGCGGCGCGGCATCGAGCAGGGAGACATCCACCTGGCTGTGGGGACCCATGCGCTTATCGAAGAGGCCGTGGCGTTCCGCCGTCTGGGTCTTGTCGTGATCGACGAACAGCATCGCTTCGGCGTTGTGCAACGCTCCGCCATCGAGGAGAAGGGAGAGCAGGTCGACCTCCTGGTGATGAGTGCGACGCCGATCCCGCGCACGATCGCCCTGACGCTGTACGGCGAGTTCGACGTCTCGATCCTCGACGAGTTCCCCACGGGCGCCAAGCGCACGACGACACACTGGCTCCCGGAGGCGAGACGCGAGGATGCCTTGCAGCGCATCGCGGAGTTCCTCGCCGCCGGGCGGCGCGGCTACGTGGTGGTCCCGCTCGTCGAGGAGTCGGAGAAAGTCGACGCCCGAGCCGCCGTCCAGGTGCACGAAGAACTGCGGGCCCGCTTCCCCAGAGTCTCTGTCGGACTCCTTCACGGTCGTCTGCCGGCGCCGGAAAAGGCCGGGACCATGGAGCGGTTCCGCACGGGAGACATCCAGCTGCTCGTCGCAACGACGGTCGTCGAGGTCGGCGTCGACGTCCTCGAGGCGGACTTCATGCTGATCGAGCACGCCGACCGATTCGGCTTGTCTCAGCTGCACCAATTGCGGGGTCGGATCGGCCGGGCGGGACAGCCCGCAGACTGCTTGGCGGTTGCCGATGCGCGAACGGAGGAAGCGCAGCGGCGGCTCTCGGCGTTCCGCGATACTTCCGACGGTTTCGCGATCGCTGAAGAGGACCTACGGATAAGAGGCCCCGGCGACCTCCTTGGCACAGATCAACACGGCTTCTTGACGCAGCTTCGCGCCGTGGATCTGGCGACAGACCTCGATCTCATGCAGCGGGCTCAGGTCGCCGCACGTCGGTTGCGCGACCATGTGCCCGAGGTCACGTTGCACGAGGTCGATCGACGCTTCGCCGAGGTGATCCGCTGGTTGCGGGTGTAGTGGCAACCCATGCGTCGCCCACGTTGCGCGTCTTGACCTGCAGCGGCAACGCAGAGCGCGCGGCCGTGCGCCCCTACACCGTGTCCCGAGGTCGTTGGGTTCGCTCATCGCCGGGCGTAGATCGGCGACCACGGAACGGGCCCAACAGGATCCGCGGCATCGCGGAGCACCCTCTGGCAGAGGGGCCACCACGAGCACGTCCTCCCGCGGCGAGACGAGCTGAGAACCTCGCAACGTGCGTTTGCGTTGTCCACACCCGCTCTCCTGGGAACACGACGAGAGCCACCCGGGTCGTTCATCGGATGGGTGAGGGCGACGCGTGGATCGTCCCTACGCGTGGATGCGGGTCCCGACGCGGCAGCCCGCGGCGAGCGCGGCGAGCGCCTGCGGTTTCTCGAAGTCGAAGATCTCGATGGGGAGCTTGTGCTCGCGGCAGATCTCCACCGCGACGAAATCCATGACGCCGTAGCGCGCGGCGAGGAACTCGTCGAACGACACGTCGTCGAGGCGGCGGGCCTGGGGATCCTTGCCGGGGTCGCGGTCGTACAGCCCGGAGACGTTCGACGCCTTGGCCAGAAGGTCGGCCCCGACCGAGACCGCTCGAATCGCGGCCGCCGTGTCCGTCGTGACCAGCGGGCTGCCCGTCCCGCCGGCGAAGATGACGATCGCTCCTGCATCGAGCGAGCGTCGCGCGTCGCGCGGGGCAATGGGATCTGTGAACTCGGTCGCCACGGCGGACTGAACGACCACATTGCGCCCCTCGGCCTCGAGGTACGTCCGAAGAGCCAACGCGTTGAGGACGGTGGCCAGCATGCCCAGGGTGTCCGCCTCAACGCGGTCGAGGAGTTCGCTACGCGCGCCTCGGATGACGTTTCCGCCACCGACGACAACGGCGATCGACGCGATGGGCGCGATCTCCTGGGAGATCCGGCGCAACGCTGCGGGGGAGAAAGCTCCCTCAGGACCCTTGAAAGCCTCGCCGCTGAGCTTGAGGAGGATTCGGGACGGCGCGGAGGCCATCCCTACGCCCCGACCTCGAACCGGGCGAACCGCTTGATGAGGATGTTCTCGCCCGTCTTCGTGCGCAGGTCGGCCAGCAGGTCCTCAACGCGCACCGTCGGGTCTTTGGCAAACGCCTGCTTCACGAGGCATTGCTCCTCGGCGAAGCGCTTCAGGCGCCCCTCGATCGCCTTCTCGATGATGTTCTCGGGCTTCCCCTCTTTCTCGAGCTGCTTGCGGTAGACTTCCCGCTCGCTCTCGAGATCCGCCGCCGGGATGTCCTCGGGCGCGACATAGCGGGGGTTCGACGCCGCGACGTGCATGGCAAGATCCTTGGCGAAGCGCACGAAATCCTCGCTCTTGGCGGCGAAGTCCGTGTTGGCGGCAACTTCCACCATCGCCCCGATCCGCGCGCTGTGATGCACGTAACACTCGACGCGACCTTCCTTGGCCTCGCGCCCCTGCTGCCCCATGAGTTCCAGTCCCTGCTCGCGCAGGATCTGCTTCGCGCGCGCGAAGTCGCCGCCGGCGTCGAGAAGGGCCTTCTTGCAGTCCATCATGCCCACGCCGGTTTCGGCTCGCAGTTTCTGCACGTCCTCTGCTCTGATCGTGGCCATGGACTACGCACTCCCTTCGGTATCCGCGCTGTCCTCTTCGGGCGCAAGCGCCTCGAGGATCGATGCGTCGTCGACGGCCTGCGTCTCAGAGGGCTCTCCCTCCGTTTTCGCCTTCGGATGGGACGGCCCATCCTGGCGTCCTTCGCGACCCTCGAGGACCGCGTCGGCGATGCGCGCCGTGATGAGCTTCGTGGCCTTGATCGCGTCGTCGTTGCCGGGGATCAGGTAGTCGATCGGATCAGGATTGCAGTTCGTATCGACAATCGCAATGACGGGGATTCCGAGGAGGTTCGCCTCGTGGACGGCGTTGAGTTCGACGTCGGGATCGATGATGTAAAGGACGTCGGGGCGTCGCTCCATGTGACGCAACCCATCAAGGTTTCGCTGCAGCTTCGACAACTCGCGTCGCAACCGGCTGGCTTCCTTGTTGGGCATGTGTTCGACGGTTCCGTCTTCCACCATCGCCTCGAGCTTCTTCATGCGCTCGATGCTCAGCTTGATGGTCGGGAAGTTCGTGAGGGTGCCGCCCAACCATCGGCGGTTGACGTAATGAGCGCTGCAGCGCTCCGCTTCCTCGGCAATCGTAGGCTGGACTTGCTTCTTCGTCCCGACGAACAGGACCTCTCCGCCGGCCGCGACGCGATCGCGCACGACGTAGTACGCGCGCTTGAACATGTCGACCGTCTGTTCAAGGTCGATGATGTGGATCCCCTTGCGCTCGGTGAAGATGTAGCGCGCCATCTTGGGGTTCCACTTGCGCGTGCGATGTCCGAAATGGACTCCGGTTTCGAGCAACTCCTTCATCGTTAGGACTTCCACATCACCCTCCAGGCTCACGGCTTGTTTGGCGAAGTATACAAGGCCCGCAACAGGGCTTCAATCCAGGGATTGCGCCCCCGTGTGGGCTGGCCGCCGCCGCGCTGCTCTTGCGTTCCACGTTCGCGACGGGCGTCGTATAATGCCCTGCGTTGACCGATGAGACAACCCGACGGCCCCCCCAGCTCGAGAGACGGCGTGCGGGAGCTTCCGAAGAACCTTGAGGCCGAGCAAATGGTGCTGGGCGCAGCCCTTCTCGACCCCGGGGGAAGCGTCCCCCTCCTCGTCGAACGTTTGACCCCCGAATCGTTCTACCAAGAACGGCACCGGGTCGTCTTCCGAGCGGTCCGGGATCTATTCTCGCGCCACGAGCTTGCCGACGTGGTGTCGGTCGCCAACCGCCTCGACGAACTCGGCGATACGGACCGCGCCGGAGGGCGCGTCTATCTCAACGAACTCGTCGGCCATGCCGCGACGACCGCCTCTCTGGAGCACTACATCGGCATCCTGCGTCGCAAGGCCACGCTGCGCGCCATCATCAGCGCCGGCGGCGAGATCGCAGAGTCCGGGTACGACGAGGTGAACGAGACGCATGAGGTGCTCGATCGCGCAGAGTCCCTCCTCTTCAGAATCTCGGACGCCAATCTCGATCGGAACTACGTTCCGGTGAGGGACTTCCTCTTCGAGCACATCGACGAGCTCGAGAAGATGCACCAGGACCCTAAGGCACGCGCATTGCGCGGCCTCTCGACGGGGTTTCGCTCTCTCGATGGGCTCACCTCCGGCCTGCAGAAATCCGACCTCATCATCGTTGCCGGGCGTCCTGGAACGGGAAAGACCAGTTTGGCCCTAACGTTCGCGCGGCACGCCGCCCTCCGGGGAAAGGCGTCGGTCGCGATTTTCTCGCTCGAAATGACCAAGGAGCAGCTTCTGGAACGCCTCCTCTGCGGCGAGGGGAAGCTGAGCCTCAAGCAGTTGCGCGAGGGATACTTGCCGCGCAGCAAGTGGCGGGAGATCGCGAACGCCGCAGGGCGATTCCACCAGACGCAAATCATCGTCGACGACACTCCAGGCATCTCTGTTCTCGAGATCCGAGCGAAGTCACGTCAGATCGCCCGGCAGTACGGACTGGATATGATCATTGTCGACTACGTCCAGCTCGTCGACGCGGGGATCCGCGCCGACGTCCGCGAGCAGGAGATCGCCTTCATCTCACGCTCGATGAAGCGACTGGCTCGCGACATGAATGTGCCCGTCGTCGCGGTCGCGCAGCTCAGCCGTGCGGTGGAGCGGCGCGAGTCCAAGAAGCCCGTTCTGTCAGATCTTCGGGAGAGCGGAGCCCTCGAACAGGACGCTGACGTCGTCATGTTCATCTACCGTGACGACTACTACGCCCAAGCCGCCGACGCCGAGGACGAAAGCGCGCAGCCGGCGGGCTCCGAGGCGGAGATCATCGTCGCGAAACAGCGCCACGGCCCGACGGGACTGGTTAAGGTGTACTTCAATAAGGTGTACGCGAGTTTCTACCCCCTCGCGGGGTCGGACGAGCAGGGTCAGAGCGGCGGCGGTGGCTGAACGCGTCGGACCTCGTATACTCACGCCCGGGGTGAGGCCAAGGTCTGACGGGAGGAATCTATGGCATATCCAACGGCGTATCGTTACAGCAAAGACCACGAGTGGGTGCACGTCGAAGGCCAGCGTGTCCGCATCGGGATCACGGCGCATGCTCAGAGCGAGCTAGGGGACGTTGTGTTCGTCGAGTTGCCTCCGATGGGATCGGTCGTCAAGCAGGGCGGGAGACTCGGGACGGTCGAGTCCGTCAAGGCGGTGAGCGACGTGTACGCGCCGATCGGCGGTAAGGTTGTGGAGGTCAACGTTGCTCTCGAGTCCTCTCCCGACCTTGTGAATTCGTCCCCGCACGAGGCAGGCTGGATCGCGATCCTTGAACCCGAGAGCCCCTCGCAGATCGACGCCCTGCTCGACGCCGCGGCCTACGAAGCTCTTGTCGCCTGACCCCGTAACGGAGTTCGAGATGCGATACATCCAGCGGGACTCGATGGAGCAACGCAAGATGCTGGAGACCGTGGGGGTAGCGTCTCTCGACGCTCTGTTCTCCGACATTCCCCGCGAGGTCCTGAGTCGCTTCGAGCCCATCGGACTGCCGGGGCGCAGCGAACTCGAGGTGTTCGAGCACTTCTCTCGCCTCGCAGAGGCGAACGGGGCCGCGACGGGCGTTTCCCTCTTGGGCGGCGGGGTCTACGACCACTACGTGCCCCGCGCGGTGGCCCACGTTCTGGGGCGCTCGGAGTTCTACACGGCCTACACGCCGTATCAGCCCGAGATCAGCCAGGGGACGCTGACCGCCATGTTCGAGTTCCAGACGATGGTGTGCGAACTCACGGGCATGGAGATCGCCAATGCCTCGATGTACGACGGCGCCACGGCGCTGGCCGAAGCCGTCCTGATGGCCAACCGCATTCGCGGTTACGGGCGCGTGGCCGTCTCCCAAGCTCTTGGCGCTCCTCTGCGGCGCGTGCTCGACACCTACTGCTGGGCCGCGGGCATCGAGGTTCTCGACGTTCCTTTCGGGGAATCCGGGCAGACACGCACCGAGAGCCTTCCGGCTGACGTCTCCGCCTTCGTTATCCAGTCGCCGAATGCACTCGGGGTTCTTGAACCGCTGAACGGCGTGAAGGACCGCCTGGGACAGGCTTTCCTTGTCGTCTCGACGTATCCCTTGGCTCTTGGCCTTCTGGAACCCCCCGGATCCTTCGGGGCAGATGTCGTGGTTGGCGAGGGCCAGTCGCTCGGCCTGCCCATGGGATTCGGCGGACCCCTTCTGGGGTTGTTTGCGACGCGCAAGGAGTATCTGCGCCAGATCCCGGGCAGGGTTGCGGGGCGAACGCTCGACGCATCGGGAGCCGTCGGCTACACGATGGCGGCTCAGACGCGCGAACAGCACATTCGCCGCGAGCGTGCGACCTCGAATATCTGCACGAACTCGGCTCTCTGTGCCCTGGCGGCGACGGTCTACCTCGCGATTCTCGGATCGGGCGGGCTCCGCCAGGTGGCGCAGCTCAACTTCGAGCGAGCTCACGACCTCGCGGAAACCCTCGCACGGCGCGGGTGCACGTTCCCGTTCGACGGCCCCTTCTTCAACGAGTTCGTCGTTCGACCGAAGGACGGCGCGGGCGCAGCGCACGCTCGACTCACGGCCGCCGGATTCGTCGTCGAGGCCTCCCAGGCCCTAACGGCGTACGGCGTGAACGACGCCTTGCGATTGGCGATCACCGAACGCCGGACGGACGAAGAACTCCGCCGCGTGGCCGATCTGCTCGGAGGTACGTCATGAGTACTCTCTTCGACCTCGCGTCCTCGACCCGCGAACCCGCGGGGGGGGTCGTCCCGCGTCCGCGCTGGACCGACGAGGAGGTTGCCGCTCGCCTTGACGGCCGCCTCCTGCGCCGTCGCGCTCTTCGCCTGCCGAACCTCCCCGAAGGGACCGTCGTGCGACACTACACGCGGCTGTCGAAACTCAACTACGGCGTGGACGACGGGATCTACCCTCTCGGGAGCTGCACGATGAAGTACAACCCCAAGCTCAACGAGGACATCGCGCGACTGCCGGGCCTGACCCAGGTCCACCCCCTCGCCGACGCGTCGCTCGTGCAAGGAACGCTCGAGTTCCTTGCCGAACTCACGCGCCTTCTCGCGAGGATCGCCGGCATGGCCGACGTCACGCTCCAGCCCGTCGCAGGTGCACACGGAGAGCTCACGGGCATGTTCCTGTTCAAGAAGTACTTCGAGTCGCGCGGCGAGACGAAGCGCGTCCGCATCCTTCTTCCGGATTCGGCGCACGGGACGAATCCCGCGTCGGCGGCCGTCGCCGGGTTCGAGGTCACCGAGATCCCATCGAACGCATCCGGAACGGTCGATCTTGCCGCCTTGCGGGCCGAACTCGACGCGTCGGTCGCCGGCATCATGCTCACCGTGCCCAATACGTTGGGCATCTTCGAAGAGAGTATTCTCGACATCACGGCAGCCGTTCACGAGGCCGGAGCCCTGGCGTACTTCGACGGTGCGAACCTGAATGCGTACATCGGCCGCGCGCGCCCCGGCGACATGGGAGCGGACGTCTTCCACTTCAATCTGCACAAGACGTTGTCCACGCCCCACGGTGGGGGAGGTCCCGGCGCCGGGCCCGTCGCCGTGTCAGCGCAGCTTTCGGAGCACCTTCCCGTGCCCCGCATCGTTCGGCGGGAAGGGAAGTACGCACTCGATTGGGAAGCCCCTGCATCCATCGGAAGCGTCCACTCGTTCTACGGAAACGTGCTCGTGGCGGCACGCGCCTATGCCTATCTGCTCCATCTCGGCGACGAGGGCCTCCGCGCCGTGAGTGAGAACGCCGTTCTCAACGCCAACTACCTCCAGGCGCGGCTCAAGAACTCGTTCCCTCTGCCGTACGATCGCCTGTGCAAGCACGAGTTCGTGCTTTCGGGCGGCGAACTCCCCAACCATCTCTCGACGCTCGACGTCGCCAAGCGCCTCATCGACTACGGCATCCACCCGCCGACGGTGTACTTCCCGCTGATCGTTCGCGAAGCCATGATGATCGAGCCTACGGAGACCGAAGACCGCGCCGCCCTGGACCGCTTTGTCGAGGTCATGGAGACCATCGCCCGCGAGGCCCGCGACGAGCCCGATCGGCTACGCGAGGCCCCCATCAAGGCTCCTGTGAGACGCCTCGACCAGACCCTGGCTGCGCGGAGCCCCGTCCTCACGCACCCGTTTCCCGAGGAAGCCTAGGCAAAGGCCTGCAACTCTCGCGTGAGTCGCTCTGCCGCGGAACGGCACGCGTCTTCAGCCTGTTCAGCGTCCTCAGCCTCAACGAACACGCGAACCACAGGTTGCGTGCCGGATCTTCGGATGATGACGCGCCCTCGTCCTCCGAGCCGGCCCAAGGCTTCAGCTTCGACTTCCTCGAACAGAACCGAAGATGCGGAAGCGGAGCCAAGGCCGGAGCATGGAACGTTGTGCTGGGCCTGGGGATAGAGCGGGATCTGGGACGCGAGGCGCTCGAACGATGCTCCGGCCTCGTGGGCGACCTCGAGAAGCTTCACCGCCGTGAGGATGCCGTCGCCGGTCGGTGCGTGATCGGCGAAGATGATGTGCCCGGAGGGCTCGCCGCCGAGACGCGCAGCGCGGGCCATCATGGCCTGGGCGACGTTCCGGTCGCCTACGGGCGTCCGGACCAGCTCGATTCCCTCCTCCCGAAGTCGCGACTCGAGGCCGTAGTTCGCGAGGATGGTCGACACCACGGCCGGCGGCACGAGCCCGCCGTGTCGCGCGTAGTGCAGGGCGACAATGCCCAGGACGTGGTCTCCATCGATCGTTCGTCCATCTGGCGCCACGAGCAGCACGCGGTCGCCGTCGCCATCGAAGGCGACGCCGAGATCGGCATGGTAGTCTCGGACCGCCTGCCGCAACGGCCCAAGGTGCGTGGACCCACAGCCGACGTTGATTCTGCAGCCGTCCGGCACGGCGTGAAGTTCTTCCACGCGGGCCCCGAGGTGCCGGAACACCCGAGGTGCGATGAGACTGGTTGCCCCGTAGGCGCAATCCGCGACGAGCGTGAGCCCCGAGAGGTCGACGCTCTCGCCGTCAATCGCCCCGGTAAGAAACGCCGCATAGCGCGAGGCCGCCGCCTCGATCGGCTCAATCGTCCCGACGCGGCGCGACGGCGGCAGCAACTCCGAGAGGAGAGCCTCGACTTGCGCCTCTTGATCGACGGTCAGTTTGCGCCCCGCCGAATCGAACAGCTTGATCCCGTTATCCTCCGGCGGATTGTGGGACGCGCTAAGCACGGCCCCCAGGTCGGCGCGCTCGTCTTTGATCAGAAACGAAATGGCCGGCGTCGGAATCACCCCAGCCAGTCCCACATCGACTCCTGAGGACGCGAAGCCGGCTGCGAGGGCCGCCTCGAGCATCGGCCCGCTCGTTCGCGAGTCCCGTCCGACGATGACCCTGCCTCCGCTCGGCAAGAGCGCGGCGACGGCAGCACGTGCCACCGCCAGCGCGAGTTCGGGGGTAAGGTCGGCATTCGCCACCCCACGGACGCCATCCGTTCCGAAGAGGGGCGTCATAGGAACTCCCACGCCCCGGCAACGGTCAGCATCGGCAAGGGAAACGCCAGGGGGTAAAGAAACTCGCCAGCAATCCCCAGAGAAAGCCGGGAGAAGACGGGCGAGCCGAACGCGATGCCCACCCCGGCCGCAACCGATGGAAGCCAGCGCAACGGGTCCAGAGACGACAGCGCAGCCGTCAACCGCAAGAAGCTCTCGCCACGGCCGCCGGACTCAGCCAGTCGGACGTCGGCCGACAGCGTGATGAGAGCCCTCCCGTCCGCCGCGAGAAACAGCGTTGCCGCTCCCCGGCCGAACGCCATCGATGCCGATGCCTCGACCCCCAAGAGCGCGGGCATTCCTCCCACCGGAAGCACGAACCGCAGACCGATCGAGCGGAACGCAGCGCAAGCGGAAAGACTCCCCGCGATCAGAAGACCGGCAAAGCAACCCGCTGCGACGGCGCCACGCAGCTTCATGGTGCCGGAGTCTACCCGAACCCCGCCGGGCTCGCGAGCGACTAAGGTTCGAGACGCCGGGCCACATCTCCGGGAAGCGGCGCGAACGACCCACGTCGCGTCCCGTACGAGGCACGATCGCGAACCTCGACGATCTCGATGACCCCGCGTTGCGCGACGACTTGATACGACAGGATCTGCAGCGACGCCGGATCCATGACGAGGTCTTCCACGGCAAGAATCTCGAACGCGTCCCCAACGGAGACGCCGGCCAGAGAACCAACGTTGACCGCGACCCTTCCGTCGGGCAGGACCGACGCGACCTGCCCGAGCAGCGGCATCGCGAGGACGGCTGCGGCCGTCCTCGGCTCCTGAGCAAGCGCCTCCGCCTCGATCGCCAACGGCTGCGCAGCGATGAACAGGTTAGCAAGCTGAAGGACTGCGTCGTTGACCGCCCCACCGAGGAGCGTCCCCTCGAAGGCATCCGTTCCGACGGTGAGTGCATCCGCTGCCGCGGTCCCGAGAAGGCCCGGACGCACTTGAAACGAGACCTCGGCCAGTGTTGCATCGCCGTTCCAGAGCCTCGCCGCGTAGATGCCCGGCGAGACAGGCATTCCGAGCGCATCTCGCTGGTTCCACAGCCAGGTCTCGCAGTCGCCGGAAGATACGAAACGCCACCCCAAAGAACGGACGAACGTACCGTCGGCGCGGACGATCTCCACGGCAAGCCAATCCGAGAACGAGCTGTTTCGATAACCCAGGGCGAGAAGCTGTCCCTCGCTGATGGCACTCCCCTCGGAGCGGAAGCCTCCTCCGCAGATGTCCGCGGCCGGCGAACGACCCAGAAGCACACCAAGATCGAGCGCGATCTGCGGCGCCCCCGAGGCCCTCCCGTGCGCGGCTCCGCCTCCTGGGGCAGCGTTTCCCTCGAGGTCGATCACGCGCGTCGCGAGCTCGACGTCGACCTGCGCGCCTCCGACTCGGAGGATACCGAGATCCAGCGCAGCTTCTTGAACATTCAGCGAGGTCACGGTTCCCAGAATGAGAAGATCTGCCGCCAGGGACCGCGCGGCCTCCGTAAGATCGTCGACCGACGCGCCGCCCAGCGAAAGATCGCGCAGAACCGCCTCGAGCTCGCCGCGTGCGACGACGCACACGCCCTGCGATCCCAGGAGTTCGGTGAACTTGTCGGCTACGCCTCGTCCGAGGTTGGCCACGCGCGCCCCGCTCTCGTCAGCGAACTCGGCCACGACGACGCGCAGAGGCCCGGGGTGCGAGGCGGCGCTCGCCGCGGTGCATAACGCCCCGCAGACTGCTAGGGTCAGAGCCAACTCAAGGGCTGCTCGCCTCGCTCTATGCATGCGCTTCGTCTCCTTGCAGGACGTACACGACCCGGGTCCTCTCGGTTTCAGCCTCCTAGATTTCGTCCCAGCTTCGCCCGATGGACAGCTTGACCTGGAGAGGAACGCGCAGCTCGAGCACCCCCTCCATCGCTTCTCGCACCAGGGCCGAGAGTCCCTCAGCATCGTTCTCGTGAACCTCGAAGACGAGTTCATCGTGAATCTGGAGGATCATCTTCGCCCTCAGACCGCTCCGAGCGATCCTCCGATCCGCATCGAGCATGGCGAGCTTGATCAGATCCGCGGCGCTTCCCTGAATCGGCATGTTGACTGCATTCCGACGATCGGCATTGCGAAGGGCTGGAGAGCGCGACCCCAGGTTCGGCAACGGCCGCCGGCGGCCGAGAAGAGTCTCGGCGTAGCCGACTTCGGTAGCTCGGTCCACACGCGCGTCGATGAACGCCCTGACCTCCGGATAGGCCGTGAAGAAACGCTCAATGTAGGCGCCGGCCTCCTTGGCCGGGATACCGAGCTGCTTCCCCAGCCCATAGGAGCTGATGCCATACAGAATGCCGAAATTGATCCGCTTGGCGGCCTCCCGTTGGACCGGGGTCACGCTGGCGTCGGGAACCCCGAACACCCGCGCTGCGGTGGCGCGATGGAGATCCTCGCCGCTCGCGAGGGCCGACACGAGGTTCCGGTCGCCGGACAGGTGCGCCAACAGGCGAAGCTCGATCTGGGAGTAGTCCGCCCCCAGCAGGAGCCCCTGCGGCGGCGCAACGAAGGCGCGCCGGATGCGCCCTCCCACCTCCGTCCGGGTCGGAATGTTCTGGAGGTTGGGATCCGAAGACGACAGCCGCCCCGTCGCCGTCGACGTCTGGTGAAAACTCGTGTGAATGCGCCCCGTTTGTGGGTGGACCGCCAACGCAAGCTGCTCGACGTACGTCGACAGGAGTTTGGAAATCTCCCGGTAGGCCAAGAGCTTGCCCGGCAGCGGGTGGGCGACGGCAAGCTGCGCGAGGACCTCGGCGCTCGTCGACGGCCCCGTCTTCGTTCTCTCCAACACCGGCAGGTGGAGACGCTCAAACAGGATGTCGGCCACCTGTTTCGTGGAGTTCGGATTGAACGGGCCGCCCGCGATGTCAAACAGGTCCGCCTCGATCCGCGCAAGGTCCTCGCGCAACCCCACGCCCTGCCTTGCGAGTTCCGCAACGTCGAGCAGAACGCCGTTTCGTTCCATCCGCGCGAGAACCTCGACGAGCGGCATCTCAACGTCGCGGAACAGAGGGGTCAACGCCGCCTCGTCGAGCTTGCGCACCAGGAGAGGGTAAAGCCGCTGCACGAGTTCGGCATCCTCCGCGGCATACTGCGTCGCTTGCGAGAGGGGCACTGCAGCGAAGCTTCCGTCCTTCCCGGCCACCTCAGCAAAGGTGGAGGTCTCGACGCCGAGGAACGCTCTGGCTACCGCATCGAGCCCATGCCGTCGATCCTCGGGACGAAGGAGGTACGACGCGACCATCGAATCGAAGACCATCCCACGGACGACGATCCCATGCGACTCCAGGACGGAGAGGTCGAACTTGAGGTTCTGTCCGATGATTGGAACCGATTCGTCTTCGAGAAGGGGACGCAGCTCCTCGAGCACTTGCTCGAGGGGCAGTTGGGGCGGGGCATCGAGTGCATCGTGCCCGACGGGTATGTAGAAACCTACGTACGGCTCGGCGGAAACGGCCACGCCGACGATGCGTGCGGTGAGAGGATCCAGGCTTGACGTCTCGAGATCCACCGACACCCTCTCGGCACGGCGCAGGCGGTCGATCACTTCCCTTAGGCCCTCGGCGTCCAGAACGGCGCGATAGTCGCACGCGACGCCTACGTCGGGATTCGGCGGAGCCGCGACCCTCGCCGCAGACGCATCGAGAGCCAACTCGCGCAACGCACTCGCGAACCCGACCCGCGTGAGGAACTGGTGCAGTGCGCCCTCGTCGATGCCTCGCAGGCGGCACGTCTGTCGCACGTCGCCAAGATCCAGATCGAGTCGCAGCCGCACGAGTTGCTGCGCCGCTCGAGCGACGTCGACGTGCCGCAGGAGTGTGTCGCGAATCCTCGGGTTGGCGACCTCCTCGGCGCGGGCGAGAAGAGCGTCGAGCGAGCCGAACTCCTGCAGAAGGCGCACGGCGGTTTTCTCCCCCACGGCGGGAACCCCCGGCACGTTGTCCGACGCATCGCCGACGAGCGAGAGGAGGTCGACCATCTGGTCGGGGCGAACGCCGTAGCGCGCCGTGACCCCGTCCGCATCCAGAACGTGATCGCCCTCTTCGCCTCGGGACGCCGGGCGCAGGAGGGCGACGCGGCCGCCGACGAGTTGAGCCATGTCCTTGTCGGACGTGGAGATGAGGCAGGAGAGTCCATCGCGCGCCCCTTGAGACGCCAGCGATGCGAGAACGTCGTCCGCCTCGACGCCCTGCCGGGAGATGCACGAGATGCCCAACGCCGTCAGAAGCTCGCCGAGGAGCGGAAGCTGGCGTGCCAGGTCCTCAGGCATCGCAGCACGGGTTGCCTTGTAGCCCTCCCATAGATCGTGTCGGAATGTCTTCCCTTCGGCGTCGAACACGACGGCGACGTACGCCGAAGGATAGGTGCGCAGCGTGGCCAGCAGGGCGCGCCAGAATCCGAAGAGCGCATTGACGGGCGTCCCGTCGGCTGCCGAGAGACCGCGCACCGCATAGAACGCCCTGTAGGCGTGCGAGTGTCCGTCAAGCAAGAGGAGGCGCGACGCGTCGAGCGGCCGCGGCAACCGGAGGACGTCCTCATAGGTAGACATGATCCGCCTTACCCGGCGCGCGCAGGTCGAGGTGGCAGCACAACGCCAGGGCGAGTCCATCCGCAACGTCATCGGGCTTCGGGACCTCGCTGAGGTTCAGCAGGCGTCGAACCATCGCCTGGACTTGTGCCTTGGTGGCCCGGCCGTATCCCGTCATCCGCTTCTTCACCTGCAGCGGCGTGTACCCGTGCACGGGAATCGACGCAGCCGCGACCAAGAGCGCGCCGCGGGCCTCTGCGGTTCTCATGGCCGACTGAGCGTTCGTCGCGAAGAAGACCTCCTCGATAGCTACACCCACGGGAGCGTAGCGCGCGAGGATCTCCCCCGCCTCCGTGCTGAGGATCCTCAGCCGGTCGGCCCGCGACAGACCGCTCGCCGTCTCGATGATGCCCCCCGCCAGCGCACGCACGTCATGTGCGTCGCCGACCACAACTCCATAGCCCGTCGTAGCCAACCCGGGGTCGAACCCGACCGTCACCCATTCCCTCATCGCCGGAAGAACTCCCCAAGGGTTCGCCGCTCGGTACGGTTTCGATCGCACACGTGATCGGGCGATGCATTCAGATCGGCCCCGCACGTTGGGCACAACCCTCGGCAGTCCGGCCGGCACAAGGCGTTGGGGTCATGGGCCGAGAGAACGAGCGACGTAGCAGTCGGCCATACATCCACCTCATCCGCGGTGGGGGGCAAGGGAACGGTGAAAGCCTCGTTAAGGACAAACGACTGCACGATCGGCGCCAGGCACCGCACGCACGGCTGAGAGATCGTCGCCGTCATCGTCACATCCAGGTAGAGGGTTCCGAGCTGCGCGAAAGCATTCCCCTCAAGATGGATGCGTTCCACGGTTCGAACATCCTCGACGGCTTCGGTAGGCGTGAGGTCGACCCGAAGCGGGAATCGGCGTCCGGGATGAGCTACGAACTCCGCAACGCTAAGCGTCATGATGGCGAAGGCGCCAGGCCACGTCGGCCGTGCACCGCCCCTCCTTCACATCGTGGACGCGGAGGATGTCCGCGCCGAGTGCCACGGCGACGGCGCCCGCCGCGATCGTTCCCTCCAACCTCGCCTCAACGTCAAGTCCCAAAAGCTCGCCGAGGAACGACTTCCGAGATACGCCAACCAGAACGGGAAACCCCAGGCTTGCCAGACGGGGCGTCGCTCGTAGCAGCGCGAGATTGTGGTCGAGGGTCTTGCCGAACCCGATCCCCGGGTCGACCACAATCCGCTCCGCCGCCACGCCATGCCCCTCGGCAAAGGCCGCACGCTGCCGGAGAAACGCGAGGACTTCGCCGACCACATCCGCGTAGGACGGTGCCCGCTGCATGGTCTCCGGCTCCCCTTGCCGGTGCATGAGCACGACGAACGCACCGGCCTCCGCGACGACGCCTGCCATATCAGGATCGGCCGAGAGCGCGCTCGTGTCGTTGACGGCCACCGCGCCGAGTTTCAGAGCCTCACGGGCAACGCTCGCCTTCGTCGTGTCGACGGACAACGGAACGTCGCACAGATCGCGGATCGCCTCAATCGCCGGCAGGACGCTGTGGAGTTCGTCTTGCAGGGAGACGGACTTCGAGCCCGGGCGTGTGGACTCGCCGCCCACATCCAGAAGGTCGGCCCCGGCATGGACCATCGCAACCGCGCGTTCTGCGGCCTCGCGGGGCGAGGGAGCCCTACTCGGAGCGTAGAACGAATCGGCCGTTACGTTCACGACTCCCATCACCAAAGCCCGGTCGCGGCGGCTTGCCCACTGGCAAAGGTCGAGCATCCTTGGAGTATATCACGGCATGTACACCCGTTCAGAAGAGCAGTTTGACGCGATTCGACCCCGCTTCTACAATCAGCCCAAGGACACGATAGGGGTGATGATCATCGCTAAGGTGCTATTGACGACGACGATCGACAAGCTCGGGCACGTCGGGGAGGTCGTGAGCGTCGCGCCGGGTTATGCGCGCAACTATCTCTTCCCACGTGGATTCGCCGTCGAGCCGACGGATCACAACGTTGCGCGGTTCGCAAAGGAACGAGCAGTTCACGAGGCCGAGCTGCGAAAGCGCGAGGAGCGAGCCGCCGCTCTGAAGGCCAAACTAGCCGATCAGCTCTTCGTTTTCACACGTAAGGCTCACGACGACAGCCGGCTCTACGGCTCGGTGCGGCCTGAGGACATCGCCGTGGCGGTCGAATCCGTCTGCGGTGAGGCGATCGAGGTCTCCAGAATCCGTCTCGCGGCGCCCATCGAGACCCTGGGTCCGCACACGGCCACCATCAGTCTCTACAAGGACATCTCGGTTGAGGTGCGGATCCGCGTAGACGAGGAGGCGGCGAAGAAGGAGGAGTAGCCCGCGATGAAGTGCGGGGGGGCGACGGCAGTGGCCTGCTGCCTCTTGCTACTCTCTGTCGTGTCCTCGGGCGCAGCGCAGCGCGTTGCGATCAACGGACGCGTGGTCGAGGCTTTCGCGTCGTCAGGCGGCGAAGTGTGGGTCCCCGCGAACGCAGTTCTTCCTCTGCTCGGCGTCGAGGTGGACGTGGACGACGACAGGGCCGTCCTCCGGTGGCACGACGGCTGGCGCGAGGTGGCTCTCGCGGAGTGGATGCACGTCGACGGAGTCGTTTGCGCTCCGCTGCGTCCCATGGTTGAGACGGTCGGCGGAACCCTACAGGATCTTGGCGAAACCCTCGACGTCCGTGTATCCGAAGCCCGACTCACCGAGATCTCGGCCCAAGCCGGAGAACTCGTCGTGCGCTTTGACCGCTTCGCGCCCTTGGAGAGACAGGACGGTGAGGGCTCTTCGACTCTGACTTTCTCGTGCTGTCGCCCCACGACGCCGTCGGGTTCGTCGGCGTTCGGCCCCGCAGAGATCGCCCGCGGAACGCTGACCCCGTCATGGAGCAGCGCGGCCGCCGTGGTCCTGTCGCTCCAAGAGGCCGGGGAGTTCGTCGTTCGTCGCTCGCTGTCCCGTGCCGGCTACACAGTGACCGTATCGGTCGAGGTCTCCGCGAAGGATGTCTGGGTGACTCAGATCTCGGACAACATGGTCCTCGAACAGCGCGCGGGCAACGGCACGGCGCTCTCCGGCGCGGCGGTTCTGCGCGTCGGCGCCTGGCGGACGACACACGACGTACGCCCTTTCGCAACGTGCATCGCGGATATCGTGGCACCGCGAAGCGACCTTGCGATGGCGGCCCTCGCCTGGTCCTGTAGCCAAGACCCCGAACTCCTCGTGATCGGCGGCCTCCCATATGCCCTCGGGACGTCCGGATCCTTGGGTGCGGGGTTTGACGGCCTGGATCGCCTCGTGGAGCTGTCCGTGGCCCCGACCGCTTACGTCGCGACGGCCGAGTTGCGCATCGGCGTGGATGCGGTCGCACGCCCCATTGGCTATGACGAAGTGGTCGCGTACCCTCCCGGTTACTCTGGAAGCATCACGCGCGGCTTCCCTGAAGGATTCCGCGTCGTCCGACTGCGGGACGATCTCGTGGTATCGGTCGTCGAGACGCCGTTCGTCGTCGCCGAGCCGAGTGCAACGCTGATCGTCGCCAGCGGAACCTCCCGACGACGGCTTGACAGTCTTGCGGTGGGGGTCCGTGCATCCCTCGGCGTCGAGGTCAGCCCGTCGTGCCCTTGGATCCTCAACGCCGTGTCGGCGGATGCGTTTATCATCGATCGGGGAAGCGCGCTGCTACGTGACGGCCAGCCCATCGATGCTCTGCCGACCTCTTCCTGGACCGAGCCGGCAGCTTGGTCCCTCGTCGCCACAGACTGGCACGGTGCCCTTCTCTTCTTGTCGGTCCCGGCATCTGCGGCGATGACGCTCGCGGATCTGGAGGATTGGCTCGGCGAGTTGGCCGTTCCGCTCTACGCGGCCGCGGCGCTGTCGCGTGGCGAAGCCTCGTCGCTCACGGTGACGTGGAACGGCGAGCCGCTTCGCCTGGGCGATGACGTCTCCCCCTCGGTCGGCCTCTCGCTCGTCCCCGCCGGCGGATGAAAAGCCTGGCGCGCGACGTTCTCCTGATGGCCGCCGCAACCGGTGTCTCGAGAGTGCTTGGGCTTGTGCGAGACGCCTCGATCGCCCACGGCTTCGGCGCCTCGGCCGTCTATGATGCCTTCCTCATCGCGTTCTACATTCCCCAGTTCCTGCGCCAGTTGCTCGCCGAGGGCGCGCTGTCCACCGCGTTCGTGCCGCTTTATGCCGGGCGCCGCGAACGCGGCGCCGGGGACGCGGATGACTTCGCCAGCAACGTCCTGTCCCTTCTTCTGGTGCTGTTCCCGATCGTCTGCGCGGCCGGCATCGCGCTCGCCCCGTGGTACGTTCCGTTTCTCGCCAGCGGTTTTGCGCGCGACAAGATGGACTTGACGGTGCGCCTTGCCCAGTGGCTCTTCCCGTCGATCGCCCTCGTGGGTTTCGGCGCGGTGTTCATGGGGGTCCTCAACGCCCGCGGCCGCTTCTTCTCCGCATCCTTCTCCCCGGTCTGGTTCAACGTCGGCATGATCCTCGGAGCGCTCGTTCTCGCTCCCCACTGGCCGGGACCGCCGGTCTTCGGCCTCGCGGTCGGCGTGCTGATCGGTTCCGCGGCCCAGACCCTCTCGCAGCTTCCCTCTCTGCGCCGCTCGACCTTCCGCTTTGCCTTCCGGCTCGCACCCCTACATCCCGACGTCTCCGTCTTGGCCCGGCGGATGCTGCCTGCCGTCGCAGTGCTCGCCGTGGCCGAGATCAACTTGCTCGTCGACAACAAGCTGGCTTCGTACCTCCCCGATGGCAGCATTGCCTCGCTGCAGTACGCGATGCGCCTGTTCCAGCTCCCGATCGGTGTCTTTGCCGTGAGCCTGGCCACCGCACTGCTCCCACGCCTCGCCACCGACAACGTGCGGGGCGACCAGGATCACTTCCGAAGAAGCCTTGGAGACGGCCTCGCGACGGCCGCCCTCGTGCTCGTGCCCGCCGCTGCGGGACTCGCGTTGCTCGGACCCGACATCCTCCGCTGGCTGTTTGAGCGCGGGAGCTTCATGCCGGACGACACAGTTCGCACAGCCGGCGTTCTGGTCTGCTACGCCGTCGGCCTGTTGCCCTATGGATGGGTCTATCTGGCCTCGCGCGCCGCGTACGCATTGGGTCGCACGGGGTTGCCCCTCGCGGCGGCGTTCGGCTCGGTCACAACCAACGTCGCGCTGGACCTCTTGCTGGTCGGACCGCTCGGCGCGCGCGGCCTCGCCCTCGCAACGGCCGCCGCTGGAGCCGTGAACGCCGCGGTCCTGCTCGTTCTACTCCGCGGACGGATCTCGTGGCGTCATGCCCCTCTTCGCGTGGGCTTGATCGCTGCCGGGACGCTGGCGATGTGCGGCGCCGTGGTTGCAGTTCGCGCCGCGCTATCGAGCAGTTCGCCGGCGATCCTCGTCCTCGCGACCACGGCCACCGGGCTTGCCGTCTATGCAGCCTTCGTGCGCGTAACCCCCCTGTGGCATCTCGTCCGGGCGGTCGCTCGACCTGACCGCGCAGCGTCAGCGAGCTAGTCGGCGCATACGCACGACGCGGCGGCCGCGCGGGCCCAAGCGTCAACGCGCCGGACGACCTCAAGATCGGTCGCTTCGCGTTCGTGGATCTCGTCATCCCAGCGCCTCAGGATCTCGGCAACACCCTGAGCGATCCCGCCGAATCGGATCTCGTTGCGAAGGAACCGGCTCACGAGCACCTCGTCGGCTGCGTTCACGGCAGCCAGCGCCGTCCCGCCACGACCCGCGGCATCGAGCACCGTGGCGAAGGCGGGAAAGCGGTCGGCCGGAACGGCGCGGAACTCAAGCGCTCCGGTCGCTGCAAGATTCAGCCGCGGCAATCCCGTGGACAGGCGCTCAGGGTAGGTCAGCGCGTACTGAATCGGAATCCTCATATCGTGGTTCGCCATCTGGGCAATCACGGACCCGTCGACGTACTCGACGAGCGAGTGTACGATCGACGAGGGGTGGATCAGGACATCGATCCGCTCGTATGGGAAGCCGTACAGGTAGTGCGCCTCGACGACCTCGAACGCCTTGTTGACAAGGGTCGCCGAATCGACCGTGATCCGCGCCCCCATGTTCCATGTCGGGTGGCGCAGGGCTTGAGAGGCGTCGGCCTTCTCGATGGCATCGAGATCGTGCTCCAAGAAGGGGCCTCCCGAAGCGGTCAGCAGCAGTCGATCGACGTCTTCGCGGCGTCCGGCATCCAGCGCCTGCAAGAGCGCGCTGTGCTCGCTGTCGATTGGCAGAATGCGCCCGCCGCCCGAGGCGAGCGCGCGAGCCACGAGCGCGCCGCCGACCACGAGGCTCTCTTTGTTCGCGAGGGCGACGGTTCGCCCCGCTTCGAGCCCCGCAAGCGTCGCAGCGAGTCCCGCCGCGCCGACCACCGCGTTCACGACGACGTCCACGTCATCCCGCGACGCAAGCTCCGAAGCCGCATCGTCTCCACACACGACGTCGACTTCGGGGCATAGCGCTCGCAGCCACGCCCCGTCGGCCTGCGATCGAAGGGCGGCCCAGCGCGGCTTGACGGCCCGGATCTGCCGGGCGAGGAGTTCGCGACTCGTTCCTGCGGCGAGACCAACCACCTCGAACCGTCTCCCG
>JBFMGK010000002.1:0-3872 GCA_040752575.1 Candidatus Bipolaricaulota bacterium
GCCGCCGCCGCCCCCCGCCGGGCCATGTCGCGCAGCGCCGCATCGGTGAATACGAGGTACGCCGGAAGGTGTTTCTCCTCGGAGATGGCGCGCCGCACCGCGCGCAGCGTATCGAACACCCCGCGGTCGACGCCGTCCCAGGAGTCGGCCGCCGGACCGCGCCCCTTTCGCCCGCTCGTCGCCTCGGCCGGTCTCAGGAGGCGAGGCGTCTCCTCGCCGCGCAGAAGACGCCGGCCGCGCGGAGTGATCTTCAGAACATCGAACTCGCCTCCCTTGGCCAGGTATCCCTGCCCGACGAGTTGCTCGATCCAATCGCGCACGCGCCGCTTCGCATGGTCGCCGAGCAGGCCGTAGGTCGAAAGCGCATCGTGGCCGTTCGCGAGAATCCTTTCCTCCCGCGACCCGGCGAGGACCGACGCCGTGTAGTCACCCCCGTAGCGCTCATCGAGCCGATAGACGCAGGAGACGATCTTCTGCGCGACGACGAGCGCGTCATCGAGCAGTTCGACGTCGCCCAGGCAAACGTCGCACGCGCCGCAGTTCTCGCTCGCCGTATCCTGCCCGAAGTAGCGCAGAATCGCGCGGTGCCGACACGTCGCACCGTTCGCATAGGCGGCAACGTCGTCGAGCTTCGCGAGCGCGATCGCTTTGGCCTCCTCGGACTCCGACTGCTCGAGGATGTAGCGCCACACGGCCGCGTCGCCCGGCCCATGCAGCAACACGCACTCGGCCTCGAGCCCGTCGCGGCCGGCTCGACCGCTTTCCTGCTGATAATGCTCGAGTGACTTCGGCAGCCCGGCGTGCACGACGACGCGAACGTTGGACTTGTCGATCCCCATGCCGAACGCGACCGTGGCGACGATGACATCGATCTCCTCGCGGATGAACGCGTCCTGGGCCCGCTTGCGGGCCTCATCGGACAGTCCGGCGTGATAGGGAGCGACGGAGTACCCCGCCCCGGCAAGCCGCTCGGCGAGTCCATCGACGTCGGCGCGACGGATGCAGTAGACGATCGCCGACTCGCCGCGGTGCCGGTCGAGCACGGCGCGGACCTGGCCGATCTCGTCGACGCGCCGCTCCACGGAGTACACGAGATTCGGACGATCAAACGAGCCGACGAGGATCCGCGCGTCGCGCAGCCGCAACTGGACGACGATGTCGTCGCGCACCTGCGGGGTCGCCGTGGCCGTGTACGCGTGAAGCGCGACGCCGGGGAAGACGTCGCGCAGAGCCCCGAGCTGGCGGTACTCGGGTCGGAAGTCGTGCCCCCACATCGACACGCAGTGCGCCTCGTCGACAGCGATCAGCGACACGCGCTGGCCCAGCAGCCAACGCGTGAACCCCTCGTTCATCAGCCGCTCGGGCGAGACGTAGAGGACCTTCAGGTCGCCACGGCGCAACGATTCGGCGACGGCGTCCTGCTCGTCGGCGGTCTGCGAGCTGTCGAGCCGCCCGGCGGCGACGCCGCACTCCCTCAGCCCATCGACCTGATCCTTCATCAGGGAAAGCAGGGGCGAAACGACAAGGGCCAAGCCGGGCAGAGCGACGGCAGGTGCCTGGAAGCAGAGCGACTTGCCTCCGCCCGTCGGAAGGACGACCAAGGAGTCGCGGCCGCGAAGCACGCTCTCCATCGCCTCGCGCTGCAACGGCCGCAAGTCCGTATAGCCCCAGTGTTTGCGAACTGCCGTGACCACCCGTTCCACGCGCTCACCCCTCGGACGGATCATACGGGGTCGCGCGGCGCACGTCCGCGCCGCTCGACTGCCCAGGCTTCTCGCCGCCGCCTCGTCGGCCTATGATCGTCGCGAAAAGGGAGGTCGAGATGAGCGAGATTGCCTTCGACGCCGCGTCCGCGCATCGGCACTTCTCCGCCGACGCGTTCAACCGAACCTGGGCGCTTCTGGACAAGCCCGACCGCAGCGCCGAGGACGACGAGCAGATGCTGCTCTGTGCCGCGGCCTCGCTCTGGCACTGGACGCAACGCGACGACGCGACCGCGGAGAACCTTTCCGTCGGCTACTGGCTCGTCTCGCGCGTCCACGCCGTCGCCGGCTGCGCCGAGGAATCGGCACGCTACGCAAGGCTCGCCCTGACCGAGGCAGAGAAACCGGATGTCGGGCCGTTCTACCTCGCGTACGCCTACGAAGCGCTCGCCCGCGCCGAGGCGGCGGCCGGACGCCGTAAGCCGGCGATCGACAACCTCGCGAAGGCACGCAGGGTCGCCGAGACGGTTCCCGATGCGTCGTCGCGCCAGATGCTCCTCGACGATCTGGCGACGATCCCCATCGCGACTGGCTGCTAGACGAAGCCGCGGCGGGCGGCGAGGAAAGGAGACCGCAATGCTGAAACCCGGAGATCGAGCTCCTGGGTTCACGTTGACATCGGACGAGGGCCGAAAAGTGAGCCTCGCCGACTTCGCGGGCCGGCGGGTCGTCCTGTACTTCTATCCCAAGGCCGACACGCCCGGGTGTACGCAGCAGGCCTGCGCCCTGCGCGATCTCCACCCCGACGTCGAGGAAGCGGACGTCACGGTGATCGGCGTCAGCCCCGATGCGCCGGAGAAGCTCGCCGCGTTTCGCGCGAAGTACGATCTGCCGTTCGTGCTCTTGTCGGACCCCGAACGCAGCGTGGCAGCACAGTACGGGGCCTGGGGAGAGCGGAAGCTCTACGGACGGACCTTCCTTGGCGTTCTGCGCTCGCACGTCGCCATCGACGCCGAAGGGCGGATCGCCGAACTGGATCTCAACGTAAAGCCACTCGAGACGGCGGAGCTCGCCCGGCGCGTGCTCGCCGGCGGCACGACGAACGTCGAGGACGCTGCCCCGCCTCAACGTGCGGAGCGAAAGGCGGGCTAGACCGCGGCCTGGCGGGCGTGCGACGGCCGCCTCGTTGACGGTCGTCCCCGCTCCGTCTAGGGTGTCAGGATCGGCGGCCTCGCGGGCCGCCGCAAGGAGGAGGTTGAGGAATGTCACGCCGGAGCCGGGCTGTGGTTACGTTGGCCGTGGTCGTCGCGTTGGCGGGCTCGGCGGTTGGCGCCGAGGTGTCTGAGTTCGGGATGCGATTCGACCTCACGCTGCATCCGTTCCGCGAGAGCGGCGAAGTTCGCTGGAACTTCGCCCTGGGGGCGTTCGTCTTGCTTCGTCTTAACGACGCCTGGGGCGTGCGCGCCGCGGCGGGGTTCGACCTCCTGAACGCCGGACCCTACGGGACGGTGGGCATCCTGCGCGGCGTCGGCTCGAACGTCGTTCTGGAAGGCAACGTCTACGTTCACTGGCTCGGCCAGGCCGGGCTCCTCACGACGACGGCCGACGCCGGGGCCCGCCTTCATCTGGGTGTGGGAAACGATGCACGGCTCTCCGTGGCCACATTCCCGCTGACGTGGACGATCGCCGCGCGCGGCGGCGAGATCTCCAGCGCGATCGGGTTCACGCCTTCGCTGACGGTCGACGGCGCGCTCGTCCTCTCGACCGGTCTGGTGGTCGGTGAGGCCGTCACCCTCGCCGCGCTGCCCGTCCCGGCGGGACTCCCTGTGGATCCCGTCCTCCCGCTCGGCTCCGGCTGGATGCTCATCGGCCGACTCACGACCCACATAGGATTCGCCCCCTAAGGGCGGCGTTGCGGCTTGGGAACCCCGGAGCGGGACGGCGAGTAGATTCGTGTGATGAGGTGATCGCTATGCGTCGATCTGGCGGCGCGTTGTGCTGGACTCTTTTGCTAGTTGGGACTCTCGCCCTGTCGGCCCTGTCGTCGGGTGCCCCCCTCGACGTGCGGATCGAGGGCCTCGCGTTCGAGAGCGGAGCGACGGTCGCGCTCGACGTCGTCGTCGCCCCCGACGCAGCGTGCGCCGGGACGGGCGCGAGTGTCAGCCGGCT
>JBFMGK010000003.1:0-179793 GCA_040752575.1 Candidatus Bipolaricaulota bacterium
AGGCTGCGAGGACGCCGAGGAAGAGGCCCGGGCTGAGCGAAGGTGCAAAGGAGCCGACGCCAAGCGCCGGCCCGAGCAATCTGGTCCCGAAGAGGCTCAGCACGCCGCCGAGGACGAGGCCCAAGATGCCTCCGATCAGCCCCATGAGACCGGAGTCGACAAGGAACAGGGCCATGACCTGTCCGTCGCGTGCCCCCACGGCCTTGAGGATCCCGATCTCCCTCGTGCGTTCGAGGACCGCCGTGTACATCGTGTTCATCAGTCCGACGCCGCCCACGAGCAGGGCGACTGCAGCGATGCTCGCTAGAACGGTCTCGATCATCCCGAGTGTCCCTTGGATGCTGTCGGCGATCTCCTGTACGGAGACGGGCGTCGCCGTCACGCCCTGCGAAGAGAGCTCGGCCGTGATGGCGGTCATTACGGTGTCCACCGAGGCGCCGGTTTCCATCCGGACGATCGTCGTGCTATTCGTCGAGGCAGTCGGCCAGACACTTCTCGCCCTCTCCTCCAGAACGAACAGCGAGTCCTCGGTGCTGGTGAACCCCCGAGTCAGAAGCGACGCCGTTCCCCCCATTTGCCCGACGGTCCGCGTGAGGTCGCCGGCGCCCATCGCCGCGGGCCCTGCAGGTGCGCCGGGATCCTCCATGACGCCGGCGCTTCGGGTCGAGGCAAGAATCCCGACGACGACAAATGCTTCCCCGCCGATGGTGATGCGATCTCCAACGGTCGCACCGAGGCTCTCCGCGCCTCGCGCGCCGAGGACGACCTGATTCTGTTCGGTGCTGGTGAATGTCGTGCCTTCGGCAACCTGGAAGCCGGAGAGAATGGACGGGAACGATGCGAGGAAACCAAGCGACGGTGTCGTGAGCCGCAGGAAACCGCTTGCCGTGGGACCGTTAACGTTGACCACCCGGCTTCCGAGGTTCCCCGCTTCGATGAGTCCGGGCACGTCGGCCAGCAGCGCTTCTGTGTCGACCGTCGGCATGGCGACAGGAGCGCTCGTCGATGGCGACTGCCCGATCTGGCTCGGGGCGAATGTCCCTCCGGGCGTCGCCTGCGTCGTTCCGGCCGACGAGGCCTGTGGCTCCTGACGGCCGGCAAACGTTCCGCGCCCCGCCATTCGTTCCGTCAAGGCCGTCCCCAACGCGCGTTCGGCCATCACGCCCCCGCGGGGCAGGATGACGATGATGTCGTAGCCGATGTCCTCGAACTGCTGCAGAACGGCCGTTTTGACTCCCGTTCCGATCGACAGGAGAGCCACGACGGCGGTTACGCCGATGAGGACCCCCAGGATGGTCAGCCAAGAGCGCGTTCTCCGGCTGCGGATGTTGCTCGCGGCCAAGCGAACGATGTGGATCATCTCTCCTCACCTCCCCTTACCGGCGCCCTGAACGACTCGACCTGACCGTCGCGAAGCATCACAACGGCGTCTGCCTTCTCGGCGATCTCGGGGTTATGGGTGACCACGACGACGGTCTTTCCGCGTCGTACCAGGTCGCTGAGCAGGTCGAGGATGCGCAGTCCGGTCTGCGTGTCGAGATTGCCCGTGGGCTCGTCGGCCAGGATCAGCGCGGGATCGTTGACCAGAGCACGCGCGATCGCCACGCGCTGTTGCTCGCCGCCCGACAGCTTCGACGGCCGGTGCTGGGCGCGGGCAGCGAGGTCGACACCGGCGAGAGCCTCCTCGGCCCTCTTTCTTGCCGCAGCGACCTTCTCGCCGCGCAGAAGCAGCGGGAGTTCGACATTGCGCAGGGCGGACTGGTTCGGGATCAGATTGAACTTCTGGAAGACGAACCCGACGTCGGTCGCCCGGAAGTCGGCGCGGTCCTTGGACGTGAGGCCACCGAGGTCGCGGCCGCCATACTCGACGCGTCCGCTCGTCGGCGTATCAAGACACCCTGCGAGATGGAGGAAGGTCGACTTCCCCGAGCCCGAGGGTCCCATGATCACCGACAGGTTCTTCGGCGGGATGGACACGCTCACGCCGCGTAACGCTTCGACGCGCGTATCTCCCATTTGGTAGGTCTTGTGGACGGTATGGAAGGTGATCATCGCTCTCCCCCTACGGCTCGCGAACGAACTCCGCCAGCTCGACAAGACTGAACGTGCGGAAGATCCCTGTTCCCTGGTCCGCGGAATCCGCCGTGTACCGGAGAGCCATGCGCGCCGGGAAGGGGAGGAGATTGCGGATCTCGAGATCCACGGCGAACGAGAAGTCAATCTCCACGTTCGTGTAGTCGGCGTGGGTGTACGTACCGTGCACGACGTCGACGCCGGCGATCGTCCCCAGGTCGCCGGCCTGGAACCGCGCGCCGTCGGGAAGCAGATACTCGCGCCCCGGCTCGATCTCGCTCGCGGAGATGTAGGATAAGGGACTCATGTCGATCGTCCCGCTCGCGTTCTCGGCCACGCGAATCCCCAGACGCGGCAGAGAGATCCCGAAGAAGCCGATGTGAACCAGGTCAAGCGGCACTCGCTCCGTACTGGTCGAGACGATCTCGTACGTGCCGTCCTCGAGGGGCCTGATCTCGGTCGTCGTCGTCGACGCGCTCGTCGTCCCTTCACGCCCGACGCGATAGGTGTACTTCAGGTACCCGCCGGGATAGTCACCGCCGCCGAACAACTGAATGTCGGCCGGACGTTCGCCCCGCTCGCCGTCGGGCGGCGGAGCTTCCGCCGTTTGCGCAGCAACGATCCCGGCAAGGGCAACCAGGCCGGCCAGCGCAAGCCCAATCGATCTTGACACTCTCGTCATGCTGAACCTCCACACGATCATCTGGGACGAGCGTAAGGGGGCACAATGGAGCGGCCCGGGCATCCCTGTGGCAGATCTGTGGAGAACCGGCATCGACCGGAGCCGGGTTAGGACGCTCCGGGGCGCGCCCCCAGGGTGACGGGAACGGTAAGCGGCTGGCCGTTGCGGACGAGGTCCAGGCGCACGACTTGCCCGACGTGGGTTCTGAGCTCAAGGTGGACCGTGATCTCCGACATCTCCCGCACCGGAACGTCGTCGATCCCGACAATCACATCGCCGCCGAGCGGAATCAGATAGGCGCCGAGGCGCACGCGCCTCGTTCCCGCGCGCAGGCCCGCCGCCTCGGCCGGCGAGTTCTCGGCGAACCCGAGAATCAGAACCCCTTCGGAAACCTGGGGCAGGAAACCCGTCGATCCCAGGAGGGCGATCGTTGTCTTGTTGAGGTCCAACGTTTCGATGCCGAGCCAAGGATGCGCATACGTGCCCTTCGCGAGCAGTTCAGGCACGACGCGCCGAATCGTGTTCGAGGAGATGGCGAACCCTATCCCCGCGCTGGATCCGCTCGACGAGAGAATCTGCGAGTTCACGCCGATCACGCGCCCATCGAGGTCGAGGAGCGGTCCCCCGGAGTTGCCCGGGTTGATCGCGGCGTCGGTCTGGATCACCTCGCCAATGAACTGATTGGCCTCGGGGCTTTCGATCACCCGCCCCAGAGCGCTCACGATGCCTGTCGTCAGAGTCTGTTGAAGACCAAACGGGCTTCCAATCGCAAGGACAGTCTGTCCAATGCGGAGCAGGCCGGAGTCCGCGAGGCCGAGGGGCGGAGGTAGCGTTGTCGCCGTATCAACGGCCAAGACGGCAAGGTCGTTGCTCGCATCGCTGCCGACGACCCGCGCGACCACCTCTTCCCCGGAGGCCAGTGTGACGACCAGCTCATCGGCGCCTTCGACGACGTGGTAGTTGGTCACGATATGCCCGAGGTCGTCGTAGACAAACCCGGATCCCGTCCCTTCCTGAGGAATGGTCCCGAGAAACCAATTCATGACGTAGGCGACGCTCGTGATGTTGACGACAGACGGGGCGCTGCGCTCGTAGACCGCAATGATTCGATCCTCAACGGCGGCGGCGGCCATCGCGAGACTCAGCCCGGTGATCGCCAACACCGACAGCAAGGCGCGGGCCCTCGAAGGATGCGTTCGCATGTTGCCTCCACTCGGTTCTTCTCGGGTGCAGTACCTCGGTTCGAGCGTACGCCGCGCCCGTGAACGAGGCGCGGCGGTCTTGCGGCATGCTCGTAGAGGGACTGCGGCGGCAGGTTTACGGACGGTCGGCCGCCGGCTCTTCGACCACCGGCCACGGAATGGGCCCCACGCCGCAGTCCGCAACGAAGGAGGCCACCGAAGCACGAACCGACACGACGTCTCCCACGCCCGCAGGGACCTCGGCGGCAAAGCGGACGCGCTCGCCGGGCTCGATGCCGTTCACGTCGACCAGCGTCTCGGCAATGCGCACATCGTCTCGGTCGTAGAACTTCACGCGGACGACGACGGAACGCAGGTCGTGGGGAGACGCGTTGCGCATCGTGCCGAGAACTCGCGTCGGAAAGCCCGTCGACCACGAGACGTCGAACAGCTCGACGACCGGGACCACGCGGACGACGCGCGCGGCCTCCGAAGACACCCCACGGTCGTCGGTCACGGTGAGGCGCACGGTGTAGTCGCCCGGGCCTTCGAAGGCGTGCGACACCCATCCGCCGGCATCGCTCCACACGGTCCCGTCGCCGAAGTCCCAATCCGTCCGGACGATCCAGTGGCCCTCGGCCGTCGTCGATGTCGATGTGAACTGCACATCGAGCCCTCCCCGCCAGCCGTCAGGGCAGTCGACAAACTGCGCGACGGGAGGGATGCGCGGGGCGAAGCAGCCGCCCACCGCCAAGATCCCCACCGCGACCAGCGCAATCCCCCACCGTTTCATGGAAGCCTCCCCATACTAGATCAGAACTGCGTTTCTGCGCCACTGCACGCCGCGTCTCCGCCGTGAGACGATACGGAGACGTTGTCCCGGCAATCTCTCCTCGGCCCGCCACGTAGTGAGGATGGGAGCATCGCACCGCCCGACCCACCCTCTACGCATGCGGGCCACTTTCTTTCATCTTGCCTCCGGACCGCTGGCGCACGGCTTCATAGAGCAGGACCGCCGCCGCGGCAGAGACGTTCAGCGAATCGTTCCGCCCCAGCATCGGGATCCGCACTACTACGTCTCCCGCGGCCAGAAGATCGGAGGACAACCCCGCATCCTCAGCCCCCACAGCAATCGCAACGGATCCCTTGAGGTCCACGTCAACATAGGACGATCGGGCCTCCGGAGAAGTCACAACCAAGCGAACGCCCCGACTTCGCAACCAAGCGGCGGTTTCGGCCGTCGTCGCCGTAGCCAGCGGCAGGAAGAACGCCGTGCCGAGGCTCGCGCGAAGAACGTTGGGGTTCCCGAGGTCGGCGGCCGGATCGCACAGAATGACCCCGTCGGCACCGGCGCCGTCGGCCGTCCGCAGGAGGGCGCCGAGATTCCCCGGCTTCTCCACCCGCTCAGCGACCAGGAAGAGCGACGTCGGCAAGGTGCGAAGATCGTCCAACCGTCTTCCGGGTGCGGGGCCGACGGCCAGAACTCCGTCGGGCCCTTCGCGATACGACATCTTGCGGAACGGCTCCACCGCCACGACAACCACGGGAACGCCAAGGCGCTCGGCAAGACAATGTGCCTCAGCCACGCCGTCGCCGCCGAGGTCGGGGGACACGTAGACCTCGGTGGGAAGCCAGCCGTTCTCGAGGGCTCGCTCAACCTCTCGCCGTCCCTCCAGGACCGTGAGCCCGACGCGACGCCGGAACCCGGCGTCGCGTTGCAGACGTGCAATCGTCTTGACGCGATCGTTGGCCGCGCTGCGAATCTCGTCCACGCGGACCTCCGCCGAACCCGGGCTGCCCTATTCTTCCTCCACGGAGAGGACGTACGAAACCGTCGTGTCGCCGGCATAGAGCTCCACCGTGATCCAGTACGTTCCCGGTTCGAGGTCTACGACGAGTTTGCTCCACAGCCCGTCTCCGCTGTCGTCATCGCATCCGACGGTTGCCCCGTCCTCATCATAGAGGCACATGTACGTGTCCCCGTCGCCGTCGCCGGAAGTCTCGAGGAGCAGCGTGGCCGCGTGGTCGAGGGTGAAGCTGAACCCGTCAAGGTCCGTCGGCGACACTTCGGCCAGCACCTCGCAAGGCAACGTGAGCGCCATCGCCGTCTCCTCGTCGTCGTTGGGTTCGACCTCATCCAACGCCGCGGGGCAGGACCCCGGTTCGACGGTCAGCGTGTAGTCGAACGTCGCCTCCGGCTGTCCTCCGGAAACAAAGACCACGTAGTTCCCGGCCGTCAGCCTTCTCTGGAGGCCGCTCCACAGCTCTTCATTGCTCAGGTCCCGGCACCCTAACTCGTTCCCGGCCTCGTCGGCCAGGCACACGACGCTCCCGCCGCCGGCGGGGCCTGCCGTGGAGACGCGCACACACGTCTCCTGCGCAAGGGTGAAGGCAAACGCGTCGACGTCACCGGGGGCCAAGAACTGGTGCACCGTGATCGTCTCTCCGGCGGGGAGCGTCCCCAGGTCGACCGCCTCGGTCGCCGTGTCATTCGGTTCCACGTCCCGGAGAACCATAGGAACGAACCGCAGCTCGTACTCCGCGATTCCCTCGTTGTCCGCATACTCGTGAACGCGCACCGCGTATGGTCCCGGCGCCGGGTTCAGGAGATGAATGCGGCTCCAGGCCTCGCCACCCGAATCGTCATCGCGCTGGACCGGGACGAGGTATCCCAGGTCGGAGTCCAGCGCGTAGAGCACGAGGACGCTGTCGGCGTCGATCACGGCCGTGGTCTCGATGCGCACGATTCTCGACAACGTCTGAAGCGGCGCTCCCCACGCGGTGGGCACGGCGAACGCGAAGAAGTCCACGTCGCCGGCAGGATCGATCGCCGCGTGAACGGAGAAGGGCCCTTCGTCGGTCCATCTGACGACGGTCGCCTCGACAAGCCCGTCGTTGGATTCCCGCTCCAGCGCTCCGGTGATCTGCAGCGTGTAGCTTCCCACCGCGAGGCCGGCATTCTGCACGCGCAGCCGATAGGCGCCGGGCTCCGTCAGGATGTACAGAGTCGTCTCGCCCGAGGCAACGAAAACTCCATCGTCGCGGAAGAGCACCAGCTGCCAGATGCCTTCGCCCTCGACGCTCAACCGCAGCGAGCGTGCCTCGCCGCCGCCAAGAGTGAACGCGTACGCATCGAGGTCCCCCGCGTAGTCCGCCGCTCCGCGGACGACGATCGTCGCGGCCGTATCTCCCACTTCGCCGATCGCCTGAGGAACGGCGTCGTTGGGTTCTACCTCCGCAAGGGGAGCGGCCCCCAAAGCCACTGAACCGAAGCACAGCACGATCATGGCCCATGCCGCCATCCGGAGTGCGCGATGCATCGTGAGCTCCTTTCCTCGAGGCGCGCCCCGCAAGGTTCGGCGCGTCGGGAACGAACCGCAATCATCCACCCTACGAGAGGGGGTTCACGCCGTCAACTCCACGTCCGCTAAGCATCCAGGCGGAACGGCGGGTAGACGTCGGTCATCAGCGCAACGTAGGCTGCAACGCGAAGGGCCCAGCGATTGGCCCCGACGACGAGACGGAATAGATCCTCGGGGTAGCGGCCGGTGAACAGCAACGCAACGCCGCTGTAGAGCGCGAGAAGAAACACGAGGCCTCCGTAGGCGAAGCCCGTCCCCCCGACCAGCAGTCCGACAACAAGGTAGTGTGGTACCGCGAGGAGCCACCACTTCACGAAGGCGATCCGTCTTGAAAGCGCAGCGGGGTAGGGCACATCGAGATCAGCCGGGTAGCCTCCGGCGCGCAGAGAGAACGGCGGATACTCGTCGGTCGCCAGAGCGAGGTAGCCGTAGTAGCCCACCCTCCACGTCCAGCGCAGGACGCCGACATTGAAATCGAACAGACCCCGGGGGTAGCGCCCGGTCAGCAGGATGGCAATCCACGAGATCCCCCACGACACGACGAAGCCCGCCCACAGGAAGCCCAGGACGAAGGCGTGGGGGATGAGCAGCAACCCCTTGACGAGCCAAAGGAGCGGCGAGAGGTTCCCTGGAGGATCTGCGCGCAGCGTAAGTGGGAAGGTCTGCGGCGAGATGGACGGCGAGGAGTCGTCTCCCGCACGGGTGACGGCACTCGACCGGCGTGCGCAGAGAATCACGACGAGGGCGCCGAGAAGGAAGATCGCAACGCCGACGCCGAGGACGACACCGGCCAGCGTCAACAGGATAGGCGCCCGGGCCGCGAGCGACACAGAGGCATCAACCCCCGATGTCGCGTCCGCATTCATCAGGACAACGGCCACATCGCTCGGTTCGATGCGCCACGTCAACGTCTGGGAGAGCGTTCCGGTCGCGCTGGTGAGCCAGAAGGGTTGGGCGGACGGCACGGCGGGCTCTCCGCTTCCCTGGATCTCGCGCACGTCGATGAAGGCAGGCTCTTTGCGATCCCCCCGGACGGCGTGCCGTTCGGTGATCTCGGCGCGGCTCACGCCCTGCAGGTAGTTGTCCACGTCGGCCCGCGAGGCCAATCCGACGAACAGCGCGGCCGCCGCGCCTTGCGGCGAAACGCGGAGGCGAAGGGTCACCTCGTGGCGGAGCCAGAACCAGGGGCCGGCGCGGAAGTCGGCCGGGGCAACGATCGCATAGCCGTCCGAACGGACGACCGTCGGGCGCATCGTGACGTAGCCTTCGGCATCCGCCAGCACGCGCTCCGCAACCAGGACGCCCCCGCCACCTAGGATCATCCCCAGTCCGGAGAGGGCGACAAGACTCCCCAGGACAATACCCACGACTCTTCCCGTGCTCACGCCGTCCTCCTTCGACGCTTCAATGCAGGAACATGACCTTCCATGCTACGAGTTCCCGCTGCGGGGCGGCAACATCCGATGGCAGACCCCCGTGGGAGACGCCGTCCCAGCGGACGCTTGGCGGCGAAGCTCTGGACCCTGCCTCGCGCAGAGGACGCACGTCGCGCGTTCGAGTAGACTGGGACGGTCTCGGTGGACGAGGCCGCAAAGGAGGATCCATGAGCCGACGTCTGCTCTTCGGAGTCTTGCTGGTTCTCGGCACGGCGTTGCTCGCGTCGTGCGTCTACATCGCCAATCTTCAGCCCATCGCGATCTTCACCGCAACCCCGACGCACGGAACGACGCCGCTTGCCGTCCAGTTCGACGCCACCGCATCGTACGATCCCGACGGCGCGCTCGCAGCGTTCCTTTGGGACTTCGGCGACGGCCAGACGGCTTCGACAAGCGTCTTCCCGTTTGCCCATGTGTTCATCGTGCAGAGCACCTCGGAGGTGTTCACCGTAGTCCTCACGGTGACGGACCTTGAGGGGGCACAGGACACGGCCGTCCAGAATGTGACCGTCGATCCGTAGATCCCGCGAGACAGGGGAACCCGCAACGAGCTAAGGAGCGCTCCATGGCCGACGAGACCGCGAAACCCGACGTGAAGGACACGGCGGAGACATCCAAACAGCGCAAGCTGCTCGCTCTCGCGCCGCGAGAGACCGAACACGAAGTGGTCATCGGCCGAAAGACGCTCCGATATGTGGCCCGCGCCGGCGTCTTGCCGCTTGTCGACGAAATGGGCGCGACCGAGGCCGAGGTCTTCTTCACCGCGTACGAGCTGCTCGACGTCCCCGACCGTTCGCGAAGGCCGCTCACGTTCGCGTTCAACGGCGGTCCGGGGTCGTCATCGATCTGGCTCCACATGGGGGCCCTCGGCCCCCGACGCGTGAAGATGGAAGCCCAGGGGTGGATGCCCCAACCGCCGTTCCGCTGCGTCGACAACCCCCTGACGTGGCTCGACCGGACCGACCTCGTGTTTGTCGACCCCGTCGGCACGGGGTTCAGTCGCGCCGCGCGCCCGGACTCGGACAAGAAGTACTGGAGCTTTCAGGGCGACCTCGATTCGGTGGGGGAGTTCATCCGGCTCTACCTCACGCGCTACCAGCGCTGGACGTCCCCCCTCTTCCTCGCGGGCGAGAGCTACGGGACCACGCGTGCGGCCGGGCTGTCCGAGCACCTTGTCGACCGCGGGATCGCCTGCAACGGAATCATCCTGATCTCGACCGTTCTCGACTTCAGCGCCATTCGCTTCATGACGGCGAACGACTTACCTTTCCAGCTCTTCGTGCCGACCTATGCCGCGACCGCGTGGTACCACCGGCGGCTTGCGCCGGCGCTGCAACGCAAGCCCTTGGCCGAACTGCTGGCGGAAGTGAAGACTTGGTGCGAAGGCGAGTACACCCTTGCCCTCATGAAGGGCGATCGGCTGGCGCCCGCGGAACGGGAGAAGATCGCCAAGCGGCTCGCCGCGTATGTGGGACTCGACGTCGCCTACGTTCTGGGGACGAACCTTCGCGTCGAGATCTTCCGATTCTGCAAGGAGCTGCTGCGCGACGAGCGGCGCAGCGTCGGGCGTCTCGACTCCCGCTTCAAGGGCATCGAGGCCCTGGCCGTGACGGAGCACCCCGAGTTCGATCCGTCGATGCTCGCGATCACGCCGCCGTACACGTCGGCGTTCAATCAGTACGTGCGCTCGTCGCTGGGCGTGGAGACCGATCTGGTCTACGAAGTGCTCAGCAGTTCGATCAACGAGAAGTGGACGTGGGAGAATGGCCGGCTTCCGGCGACGGGGGAGACGCTGCGCGCGGCCATCGCGAAGAACCCGTACATGCGAGTCCTCGTCGCCCAGGGAACCTACGACCTCGCCACGCCCCTCTTCGCCACCGAGTACATGCTCACGCACATGAACGTCGACGCCGCACTGCGGGCCAACGTCCAGATGGCGACCTACGAGGCCGGCCACATGCTCTACCTCGATGAGGGCTGCCTCGCGCAACTCAAGTCGGACGTCGACGCGTTCCTCCGCGCGGCGACGCCGAAATAGGACCGTCTCGCTACGACGTGGATTCGGCGTCGTACGGGCGGGCGTCGAGGCGACCCGCGGTTCCCGTCTTTCGCGCCATACGGCGCCACATGGCGTTGCCGCCCACTCGATAGAGCCAGGGCGGCATCCCTTTTGGAAGGGGAACGTCTGGCGGCGGTTCTCCTCGGCCGATCGCATCGGCAATGCGAGCGAAGGCCGACTCGGGCACTCGGCGGTAGACCTGTGCGCCACCCAGGGCCAGAGCGCCAAGCCAACGCCACCCGGCTTCGTGAGCGAAGCGTTCGGCCAGGGCAACGGCGGACGCATTCTGCTCTCGTTCGGGAAAGCCGCATTGGATGAGCAGAAGAAACGCAACGCGTCCCTTGCCGCACGACTTCGCGACGAGCTCCTCCATGAGGGCGATGACGGGGGCGGGAAAGGAGTCAACATAGAGGGGCGCGGACAGGAGGACCACGTCCGCCTCCCCGACGAGCCGGAGCGTCTTGTCGAGATCCGCCGGTGCCATCAGCGCTTCGTGCACGTGGACCGTGTCGCCTGTGAAGCCCCGCCGGCGCAACTCGTCGAGGAGCCGCTCGCCAAGACGGCCCGACGCACTTCGCTCGACACCCCGGGGACTCCCAACCAGCAGAACGGCCCGTTGCGCCTCGGTCACGACGTCACCGCCTTCACGAGAGCAGAGATCGCCTCAGCGGCGCGCGGGTCTCCCCGGGTCACGACGGAGGCCGCCATGCGCGAGGTCCGCAGGTTGAGTGCGTTCCGCTCGACCAGCGTCTTGAAGAGCGCCTCGGCGGGCAAGTCCGGCGCATCGAGCGTTCCCAAGCCCAAGAGAGCTGGGGGGCGCGGATAGCGTCTGCGATGGTGCGTCTCCCCCGCAACCCGAGCGAAGAACGGCGAGATGTTGGGGATCATCCTGTCGAGAGCCTTCTTCAGCTCCGCCGAGACCCCGCCGAACGTCACGGGCGTGAAGTACGCCATGAGGTCGCTGCGCGCCAGGGCGCGGGCGACGTCTCGTCCATCGTCGGCAAGGACGCACTCGCCCGGGGTCTTCACCCAGCAGCCGAAGCATCCTAGGCATGGTGCGATCTTCTTCTCGCGTAGCGCGATGACCTCGACGGCGTGGTCGGCGCGGGCCAGTGAATCGACCAAATGGGCCAAGAGCGCGGAGTCTCTTTCGTCACGCGATCCATCGAGCACCACGGCCTTCATGCCGCCATCGTAGCGTCGCCCGCGCCGGCGGGTCAACGCCGGACTCCATCAGACGCGTCGTCCACCTTGCCATCCGCGAGAAGCGCGTGAACGCGCGGTCATATCTCGCCGCGCCACAGATCGGCCGAAGCGTTACCGCGTCCAGCGGCCCGGCGCAAGGCGTCGCGGGCACAGCCATTGCAGCGCAGGAGAGAGACCACTACGCTTAGCCTCGAGGTGGTACGTGGACGATCGACGGAGAGTGCTCATTCTGGTTGGAAGCCCTCGCAGAAACGGCAACAGCGCCTCGTTGGCCGAGGTGTCGGCGCACGCCGCCCGCGAAGCCGGCGCCGACGTCGAGACCGTATTCCTGCACGAAGCAGGCATCGGACCCTGTACGGGGTGCGGCGCCTGCCGCGCGTCGGTCGAGGCAGAGTGCGTTCTGCGCGACGGGATGACGCCCCTCTACCCCAAGCTGCGGGCCGCACATGCGATCCTCATCGCGACGCCGATCTACAGCTACGACATGACCGCCCAGACCAAACTCCTGATCGACCGGCTCTACGCTCTGGGAAGCCGTGACGGCAACGCGCTCAAGGGCAAACGCTTCGGCTTCCTCATCGTCTACGGAGCCAAGGACGAGGTCTCCTCGGGAGCTGCGACGGCCATGCGTTGCTTCCGCGACACGTTCGAGCGGAAGGCACAATGGATGGACATCGTCCACGGAACGGCCGGCGAAGCCGGCTCAGCCCTCGGCAACGCTCGCCTGGTCGCCGAGGCCGCTCGCCTCGGCACAGAACTCGCCCGCGCCGCCCGCTGACGGCATGTAGACCCCTGGCTCGTTTCCCCAAGGACTTCGCCAGTCCCTGCTTCTCGGACGGCGCGTCGTCGGGTACAATGGAGCGTGCGGGAGCTAGATCCCGCTTGAATGTCAGACCTATCTTGTTGATCTGTTTCGTGATGTGCTGACCCGGCCCGCGGGGCTGGGCGGGCGGTTCCACGGATGAAGAGTACGGACGATCGCAGGGGCTCGGTTTCGATCTGCGTTGGTTTTGGGTTTCGACTTGCGAGGAGGTGAGCGGACATGGTCGGGAGAGTTCCCGGTTCAGTGCGTGAGGTGGGCCTGGAGGCCTTGTGGAGGGAGGACCCGGCGCTCGCCGATCTCCTCGAGAAGAGCGAGACGATCGAGGCAGCGCGGGTTGCCTTGCGCGTCTACTTGAACGACCTCGAGGCCGCCCTGCGCGCGCGCGACGTATTGCGGAACCGCATCGAGCGAGCGGTCGCCCTGGATCGCATCGGAATCCTCAAGGAACTGCTGTCTCCGGAGAACGAAACGCTCGCACAGTGCAGCCTTGTCGAGACGCTCTGGCGCTGGGCTCACGAGCCGGAGGCCTCGGGCGACATCTCTCCCGGTTTCATCGAGGAAGTGTGCCACCTCTTGCGCGCCGTGCGCGGTGAGACGGGCCTCGGCCGCGGCTGGTTGGCCGAGGCCGAAGAGGTCTCGGTCGAGCAGGGTCTTGGAACCGCACTGGCTCCCTCGGACCGACGGCGGGCGCGACGCCGATCGATCGCCCTGGACGGCCTGGCCGACCACGTTTTCGACGCGATCGCCCGCTTTCCCTGCGGGCTCGATGAGCCCCTCGTCGGTCGCCGCGTGGAGAATCGGCGCCGCGTGCAGGCCTCTCTCGGCGCCACGAACGCGGAGTGGGACGACGGACGATGGCAGATGGAGCACGTGCTCAAAGGGAAGACCGGCGCGCGGATCGTCGGGCAACTCGTCTCCCTGTCGCGCGAAGAGGAGGAGGCCATCGACCTTGCCGTCACGCACGGCGTTCCGTGGGGGATCACACCCTACTACCTCACGCTGTTCGACATGCCGTCATCGGACCGCATCGAGGACGGACAGGTGCGTAGCCAGGTCATCCCGCCCGTTCACACGGTGCGCGCGATGATCGACCACCGCGGCGACCGCAAGACGGCCTTCGACTTCATGCGAGAAGGAGAGACGTCCCCGGCGGACGGCGTCACGCGCCGCTACGCCGAGGTTGCCATCTTGAAGCTCTGCGACACGTGCCCGCAGATCTGCACGTACTGCCAGCGCAACTGGGAGATCGAGGAGCCCATGGCGGCAAGCAAGATGCCCACGCTTGCGGCCATCGAGCCGGCCCTGCGGTGGTTCGCCGAGCATCCCGAGGTTGTCGACGTCCTGATCACGGGAGGCGACCCCCTCGTCGCGACGGACGACGTGCTGCGCGCGCTCCTCGAGCGCCTCGCTGGGATGAGCCACGTGCAGTACATCAGGATCGGGACGCGCGTTCCGGTCACCGCGCCGACGCGTGTAACCGAGGAACTCGCCGAGCTTCTGGGCTCGTACATCGTCCCCGGACGGCGCGACGTGGTCATCACGACGCACGTTGAGAGCCCCTACGAAGTAACCCCCGAGCTAGCCGCGGCCGTGAGCCGCCTGAGGAACCGCGGCGTGCGCGTCTACAACCAGCAGGTGTTCACGTTCGAGACGAGCCGCCGTTTCCAGACCGTCGCCAACCGTCTGGCGCTCAAGCGCGCCGGCATCGATCCGTACTACACCTTCTACACAAAGGGGAAGGACGAGCACCGCGACTACCTTGTTCCTGTCGCGCGGCTTCTTCAGGAGCGCAAAGAGGAAGCGCGCCTTCTCCCCGGCATGTATCGCACCGACGAGTCAGTGTTCAACGTACCCGGTCTCGGCAAGCATCACCTTCGTGCGGCGCAGGACCGCGAGTGGATCGGTCTACGCGCCGACGGTCGCCGAGTCTACCTGTTCCACCCGTGGGAGAAGGGGATCGCCCCCGTGCCCGCATGGCCGTACGTCGATGTCTCGATTGCGGAGTACCTCGATCGTCTCGCCGCGCACGGCGAGAACGTCGCGGACTACGAGTCCATCTGGTACTACAGCTAGGCCGGCCGACGGGTCAGCGCACGGCAGCGGCGAGGTGAGACAGGAACAGCTCGCGGTCGGCGTCGAGGACAACGTCGGCGTTGGGCGTCTTGCCCGACACGCGCAGGTGGTCGACTACCGTGGCCCCGCGCGTGAGTTCGCTATGGCTCTCGATGTCGACGCGCAACCGCTGGACGACCGTCGCAACGCGAGGATCCAGCGCGACAGCCATCGCGATCGGGTCGGGAAGATCGAATCCCTCCTGCTTCAGGTAGCTCTTCCCGAACTCGCGCAGTCCCTTCTGGATGTCAACGCAGAACGCCGCAAGGTCCGAGACTTGGCGCAGGCGTCGCTCATCTTCGGGGCTGAACCGGGCACGTTTGTGCGAGACGTCCCATCCGACCATCTCGATCGGCATCCCGGACTCGAAGACGATCCGCGCCGCTTCCGGGTCGACCCAGATGTTGTACTCCGCGGCGGGCACGATGTTCCCGTAGCCGAAACCGATGCCGCCCATAACGACGCACCGCGCGACATCCTTCGCGAACTCCGGCCTCCGCAGTAGAGCTACGGCGACGTTCGAGAGAGGTCCTAGCGTCACGAGCGTGAGTTCGCCGCGATGGCGCTCCGCTTGCGCAAGAAGGACATCGATCGCATGGCCGTCGGCCGGAACGCGTCCCGACAGAGGCAGGCCGATATCGCCCAGCCCGTCTTCGCCGTGACAGAACTGCGCCGTCTGGAGCGGCCGCAGCAGGGGCTTTGCCAAGCCGGCGTAGACCGGGACGCGCTCCCCGCACCGCTCCACCGTGTACAGGGCGTTCTGGACCCCAACCTCGAGGGGAACATTGCCGGCCACAACGGTGATCGCGTCGACCGAAACGCCCTCATGCCGAAGCGCCATGACCAGAGCCACCGCGTCGTCGGACGCCGTGTCCGTGTCGATCACAAAGTGCCGCACGCGAACCTCCCTCTCACGCCTCCGGCCGTCACGATACGCGCGCCGAGAACCGATGTGAACCGCCCGCGCGTGGATCCTGCCACAGCGAGCCTATCGGCACGTCGCCGAAATGCGCACCGGTTTCACCGTCGTACCACACGACGCCTGCCCGGAGTGCCTCTCCCGACGCCTGGCGCAGCTTGCGCAAGCTGTGGAAGTCGGCCGCGGTGACGGTCGCCGCGGCTCATGGTGCGAAAGCGCCAGCTCACGTACGACCTCCTCTCGATCCACGTGGCTTCATGGGCCCCTCCATCATGCCACCCACCCCTCCGAAAGAGCCTCGGCCTGTTCGAGAACGGTCTCGGTCGCCTTGGCCTGCTTGTCCGGCGGGTAGCCGTACTTGCGCAGGATGCGTTTGACGAGCACGCGTAGCTGAGCGCGAACGTTCTCGCGCACGGTCCAGTCGATCTTGACGTTCTTCCGCACGGTGTCGGCCAGCTCGCGCGCGATGGTCCGCAGGGTCTCGTCGCCGAGCACCTTCACGGCGCTGTCGTTCGTCTCGAGCGCGTCGTAGAAGGCGACTTCGTCGTCGCTGAGCTTCAGCCTCTCGCCCCGCGTGTCGGCCTGGCGGATGTCTTTCGCGAGACCGATCAGCTCTTCGATGACCTCCACGGTCTCGATCGCGCGGTTCTGGTACTTGCGGATCGACTGTTCGAGCAGCTCGGCGAACGACCGCGCCTGCACGACGTTTCGCTTCGAGCGTGTCTTGATCTCGCCCGCGAGGAGCTTGCGCAGAAGCTCGACGGCGAGGTTCTTCTGCGGCATGCCGCGCACCTCGGCAAGGAATTGCTCGGAGAGAATCGAGATGTCGGGTTTCTTGAGACCTGCGGCGGCAAACAGGTCGACCACGTCGTCGGAGACGATGGCGCCGGAGATGATCTGCCGGATGGCGTGGTCGAGTTCCTCGTCGGTCTTGCGATCGACGGTTGCGCCCTTGGCGAGCACGGCGCGCACGGCCTGGAAGAAGCCGACGTCGTCGCGAATCGCGAGCGCCTGCTCGTGCGGCACGGCCAGAGCGAACGCCTGCGATAGCTCAGTCACGGCGCGCAGCCAGCGTGCTTTTCCGTCCGCCTGCGCCAGGATGTGCTCCTGTGCCAGAGGCAGGAGCGCGAGCTTCTCCTGTGGCGTTCCGCTCACCCACTTCGCCCAGTTGAAGCCCGGAACGACGCCTGCTGGCGTCGGAAACTGAGCAAGGAGGCCGCGGCAGATCTCGTACTTCTCGAGGATCAGCGAGACGGCCTCGGCTTGGTCGATCGCTGTCTCTCCCGTCCCGCCGCTCTCGGTGTAGGTCGCAAGCGCGCGGCGCAGCTCGTCGGCGAGGCCGAGGTAGTCGACCACCAGACCGCCGGGCTTGTCGCCGAACACGCGGTTCACGCGCGCGATCGCCTGCATCAGGCCGTGCCCGCGCATTGGCTTGTCGACGTACATCGTGTGCAGGCTCGGCGCATCGAACCCGGTGAGCCACGTGTCGCGAACGATCACGACACGGAACGGATCGGCCGGATCGCGGAAACGCGCCGCCAGAACCTCGCGCTTCGGCTTATTGCGGATGTGCGGCTGCCAATCGAGCGAGTCGCTCGCCGAGCCGGTCATCACGACCTTCATCGACCCGTGCTCGTCGTCCGCGCCATGCCATTGCGGCCGCAGCGCGGCGATCTCGCGGTACAGCTCGACGCAGATGCGGCGGCTCATGCAGACAATCATCGCCTTGCCTTGCATCGCTGCGAGCCGCTTCTCGTAGTGATCGACGATGTCGCGCGCGATGACCTTCACGCGCTGCGGCGAGCCGACGACGGCTTCGAGCTGGGCCCACTTCGTCTTGAGCTTCTCCTTGCGCTCGACCTCTTCGCCTTCGGTCGCCTCGTCGAAGTCGAGGTCGATCTTCGGCTTGTCGGCTTCGGCAAGGGCGAGCTTCGCGAGGCGGCTCTCGTAGTAGATGGGCACCGTCGCCCCGTCAGCGACCGCGCGCTGGATGTCGTAGACGCTGATGTAGTCGCCGAACACGGCGCGCGTGTTCTTGTCGGTCAGATCGATCGGGGTTCCGGTGAACCCGATGAACGACGCGTTGGGCAACGCGTCGCGCATGTGGCGAGCGTACCCGTCGATGAAGTCATACTGGCTACGGTGTGCCTCGTCGGCTAGGACCACGATGTTCCGTCGGTCTGAGAGTACCGCGTGCTGGTCGCCGCCCGGCTCAGGAAAGAACTTCTGGATCGTGGTGAAGACCACCCCGCCGCCCTCGGTGCGGAGCTTCGCGCGAAGATCGGCCCGGTCCTGGGCCTGCTCCGGCGCCCAGCCGACCACTTCGCGACAGCGCGAGAACGTGCCGAAGAGCTGATCGTCGAGATCGTTGCGGTCCGTGATGACGACGATCGTCGGATTCGCCATCGCCGGCTCAAGGATGATCCGTCCGGCGTAGAACGCCATCGTCAGGCTCTTACCCGAGCCCTGCGTGTGCCAGATGACGCCGACCCTGCGATCGCCGGGATCACCGCCCGGGCGGAGGCCTGCCTCGTAGCGCCCAGGCACGTAGGCCGTTCGATCGTCCGGCACCTGCCGCGTCGCGCGCAGCGTCTCCTCCACCGCGGCGTTCACGGCGTGGAACTGGTGGTAGCCGGCCATCTTCTTGCTCGCAATGCCCGCAGCATTGCCGTCCTCGAAGACCACGAAGTGGCGAACCAGGTCGAGAAGACGCCGCTTGTCGAAGACGCCGCGCAGCAGGACCTCGAGCTCTGTCAGGCGTGCGCTCGCGTCCTCCTTCCCCTCGATCGTGCGCCACGGCTTGAACCACTCCCGCCCCGCACCCAGAGCGCCAATCCGCGCCAGCGTCCCGTCCGAGACGACAAGCGCCTCGTTGTAGGCAAGGAGCGCGGGGATCTCCGCCTGGTAGGTCTGGAGCTGCTTGTACGCCGTCCACACCGTCGCGTTCTCGTCGGCCGGGTTTTTGAGCTCAATGACCGCGAGCGGCAGGCCGTTCACGAACAAGACGATGTCTGGCCGCCGCGTGTGCTGGCCTTCGGCAACCGTGAACTGGTTCACCGCCAGCCAACCGTTGTTGTTGGGGTCCTCGAAGTCGAGGACGCGAGCCTGATCGCCCGCAATCGGTCCATCTGGGCGCCGGTACTCCACCGGGACACCCTTCACGAGCATGCGGTGCACGACGCGGTTGCGCTCAATCAACGAGGGCGCATCGACGCGCGTCAGCTTCCGGAAGGTGTCTTCGAGCGCTTCGGGCGGAAGCTGCGGATTGAGCTTCACGAGCGCATCGCGGAGGCGGCACTCCAGGACCACATCGCGGAAGCTGGGATAACTTCGCTCGGCATTGAGTTCTCCGGCCGCGATGGCGGGCCCGTAGAGCACTGCATAGCCAAGCTCTTCGAGCCAGGCGAGGGCAGCGTCTTCTACGACAGATTCCGTAAAGGCCCTAGCCATGGCCTCTCAGTTCAGGCGAGCGCTTCGCCCGGCCTGCGTGCCGCCTCTCCCGTATCCGGCAACGGTTGCCGGATTCATTGCCGGATACTCCTCCGTTCAGGAGCGTTAGCCATGTATCCGGCAATCCGACCTTGCTTCGTTGCCGGATAGCCGGCACCGCAGAAGGAGCGCAGCCGAACCATGCGGTCCTCATCCTCGAAGCACCTCGTAGCGCGTCGCTCGCGCGCTTCCCACTCTCCGCAGCAACCCGAGCTCAGACAGGTGGCCAAGCTGGAAGCGTGCAGTCCGAAGCGGAATTCCCATAGCGTCCTGGTATTCAGCCGTAGTCACGACCTCGCGCGTCGCCAGCCAGTCCCAGCCCGTTCGTTCTGCTTCGCTGAGCTGCGCAAGCATGTCACCACGAGACTTCGGCAGGGCCGCCTTCGCTTCTCGGTACAGTGTCAGAACCACATAGGGCGCCTTGTAGGAGTAGGCCGGCAGAGGCATACCCGCCGCCTGCGCGCGATTCCTCATCGACTTCAACCCCAACCCTCTCTCCTCGGCAAGATCCAGCCTCGCGAACACAAAATGCAGAACAGGGTTACGACTCAGCATAGGCGCCTCGAATGCTTGCACCTGCTCGAGAGTCACTGGCTCCACAGGAAGCCCGGGGCTCCACACCTCAACTCTCTCCGGGGTCGCCACCAATTGACACTTCCCGCCGGCGATCTCGTAGTCACGGTGTACGAGCGCATTGACGATACCCTCGCGAATCAACTCGAACAGAGCCGCGTTCGACTCCCTGCGGCGAGCTTCGGACCGGTCGATCGGGTTGGGCAGCTTGTCGCGGAGCCATTGCAGCGCCTGTTCGGGCGCAAGGATCTGCGGACCGTCGAAGTCACGCGTCTCTTCCCTTCCGTCAGGATAGTGGATCGTTCCAAGCAAGCCGGCTTGCGGCATGACCGTCCGCGGCTCCTTCCCGAACAGGAGGAATCCGTACCCGGTCGGCGTCCAGCGACCGTCCTTCTCCGTCAGGAGGCCCTGCTGAGCCAATCGCCGATAGAAGGCCGCCGAGCCGACCTTGTCGCGCATGCCGGCCGTCGCCCAGTACATCTCCAGCGCCTCGTCTGACAAGTCGTCGGTCGCCGTGTTCGCGAACGCTTCTTCTAGACTGGAAAGGAGCGCGGCTTTCGGCTTCGCCTTCCGCGCGGCCGCCGCCCGCTCCAGCGCTTGCGCGATGAACTCGCGGTTCTCCTCCTGGATGACCTCTTGGAGATCGCGATCGAACATCCGGACCGTGACGCCGGTATCCTGGAGGTACTTGATCCCCTTGCGGTCGACCTTTGGATCGGGGTCCTCAATCCCGACCCAGACATCTTTGATCCTGGCATTCACAATCCGCTCGGCGCATCCAAGCTTCGGCTCGTGGCGAGAGCCAGGAGCGCATGGCTCAAGCGTCACGAACAGAGCAGCGCCATCGAGCCGGGCATCGCGGTTCTTCCGTTCGAGCAGCGTGTACTCGGCATGATCGCCATCGCGCAACTCCCCGCGGCATGCCGTCTCGACCGTCCCGTCCGGCTTCCACAGCACGGCTCCGACGCGAGGACTCGCCTTGGCATCCGCGCGCGGCTCGGCAATCGACTGTCGCATGACGTCGACAGCCAACTCCATCAGCTTGCGAGGATCTAGCTCAGCGGGCGGTGTCATGTTTACGTTCTCCTCGCGGCCGCGGCACGCGCGACGCGCATCGCCCTCTTCCTCTTCTTCATCTTCATCCTCGCTATCTTCGTGTTCGGCGTGATCGTCGAGATCGTCATCGTCGTCAACGTCGTGATCTCTAGGTGTCTAGTCATTCCAGTGTGCCGCGATGTATCCGGCGATCCCATGGGCCGGATGGAACGCAGGGTAGGTTCTCTGGAAGGCATCCAGCGCATCGGCAAGCGAGGTCTTGGGCAAGGCCGAGGTATGCCGAAGCAGGTACAGAAATGCAATCCCCGGCCCGCGGGATTCGCCCTGGTTGCAGTGGACGAGGACCTTCTTCCCGCTCGCCAGCTTCTCATGGATGAACGCGATCGCCGCCTCGACTAGCTCCTCGTGGATGTAGGCTGGATCGTCGACATCGACAAGGTTGAGGTACAGGCGGTCGCCGCGCACTGCATGGAGGTACTCCGGATGCCCCTTCGGAGCTCCCTTCGTTGTGTAGCCGAGGAGCTGACGATGGTAGGGCTCTTTGCACGTGTGGACGACGGCCCAACCTTCTCTGCCATCAACCTGATACTCGAAGTCACCCTGGTGGCCGACGAAGAGGTTGGCAAAGACCTCAATCATGTGTCCCCTGCGCGACGTGCTCGGGATCATGCGGAACCCCATAGCGGAGGCGTACCAGCCGTTCGAGAACGATGCCTTCGTCTGGAGCCACGGGGATTGTGCTCATGACGTCTCATCTACTATCGCTTCCGCACCTACTGGCATGCACGACTGGACCAGAGCGCGCAACGCCCGCAACCTGTCCTCCTTGATGAGGCCAGTCTCGTAGTGGTATAGGACATGTTGGGGCTTCCTGTGTGGCGATCCCGCACGAGGGATCGCCAGGAAGGTTTCAAGCTCTCCCGGCACGCACACGATCGCGGACGTGAGCACCGCATCTTTCGAATCCCGAATCAGCTGATTGAGGTCGGCGTGCTCGTCCCTACCATTGTCGTCGTCGTGAAGAACAGAGTGCGGTATCCCGAGGCAAGCCATGAGGTTCATGAAGCGGTGGATGTTGTACTTGCCGAGACCGTCCAGCACGTAGAGACCCTCCGGCAACCTCGGCACCTTCCCCGCGTCAACCAGCCTTCCTATCAAAGCCTGCTCGGTCGGCCCCTCTACGATCAGCACATGACCTGCGAAGAACATCCCGCAGCGATCCGGATTCAGCCACAGGAAGTACTTGAGTGCCTCCATCTCCGGCATCCAGTCCTCTTTCGCCAGCGCGTCCTTGAGCTTGGGCCACTTCACGGCGATCCGGTTCAGAGCCTGGTTCGCGTCAGCTAGCTTCTCCCAGGCGTCGCGGCTTATCTGCCGAATCATCACATGGCCGGACTCGCGCCGAAGACACGAGATGGTAGGAATCAGCGCTGCCTGACGACTCACGAAGTGCGACGAGTGAGTTGAGCAGAGAACCTGCTGGTAGCCGCCCGCTGACAGCTGCCGCAGGCTGTCAGCCAACAAGAACTGCTGGGGCGGGTGCAGGAACGCCTCCGGTTCCTCAAAGAGAAGGAGCGTCATAGACGGTGCGAAGTCCTTTGCCTTCTTGGACGGCTTCTTCGGCACGTACTTCGCGCCCAGACGGATCAGAGTGTAGATCAGATGTCGCTGGAAGCCCGATCCGAACTGCTCAGCACCCAGCGGCGTCCCATGCGTCTTATCCAAGCATCGATAGTCAAGAAGAGACTTGATCATCTCGGCCACTGAGGGCGACCTGAGATCTACCTTGAATGACGCACCCCAGTCCTGGAGGGCCTCCGTTAGCTCCGCCTCAAGTCTCTCGAGGGATGCGCCGTCCCGGGAGGTCTCAACCTTGATCTTCTCTGCGAATGTCTCGAAGTCGGCACAGAGCTTCTCATATGCGGGGCTGGACTGGACCGCTCCTTCGAGCACGTTGGTCAGAAGGTCGCGAAGAGCCGATGGCCCGCTTAGTTTCGTGTGCTCGTCGACCTTGCTCACGGCAGGGATGAAGACGATGTCCCCTATCTTGCCGCTCTGGACGTTCTTCGCACCGTAGAAGGACTCGGATGACAGGGTCCCGTCCGCCGCGTAGCCAAAGATGTAGCCTTCCTTGTCCTTCTCTGGCGACCTTAGGTACTTCCTCAGTCTGAGCGTCTTCTCCGCTGTGCGATATGTGTCGGCTAGGGATGCGTCTTCTGCATCCGTCAGCGCGAAGGTCAGCTCCACCCAAGCTTCCTCATCCGCTGGAGCAATGAACGGGAAGTCACGTTCCTGCTTGTACTTGAACCCGTCCTTCTCATAGACTGCCCGTACCGCATCAATGACCGTGCTCTTCCCAGAGTCATTGGCCCCTACAAGCAGGTTGTAGTCGTACAACACGACGAATGCGTCGTGGACGCCGCGGAAGTTGTGAATCGCCAGTGATGAGAGCTTCACGCTGCACTTCTCCTGTGCGATGAGCCGAATGCTCCGACCCGTATCTTGCCTGCTATGAGGTCTGGCAAGAGAGCGTCACGCGTTGCCGAAAGACTCCTGCTCTCGGATTCTCCACTGACGGCGCGCTCAAACCACGGTCTGACAAGCCCTCCGAAAGCCTCGGCACACTCCTGAGAGGGCATGGCCAGCATGAAGCGCGCCAGCGCCTGCGCGGGCACGCGCTGGCGACCGCTTGTACCAGTCATACTCTGAATTGCAGACTCCCGGAAGCCCTCCGAGCGAGCGAGGCAGTAGCCGAACTCAGGCGGCAGTGGCGGTCTCGGACGAAGCACGATGAACTCCGTGGACCCCCAGCCGACCTCACCGTTCCGCAGGAAGCTGACCAGAGCGGTCTTCCCGTTCTCGAGGCACGGCGTGATGCGCGCGACGAGGGTGTCGCCATTGGTAAACCGCACACCAGATCCGAAGGCACGGTCAGCCACCTGATCGGGAACGTGTCCTCGGGTCGGCATATTGGCCATGTCAAGGTAGGGGGCTACATCGCCCTTCCGCAGCGCCCGGGGCGGGTTGACCTCGATGACCTGACGAAGTCGCGCCACTTCCCACCCACTCGGTATTTCCCCCAACTCTGACTCCTCGAAGGAGTCGGGGAACAGGTCGGCGATGTGCGGAGGCAGGCCAGTGTCGCGGCCTTCCGCCTTGGCGCGGACGGGATCGAAGTCGACGAACCATGACTTGAACAGCGCCCGCGCCATCGCCTCAAGCGTCTCGTTCATCCGGCGGTTCAGCTCGATCTTGTCATCGAGCGTGCCGAGGATGTGGGCGATGGCGCGCTGCTCGTCGATATCCTCAGGGACCACGATCGGGAAGTCGGGCATCTCGATGAGGGGAATCCGGTCAACGGTGCTTCCGTGGATAGTCCGCGCCCGGAGGGTCTCCTGGAACTGCGGTCCGAGGTATGCATAGAGGAGAAACCGGTTGTCGATCCTGCCGGGCCGCGCTCGGAGGAGCCCCATCCGTCGCCCAAGGCAACAACGCAAGCCGTCAGGGACTAGCGCTGCCTCGCCTAGGCGCGTTTCGTAGGAGAAGACGACGTCGGCGGGCATGGGCTCCACCCGGCGCGTCCAGCGTCGATAATCCTCCTCAGAGAGATGTTCCGTCCGCGCTAGATCTACTCGACCGTTCGCCAGACACGAGATACCTAGAAACACAGGGCCGCTATCGGTCTTGGCCGGCGTCGCATGCGGCCCATCGAAGATCTCGGCGAGCTCCCCAATGGGCACCTCGCGCCACCTACTCGCCATGCCCCAGCTCCTTCATGTTCTTGGCGATCGCTTCGTCGAGCTTCTTTGCCTCTGCCTGTTGCTCCCGCAGCGACGCGATGAGCCGCTGCATCTCGTCGCCCTCGGCTTCCTCGGCACCGACGCAGCGTCCGATGGCGAGCAGGTGTTTCAGACTACGAAGCGGGGCGTGCCAAGCTAGTGGCGTCCGGAGTGTGGCGCGTGCATTCGTCGTCCATATCCGTGCGTCCGCCGTAATCATGTCCCTTTGCCTCGCGTTTTTCCCCCGCCGCCGTTTGGAGGATTTGGAGAAGTTATGGAGTCGGCGGTAACGGATCTGGAGCCCTCCATATCTCTTGGCGGCCTAACATAATGCGAGCCCTTCTTGACACCTCTCATCTCAAGTTCGCTGCGCCTTACAAGCCTCGCCAGAAGATCGCGAGCCTGGTGCGAGGCGATCCGGCACAGGTCTGCCGCTTCGCGTCGCGCAATACGTCCATGCTTCTCGACGTATTGCAGCACCATCTGCTCCTGCTGGAGCGGCTCGAAGCCGCGCTGTCTCACGTAGCCGGCCTTGTCGCCCAGTGCCCGATACGTTGCGGCCGACAGATGCCACGTGCGACCCTTCTTCTGGCCGCGCTCTTCGATGAGCCCCGCCTCCACGAGGTGATGGAGGATCGCCCGGGTGTCGGCTTCCGGCTTCTGAGTCAGCCTCGCGATTCTCGCTGTGTCGAGGCTCCGTTCCTGCCACAGGGCGTTGAGGGTGAGCAACTCGTCCAGGCTCATCACGCGCCCGCCTTGCGCCTCAGTGACTAGCAGACGCACGAACTCGAGATTGGCTTTTCCGCCGGGGATAACGACAACGACACCCGCAGGGTCACTGCGCGCATAAGATGGCGCTGGCCGACCGTTTCGCAGCTGCTCGTAGAAGATCGTGTCGATCCCGCGTGCCGTGCGCTCCACGATGCCCGCGCGTTTGAACGCATCAGCCAGAAGTGGATTGCGCGGCCGAGGAGCGGTTACGAGGAGGTTCCCCAGGTGCACCCCTTCGGGGAATCCTCCGGGGCTGCTGATCTCGATCCGGTCCGAATGCCACTGGAAATGCACGGCTCCGAGGCGCTGGTAGTCCCGATGGATGAGGGCGTTCGCGAGAGCCTCGCGCAGGGCCCGCTCCGGGTAATCCGGAATGCCGACGCGAAGCAGTCCGACCATGAGTTCCTGCTCACGGTTCCGCGCGCGAATCCGCCCTTCGATCTCCTCCATCACACGCAACAGAGGCCAGCGAAAGAAGTCGTTGGTCTCGACGTCGAGCCCACGGAGGGCCTGAAAGGCAACCTCGTGGTTGGGTACGAAGCGTCGGAGCGACTCCTCCCTGGCGAACAGGAGCAGCGCGGCAAGTCGAACGCTCCGGGCGACGCCATTCGCCTCAACGACGCCGAGAGCCTTGGCAAGTTCGAGGTCTGGCAGGTCCAGTAGCGACTCGTCGCTCCGTCCGCGGCGTTCTCGGATGCTGCGACGGAATCGCTCGAACTCAAGTGGGTCGAGATCCTCCCACCGTGCTGGAGCAACGCTCTGCGCCGAGGGGTCCGTGACACCCCGATCTGCCTGGAGAGATCCCATTGAGGTTGCGTCCATAGGGAGGCACGCCGGGCGACCGTCGCCACCAAGCGTTCGCCGCAAGAAGACGCCATCACTCGTCCCGACGGGAACACGCTGCACGGGGATCTCAATGCAAAGGATGTCCTCGCCCTGCACTGGCACGACGTTGACCTGCACGGACAGGGCGGGGCGCGTCCGACCCGCAACCAGCGCCGCAATGCGGTCGGGCAAGGTCGTCGCACCATGGCGCGGCCGCGCGCCTGTGATCCGCCCATCGTCCTCGACGCCGACAAGCAGGTTCGCGGGCGCAGCTCCCACGCGGTTTGCCAGGCAGACAACCGCTTCGACAAGGTCGTGATCGTTCAGAGGGCACCGCTCTTCCCCCTTGAACTCCACCTCCAGCGACTCTCCAGCATGAATCAACCGCAGGAGTTCCGTCGGCGTCATCGGCCGTCCTCCCAGAATCCCAGTACCTTGAGGTTCTTGGTGATGGCCTCGTCGAGCGTCTTTGCCTCTGCCTGCTGCTCGCGGAGCGTCGCGGTGAACTTCTTCATCTTCTCGTCAAACGGCTCGCCGTCGTCCTCTGCAGCCTCGGCGCCAACGTAGCGGCCAGGCGTGAGAACGTAGCCGTGCGCGCGAACCTCGTCGAGCGTGGCGCTCTTGCAGAAACCGGCGACATCGGCGTACTCGCCGGCGCCTTCGTCGCCACGCCAGGCGTGGTACGTGCCGGCGATCGTAGCGGCATCCTCGTCGGTCAGCTCGAGGTGAGTGCGATCGACCATAGTGCCAAGCTTGCGGGCGTCGATGAACAGCGTCTCCCCCCTTCTGTCGCGGAGACGCCCCTCACCCCCTGCCCCTCTCCCAGAGGTAGAGGGGATATGCAGCGCTTCGCTCGCACCGTCACCCGCGGCTCTCCCAGAGGGAGAGGCGCCGACAGCTTCTGCGATCTCGCGCAACGTCTCTTCGGTTCGGTCGAGCAACCGCTCGTTCGGGATCCGCAGCACTGTCAAGCCCAACGCCTTGATGTATGCATCGCGCTTGTGGTCCACTTGCTGCCGCGCAGTGGTGTCGTGAATCGGTCCATCAAGCTCCAGAACCAGCTTCTTCTCGTCGCAGTAGAAGTCGACAACGTAGTCCCCGATCTGATGCTGGCGCCTGAACTTGAGTCCGAGAAAGCGACGGTCGCGCAGTAGTTCCCATGCGAAGGCTTCAGCAGGTGTCGCCCGCTGACGCAGTTCACGCGCCACTTCCAGTTGTCCGGAGAAGTCGTAACCTCCGCGGTAATGCCCCTCTCCCGCTGGGAGAGGGCCGCCCGACGAGCGGGGTGAGGGTTGCCCGCGCTTGTCGCGGGCAATGAACCACAGGCAGACGGGGATCTGGGTCGAGAAGAAGAGCTGGCCGGGCAGCGCAACCATGCAATCGACAAGGTCGGCCTCGATCATCGCCCTGCGGATCTCGCCTTCGCCAGACTGATTCGACGACATCGAGCCGTTGGCGAGAACGAACCCGGCGATGCCGTTCGGCGCGAGGTGCGAGACAAAGTGCTGCACCCAGGCGAAGTTGGCGTTTCCCGCTGGCGGGGTCCCGTAGACCCAGCGCTTGTCGTCCTTCAGGAGCTCGCCGCGCCAGTCGCTGTCGTTGAATGGGGGATTGGCGAGCACGTAGTCGGCCTTGAGGTCGGGGTGCTTGTCGTTATGAAAGGTGTCGCCGTGCGCGATCTGCGCGTCGATGCCGCGGAGGGCGAGGTTCATCTTGGCAAGGCGCCAGGTGGTGTAGTTCGACTCCTGGCCGTAGATCGAGATGTCGCCAATCTTGCCGGCGTGCGCTTCGATGAACTTCTCGCTCTGCACGAACATGCCGCCCGAGCCGCAGCAAGGGTCGTAGACGCGGCCCTTGTACGGCGCGAGCATCGCAACGAGGACACGGACGACGTGCGACGGAGTGTAGAACTGGCCGCCCTTCTTGCCCTCGGCGCTCGCGAACTGGGCGAGGAAGTACTCGTACACCTGGCCCAGGATGTCCTTGGCGCGGTCGGCGGGTGAGCCGAGGCCGATGTCGGAGACGAGGTTGATGAGCTGGCCCAGGCGCTCCTTGTCGAGACCGGGGCGCGCGTAGTCCTTGGGGAGCACGCCCTTGAGCGTCGGGTTGTCGCGCTCGATCGCCTCCATGGCGTCATCGACGGTCTTGCCGAGCGTCGGCTGCGGCGCGTTGGCTTTGAGGAGCGACCAGCGTGCTTCCTTCGGGACCCAGAAGATGTTCACCGCGCGATACTCGTCGGGATCCTCCGGGTCGGCGCCCTGCTTGCGCTCAGCGTCCAACTGGGCGTATTTCGCCTCGAACGCGTCGGAGATGTACTTGAGGAAGATGAGGCCGAGGACGACGTGCTTGTACTCTGCCGCGTCCATGTTCGCACGCAGCGCGTCGGCCGCGGCCCAAAGCATGGCCTTCAGGTCAGGGGAGCCGGTTGTTGCCGCGTTCTTCGCTCGTCTTGCCATGGCTAGCCCGCGGCCCGTCTCGCCGCCGCACACCTCCAGGACCGTCTCCGCGATTCTAGCGTAGGGGTAGGTGGAATCCAACACGGGGGAATGGGCGAGCAGGAATGCAGTCCTGTGGTGGTACGCTCCGCCGGACCAACCACGAGACTTGTCGAATGGCAAGCACCGCCATAGAGTCGCAACGTGACGCGGAACTGCACCCACGCCCAGCTGCACACGATAGGAGGCTCTCATGCGTACCGGGGTATTGATGTGCTTCGTCTCGCTCGTCTTCTTGGCCCATGGTTCCGTCGCGCAGACGTCTGAAGACGGCCTTCTGCCAAGCGTTCAGCTCAGCCCGCAGAGCATCTACGGGTTTGGTCAGATCACCGACGTCGCCTGCAGCGGGCTCGGTGACGACTTCTACATTGCTCTTACCAGCACTACACCCGACGAGGTCGCGCTCCTACAACACACGTCGAGCGGAATCGCCGTCAAGTTCCGCGCGGTCCTTGAGAGCTACGCAACGCATGTCGACGTGAGCGCGGCGGGCTCAGTGATTGCTCTCGTCGGAAGTACCCCGCGGGTGTGGTCTGCCTCAGGGCAAGAGCGGGCGTTGGCCTTGCCCAAAGAGGTTGCGAACGCAATCTACACTGGATTCACAGCAGGAGATGTCCCCTACGCAGTGGGGGTGCAGGCGACGCGATTCGTGTACTGGGACGAAGCCAGCGCGGGCGTCCGGATCTCGCAGGACACTGGCGTAGACTTCGAAACAGGCACTGCGCCAACAGCTACAGACTTCGAAGAGGTCTCGCTGACGTTTCTTGCAGTGCATGACCGGTGCCAGCTCTTCACCTGGATCCTCGGAGCCGGTACGGCTCCCCTCATCAAGACCGACCTGTACCTTGAGGCAGGGGGCTACCGCAGCAGTTTCGGTCGGATACTGGACGTGGGCCCTGCTGTTCAGTACATCGTTCTCGGCAACAGGACTACCGTTGGCGGGCTGTCGCGCCTGTACTCCTTCGCCCCGGCCGCAGCTTCCTACACTGCAATCAACACCTACGGTCTCGCGGATGTCAGTGAGGTTCGTATCAGCCCAGATGGCGCAACCCTATGGCTGTCTGGGCGAAACGGTGCCGACTTCGCCGTGGTCGCGCTCGATGCGATGACACTCCGCGCGTTACGCGGCTACGAAGAGCCGCGATCCGTCAGTGGGCTCATCGGGGCATTCAGCACGGACGGTGCACATGCAGTCCTCGTCTCCGGGGGTAGCGTCGCTGTCTGGAGGATTGCCCCAGCGCCGTAGCACGACCGGTCGCGTGCGGCGTGAGGTGTAGGGACACCGCGACCACCTGCAGAGGGATGCTGCTGTACTTGACAAGGTGGGCTCACGCGGATGGTCAAGAGAAACGCGGGCCGCCTGTTGGCGGCCCGCTGGAGGTTGGTGGAACGGAGGGGCTTGTGTGTCCTCTCCCTAGGGTTGGAAGCCTCGGCTCATTCCGCGTCCGCAGGTCGACGACTCGCAGTCGCTGCACCCCATGGCGCCGCGCATCGAGCCGCCGCGGCTCATGGAGCCCCGCATCTCGCTGCCGCGCATCTCACCCATGCCGTTCATCATCCCCGCGGCGCGGGAGCCGCGGTTCATCTGATCGGCCTGGCTCTGCGTGATCCGGCCGCTCGCGACGGCTTCGTCGATCAGTTCGGCCATCGCCCGAGCGGTGGCGAGCCGCTCCTTCATCGCCGTCGCCTGCTCTTCGGTGATGCGGCCGGCCGCGAGGGCCTCGTCGATCGACTGCTCGTGGGCCGTCTGCATCGCGGCGACAAGCTGCGGCTCTTCAATGCCGAGGTTGGCTGCGACCTTCGCGAGGAACGACGACGTTTCGACGGTCACCGCGGCCGCTGTGTCCTCCGTCTGCGCGAAGACGACCGCGCTTGCAACACCAAGTGCCGCCAAGGCGGCGACGACGCCAACGATCTTCAAGGACCTCTTGGTTCTCAGGTTGCTCATGTCTTGGACCTCCTGTCCTTCTTCGGGTCTGACGGAAGGAGTGTGGCGGCATGGTGCGAAGGGCTTACGGCGAAGGTGTGGCAGTCCTGTGCGGAACGACCGCCGCGGGGGAGAGGCGAGAAGGCCTATCGGTGTCGTTCTTTCACGACTTCTCCATCGGAGTCTAACGCGGATCTCACGCGTCGAGGAAACAATCTACCATCTCAGCTGTAGGGTGATGTGGTAAGCGTGAAAGGAGGGGCACGTGCCGAAGAAGGAACTGGTCGACAAACTGAGCATCTATGTACCCAAGGCGAAGGCGACCCTTCAACCCGTCGAGCGTCTCATGAAGATCGGTGAGAAGAAGGATCGTTCGGTGAACTACCTCGTCGTCGAAGCGATTCTCGAGTATCTCGACCGACAGGAGACCAAGCAGTAATCCTGTCGAGCAGCTCAGCTACTCGTCGATCATCTTGCGCACGGCGTCCGCCATGGCCGCCTGGGATTTCGCGTCGAGCCAGGCGAGCACCTTGCGCCAGGCAAAGGGGATCCCGGCCGCGAGCATGAGCGCGACGAGAGCCCACGCCGAGGCCGAGATGAGCTTCGCGATGCCGTCCATCCCGCACACCTCCAAGTCTCCCGCCAGTCCACCGTCTGGAGCGCGGGAGGACGCCTCGAAGGCGCCCTCCCACGGCAGACGTTCTATCCCTTCATGACACCCACCTGCACATTGCGGAAGCGCGTCGGCGCGGCACCGTGCCCGGTGTGCGCGACTTGCCCGGGCTGCCCCTTGCCGCAGTTCGGCGTACCCCAGACGTGCCAGTGATCCTTGTTGCAGATCGCATCGCACCCGGCCCAGAACGTGGGTGTCATGCCGGTGTACGTCGCGTTCTTGAGCATCTTGCCGATCTTCCCCTTCTTGATCTCGTAGGCGAGTTCCGTCCCGAACTGGAAGTTCAGGCGCTTATCGTCGATCGACCAGCTCTTGTTGGTGATCATGTAGATGCCATCCTCGGTGTCGGCGATGAGGTCGTCGAATGTCCACTCGCCCGGCATGAGGCTCACGTTGTTCATGCGAATGATCGGAATGCGGTTCCACCCATCGGCCCGCATCGCGCCGTTCGAGCGCTCGGGGGCGTTCGGGTGGATCCTCCGGAGCTGCTGCGCGGTTTCGCGCGACGTTAGGTACCCGACGAACTGCCCGTTCTTCACGATGTCGGTTCGCTGTGCGGGGACGCCTTCGTCGTCGAAGCCGTAGGTACCGAGGCCGCCCGGGGTAACGGCGTCGGAGACGATGTTCACGATGTCCGATCCATAACGGAAGTTGCGGAACTTCTCCGGAGTCAGGAAGCTTGTGCCGGCGTAGGCGGCTTCGGTGCCGAAGACGCGGTCGAGTTCGATCGGATGGCCGCAGGACTCGTGGACCTGGAGCCCGAGCTGCGGTCCGTCGAGGATGATCGTCGTCACCCCGCCGGGACACTGAGGCGCCGACAAGAGGCCGACGGCCTCCTCGGCGACGCGGCGGGCGTTGCCCGGCAGGTCCCAAGTACGGACGAACTCATAGCCGCCGGTACCCTGATGGCGGCCGAACGAGTTGGGGTACGAGCGCTGTTGCATCTCGCCTTCGGCGACGGCCATCACAACGATTCCGGCGCCGCTCTCGACGAGGACCTGCTCGATGTAGCTGCCTTCGGTCGACGCGAACGTCTTGGTCTCGCGCTGGAAGCCGAGCGCCCCGTCCACAACGCGCACGCCCTGGACTGACTGCGCGTCCTTGTCGGCTCGCAACAGGTAGTCGATCTTGTCCTCGAGGGACACCTCAAACGGGTCGATCTCGAGCGGTGTCTTGTACGTCGCGACGTGAGCCTCCTTAGGCCCCAGATCGACGTCTGCCTTCTTGCTGATCGCGCTCGCCTTGGCGATGGCGACGGCGAGCTCCGCAATGCGGTCGATCTCCGCCTTTTCAAGGCGATTCGAACTCGCGAAACCCCAGGCGCCGTCGGCAATCACGCGAACGCCGAAGCCGTACGTCTCGGCAAGCGTCAGGTCTTGAACGACGCCGTTCTTGGTCTCGATGTTCTGTGTCTCACGCCGCACGACGCGGATGTCGGCGTACGAGGCTCCCCTCGCCCGCGCGACGTCCAGCGCACGATCCGTGTACTCTCGCATGGCTCTCCTTTCCCGGAGCGGGCTACTCGGTCCCGCCCGTGAACCGGAAGTTGCGGATCTTCGCCGCGGGAGCGCAGGTCCCGAGCGCATTCCAGTCGTTCTTGATCAGTGCGAGCGTCGACCCCAACGTTTCGACGTTCGCCAACGCCTCGAGGATGCTTTGGGTGAAGCGAAGGTTCTTCAGCGGCCGCGTGACCTTGCCGTTCTCGATGAGGAAGGTACCGTCGCGCGTCATCCCTGTCAGCACTGTCTTCACGGGGTGCAGGATGTTCGTGTAATGGAAACGTGTCACCCAGATGCCGCGTTCGGTCGAGGCAAGCATCTCCTCTTTCGTCGACGTGCCCGGCTCGAGAAACAGGTTGATCGGCAGCGGACCCATCGTGTTCGGCGCCGGCAGGCTGTGCCCGGTCGACGCCTTTCCCGGTTCGCGACTCGCAGTGAACGAGTCGTAGACGACGTTCTTCGCGATGCCCTTCTCGATCAGGACGACCTTCTGCTTGGCGACGCCCTCGAAGTCGAACGGCAGCGGCAGGCCGCGCGGATCGGATCCATCGTCCCAGATGGTAATCTTGTCGCCGGTGACGCGTTCGCCGATCTTGCCGCACATGAAACTCCGCCCTTCCTGCACGGCAAGCGCGCCGAGTCCCATGTAGCCCAGGAAGAACAGCATGTCGGCCACGGCGGGCTCTTCGAGGATCACGGTGTATTCGCCGGGCTCGATCGACGTCGGCTTGCGCCCTGCGAGCGCCTTGTCGATGGCCGTCTTGCCGGCTGCCGCGGTGTCGAGCTTGCGCACGTCGATCGCCGCGGCCTCGCCCCAGCCGGAGCTGTCGTCGGCCATGATCACCGTGACGAGCCCGGCGACCGTTCCGCGGTGGTAGGCCGAGACGCCGAGCGAGTTCGCGATCAGCATCTCCTGGCCCTCCGTCGAGAAGGCTCCTGCGGCTTCGAGGCCGGCGCTTCGCGACGCGGCCAGGATCTTCTCGACGCGCTCGGCCCGCTCGCGGGGAGTGAAGGCCGCCGTCGCGTCGACGTAGGCGTCGACCTTCTTCGCCGTGGTCGGCCCAGGAAGCGAGCGGAAGTCAGGGTTCTTCTGTTGGAACCGTGCGACGGTCTCGGCGCGCCGCACGACCGTTCGAAGCCCCTCTTCGCTGAGATCGTTCCCGGCGGCGACACCCGTCTTCTGATCGACGATCACGCGAACGCGCACCGTGGCGTCCGTCTCGGAAACGTTTTGGTGAATCGTGTTCGTGGCGAACCTCGTGAGGTGGGAGTCGTTCGCTGTGATCATCACCTCCGTCTGGTCGGCCTTCGCTTCACGCAGCACGCGCTGCGCGGCGTCTGCAAGACGACTCTGACCTAGCACGTTGCCTCCTCCCTTTCTTCCCGCTCTGCCCGTGGCCGGGGACGAACCGTCCCTCGGTTTCCCATCTGCAGAGGGTACCGTCGGCGGCGGACCCGCTCAAACGCGTCGTCGCCTCTGTGAAGTGAGTCGGCGTGAGCACGAGAGGAGTTCACCGCCGTCGGTGATTCCGGCGGGTTCCGGATCTATACTGACGACGCTATGTCCGCCCGCGTGCTGGTTGTGGACGACGAGGACTGGGTACTCGAGACCGTCAGGCTCTACCTCGAACAGGCCGGGTTTGAGGTCGCTACGGCTCGCGATGGCGAGTCGGCGTTGGAGGCTTTCTCGCGATTCGCTCCCGATGTGATCGTTCTGGATTGGATGCTCCCGCGGCTCGACGGTCCGTCGGTCGCCGAGCGCGTCCGCGCGTCCTCCAAGGTTCCGATCATCATGCTGACCGCGCGGGTCGGCGAAGAGGATCGCCTTCAGGGCTTCCGAGTCGGTGTCGATGATTACGTCGTGAAGCCCTTCAGCGCACGAGAACTCGAAGCTCGCGTGCGCGCCGTGCTGCGCCGCTCCGTCGGCAAGGAGCCCGCGACGCTCGAGGTAGGCGACGTGCGACTCGATCGCGAGCAGCGCTTGGTGTGGGTCCGCGAAGATCTAGTGGAGGTCTCGGCCATGAGCTTCGACCTACTTGCCTTCCTGATGGCCCATCCCGGCAGGGTGTTCACGCGTCTCGAACTCCTCGAAGCGGTTCGCGGCGAGACCTACAGCGGCTTCGAGCGCGCCGTCGACTCGCACATCAAGCGTCTGCGCCAGAAGATCGAGCGCGACCCCTCGGACCCCAAGATCATCCTCACCGTCTTCGGCGTGGGCTACCGACTCGCGCGGGGCGACGAGCCGTGATCTCGCGCCTGCGTCGCCTCTCGTTCCAGACGAAACTCCTCGCGTCGTTCTTCGTCGTCGTCGTTCTGGCGACGGTCGCCGGGTACTTGTCGATCAGCCGCTCCGTGAATCGAGCCTTCTCGGACTTCAGCGTTCGCAGCTTCACGCTGCAGGACGAGGTGGTTGTCCAACTCGTCGTGGCCACGTACAACCGCACGGGGAGTGTCGATGCACTCGTCGAGTTCCTGAATCGCGGCCCGCGAGACATCCCCATTCTCCTCGTGAACCCCGAACGGAAAGTCGTCTTCGCTCCCGATGACGAGTTCGCCGGCCGCACGTTGGACGAGCGCCAGCTTGAGGGAGGGCAGTCGATCCGCCTCCCATCGGGCGAGGTCTGGACGGTCGTGCCGTACCGAGCCATGGCCGGCCGCATCGAACTCGAGAGACGGTTCATACGCGCCACAGGACGTGCCTTCTGGCTCGCCGGCTTCGCGGCCGCAGCCGCGGCGCTGGCTCTGGCCTTGGTTCTGGTTCGTCAGATGACAAGCCCCCTCCGCCAGCTCGAAACCGCAACGCGCCGCATCGCGGCGGGGCGATTCGACGATCGCGTGGACGTGCGCTCGGCCGATGAGATCGGCCATCTGGCCGCATCGTTCAACGACATGGCCAGAAGCCTCGAGCGCTCGGAAGAAGCCAAGCGGCGGATGATCGCCGACATCTCGCACGAGTTGCGAACGCCTCTTGCCGCCGTCCGATCGGCGCTTGAGGGTCTTCGGGACGGCTTGGTCGAACCCACCGAAACCACGTTCGCCGGCCTACATGACCGCGTCCTCCTCTTCGGACGTCTCGTGGGCGACCTGCATCAGTTGGCCCTCGCCGACGCAGGGCAACTCTCGATCGAGCGATCTCCGTCACGGATCGACGCGCTCCTCGAGGGCATCATCGAGGCGATCGAGCCCCAGATCGAGGACGCCGGTCTGGCGATGGCGTGGTCCGTAGCTCCCGACCTTCCGGTGCTCTGGGTGGATGCGCATCGGATCGAACAGGTGCTGCTCAACGTTCTGGCCAATGCCATTCGCCACACGCCGGCGGGCGGACGTCTGGAGGTTTCGGCAGCCCTCGAGAACGATCGTGAGGTTTGGATCCGGGTCTGCGACTCGGGACCGGGCATCCCGGCCGACGCGATCGAGCGGGTCTTCGACCGTTTCTATCGTGCAGACCCTGCTCGCGAAGCGGGCGGAGCGGGTCTGGGGCTGGCCATCGCCCGCGCGCTCGTGGAAGCGCACGGCGGACGGATCTGGGCCGAGAACCGCTCCTCGGGAGGGGCCTGCTTCACCATCGCTCTCCCGGCCTTGGACGGAGAAAGGAGAGGCCCGCCGCTCGCATGAGCGACGGGCCGTCAACCGCACAGGGCGGTGGCGTACCTAGGGCACGGCCGCCAGCTTCAACTCCAGCGCATGTGAGAAGCTCTCGATCCCGCCCAGGAGTCGGTCCATGACCCCGGCGCGAACGGCCTTCGCGAGGCGGGAGACGTCCTCCGGTCTCGGTTGTGCGCTCTGCGGGCCGTGCCGCATCGCCCAGGGGTTCGACATCTCGCGCTGCATCGCGCCAGCTCTCCCCGCGGTCGGCGCATCCGTCGAGGCGTCCCGATCGTGAATCCGCGCGGCAAGCTGCTCGCGCAGTCTCTCGATCACGTTGGCCCCGTCCGAGGCTCCCTCGGCGCGCTCAGCGACCCGCTCCCGCAGTCTCTGTACGAGGGCCTGGGGCTCCTGCACGGACGCAGTGGGGGTCGGCGCTTCCAGAGCCCGCTGGATCCAAGCAGGACCGTACTGAAGGAGAGTCTCGCCCTGGCTCATCGTCAACGTCCCTTTGATCTCCTCGAACGCGCCGGCCAGAGCGCCGCGCAGCGCTTCCTGCGCCGCCTCCATCTCCTGCCTCCGTGCGTCAAGCCGCGCCTCGAGTTCCTCCGCCGTACCGCTCCAGGAGATCATCTCGTCCTCAAAGGCCGCTCGCTTCGCCTCGATCGCCTCCCGCTCGACCAGCACGCGGTCGAGCGCCGCGTGGATGGACTCCATCTGACCGCGCGACAGCTCGAGTCGATTGATCAACACGAGGGCTTCGAGGCTTGCCCCGTCGGCCTCCTCCGTCGCGCCTCGGCCGGGAAGAACCTGCGTGCTGGCTGGGATCACGGCCGCCGCACTGAGTACGACGATCAACAAGAGGACTCTCAACGTCTTCGTCTTCATCTCTGGCATCCCTCCGTCCATGTAGTGTCTTCAGAATGCGTCACCCAAGTGAATGGACGTTCGCCGGCTTGTGTCAGCCTTGTGAAGGGATGAGGTTCGACTGGGGTACAATGCGGCCACGCCTCGCGCGGCCATCGTCCGGGGGCGCGTTCGAGAAGGGGGGTACGCTGGAGGCCTGTTCGCAGTCGCCCTTAAAGCAGGAGCCCTGCCGTACCGGCCCGACCGGGAAGGAGCCGGTCCACGAACCGGGATCTCCCGCCATCTGTGCCCGCGGATTGACGCTGCACTACGACAAGCGGACCGCTCTCGAGGACGTGTCGTTCGATGTCCCTGCAGGCGCACACGTCGCCGTGGTCGGCCCCAACGGCGCGGGAAAGAGCACGCTGCTCAAGGCCGTCGCCGGCCTTCTTCCCTGGACGCAAGGAACGCTCCGCGTCTACGGCCATGAGCCCCGCGACCACCTGTGCATTGCCTACGTTCCGCAGCGGGCTGCGGTGGACTGGCGGTTCCCCGTGACCGTCCTCGACGTCGTTCTCATGGGCCGCGTCCACCGCCGGGGCCCGTTGCGGCGCATGACGCGCCGCGACCGCGCGCTCGCCGAGGCCGCGGTCCAATGGGTGGGCCTCGGCCCCCAGGCGGGGCGCCAGATTGCCGAGCTGTCCGGAGGAGAACAGCAGAAGATGTTCCTCGCGCGAGCGCTGTCCCAGGAGGCGGAACTCGTCCTACTCGACGAGCCCTTGGCGGGCATCGACGCGTCCTCGGAAGTGGAGATCCTCGACCTGCTGGATCGCCTTTCCGGTACGACGCTGCTCGTGGCCTTGCACGACCTTGGCATCGCCGCAAAACACTTCTCGCTTGCCCTGCTCGTCCGGGGTCGCCTTCTTGGGTTCGGGGCGCCCGAGGACGTATTCACACCGGAGAACCTTCAGTCGGCCTATGGGGAGTGCCTGAAAATGGTCCGCACGGCCGACGGAACCCTCGTTGTTCAGGACACGCCGTGCTCGAGGGGAGCGAGGTGACGACGGTGGAGTGGTTGATCGCGCCGCTGCGCTATCCGTTCATGGTTCGAGCGCTTGTGGCTTCGACCCTGGTCGGCGGGCTGTCCGCCGTCGTGGGAACGTTCGTCGTCCTGCGCTCCATGACATTCCTGGGCGACGCGATCGCCCACTCGGTTCTTCCGGGGATCGCCGCCGGCGTCCTTGTGAGCGGTCGTGGCGACCGGCGGACGCTGTTCTGGTGGGCCCTCGGAACTGCGGTTCTCGTCACGTTGGGCATCGGCTGGGTCCACGAACGCGGTCGGGTTCGCGAGGACGCCGCAATCGGCATCGTGTTCGCCGGCATGTTTGCGCTCGGAATTGCCCTGCTATCCACCGTTCGCGGCTTCTCGGTCGATCTCGTTCACATCCTGTTCGGGAATGTCCTCGCGGTCTCTTCATCGGACCTCGTCTTGATCGCCGGCTTCGGCGGGGGAGTCCTTCTGATCCTCGGCGCGTTCTATCGCGAGTTCGTCCTGGTGTCGTTTGACCCAATCCTCGGCGCGACGCTTCGTCTCCCCGTGCGGCTCTATCGCTACGCACTCCTTGTGCTGACGGCGGTGACCGTCGTCGTCTCTCTGCAGGTGGTTGGACTCGCCCTGATGCTCGCCATGCTCGTAGCGCCGCCGTCGACGGCGCTCTTGCTCACGCGCCGCGTTCCGGCCACGATGGCGATCGCGGCCCTCTGCGGCGTCGTGTCAGGCCTCGTCGGGCTCTATCTCTCGTTCTACTTCTCCGTCGCCTCGGGGGCCGCCATCGTCCTCGTGGCGATCGGCCTCTTCCTGTTGGCGCTCTTGGTCACGCGACGGCGGGTTGTGTTCGCACGTCTGCGCACGCGCTAGAGCGTACTTGCCGACCCGCAGGGACTCCGATACCTTCGTCCTATGGGACTTGAGGTTCGCCGCGCGCGGGTCGCGGACAAAGAGCGAATCGTCGCCATCGCTTCGCAGATCTGGGATGGCGGCGACTACGTGCCCGCCGTGATCGACGACTGGCTGGCTTGCTCTCGTGGCGAGCTTCTGGTCGCGGAAATCGACGGCACCGTGGCCGCGTTTGCGCAGCGAACGTGGCTTGCTGCCGGCCACGCGTGGCTGCAAGGAATCCGGGCCGATCCAGCGCTGCGCGGTCGCGGGGCCGGCCGCGCGTTGACGCAGGCGCTTGTCGAGGCCTGCGATCGGGATGGCGCACGCCGCATCGGCCTGTCGACCTACATCGACAACCTCGAGTCGATCCACCTCGTGGAGTCGTTCGGCTTCGTGCGGCGGGCCTCGTTCTCTTACGTCGAAGGAACATCGGAAGTTCCTGGCGCCGCGCCGTTGGGGGACATCGACGTCCCGTCCGACGCGGAGTTCGAGGCCTTCGTGCGCGCGTCGACCTTCCTTCGGGCGGCGCGCGGGCGGTTCCCGTCGGAGTGGCGGTTCCTCGAGTTCGACTGGGAACCGCGAGTCGCTTTGGGCTGGGCTCCCCATCGCTTCGCCCTCCGCCGCGATGGCCGGATCGTCGCCGCGCTCTGCGCGTCGTACCCGGCCCGGGCCGACATGCAGGGGGCCTTTCTGTCATTTCTGGAGGGCTCCCGGGAGGACGTTGCCGCCCTTCTCGCGCACGCCGTCCGGCAGCTCGAGGTGCCGGGCTGGGAAGCCATGATCCCCGCGCCGGACGGGGACGCGTCGCCCATCCTTGCCACCCTGCGTGAACTTGGGTTCACCTCGTGGAGGGACTTCACGCCGGACTCGTTCTGCTATGAGCGCGACGCTCTCTCCCGCCCTGGGACGGTGAGACCGGGGTGAGCGGCGTGTGGTCTCAAGGCGAACGGGAGAGGTATGCGCGCCACTTCGTGCTCCCGGGGTTCGGCGAGTCGGGACAACAGAAGCTGCGGCGTGCGCGCGCCCTCGTGGTCGGGGTCGGAGGCCTTGGAAGCCCCGTTGCGCTCTACCTCGCTGCCGCCGGCCTCGGAACGCTTCATCTCGTCGACGCGGATCGGGTGAGCGTCTCGAACCTTCAGCGCCAGATCGTTCACGGCACGGCAACCGTCGGACGGCCGAAGCCGGAGTCCGCCGCCGTCCGCTTGGCGGACCTCAACCCGGCGACGCTCCTCGAACTGACGATGGCTCGTTTCTCGTCGGCCAACGCCCGTACGCTCGTGCGCGACGCCGACATCGTTGTCGACGGAACGGACAATCTCAAGACGCGATTCCTGATCAACGAGGCCTGTCTCGAACGAGGTATCCCATTCGTCTACGGAGCCGTGTCGCAGTACGAAGGGCAGACCGGAGTCCTGTGCCTCTCCGGAGGCCCGTGCTATCGCTGTCTTTTCCCCTTGTGTCCGCCCGAGGACGCCGTGCCCGATCCGGAGCGCGTAGGTTTGCTTGCCGTCGTTCCAGGCGTCATCGGCACGCTCCAGGCGGCCGCCGCGATTCGCTGGATCACCCGCTACGCGGAGACGCCTGTCGGGCGCCTCCAGATCTACGACGCTCGCCTAGGAGAAGTCTTCTCGATCGAGATCGCTCGGGATCCCGCATGTCCCGCGTGCGGAGGCGCTACAGGCGGGTCGTCGACTCCCTGAAGCGAACGCCCATCGCTTCGAGCTCTCCGAGGACGGGTTCGTAGATCTCCGGAAGCATCGGCACGTGCACACCGACAAGGTCGATCTCGCCGGCAAGAATCCGCCGCGCGGCGATCGCCGCAGGCAGACCGACAAGGCGCGACATCGACGTGTCGCCCTTCGGGATCCCGAAGTCGACCAGGGTCGAGACGACCTTCTCCGACCGCCCCGGGTAGGTGACGGTGAACTCGTGCTGCATGACGAGCATGTCACGTTCTCCGGGCGCGTACTGCATCCTCTCCAGCATGCGCGACGCGAGGACGTCTAGGTAGGTTGTCGCCGTTCGCGGCAGGGCGTCGTCGCTCACAAGTCCAAGCCAAACGAGATCCGTGACCGGCTTCGCACCCGTCGTCAATCCGAGGCGTGCGGCGAGGTCGGCGGCCGTCGCCGGACCCGGGAGCCCGAGAAGGCGACCCGTGAGGCGAGCGAAGGTCATCCCGGCAAGATCGCCTCGCTCCGTCTCGTCGAGCCAACCGAGGTCGGCGATCGCCTTCAGCGTATCGCACCATCCAGGGTAGCGGAGGGTGCCGCGGAACATGCTCTTGACCGAGGAGATTCCGTAGCTCTCGATGTACGGCAGGGAGTCTCGATTCGGGTAGACCTCGAGGTCGCCGAACCCGACGATCGGGCACGGGGCGTGATGGGCGAACAGCTCGGGCCCAGGGACGCTGACGACTTTTCCCTCGCGAAGATACCGTGCCGGGTTCTTGCCGGCCATCACCACCCCGCGCGGCGCCCACGAGAACTTGTACCCCATAGGATTCGTGTTCGCCTCGGGCGCGGGAATCCCTCCGGTGTTTGAGGTGAACCCAACGAGCGTGCCTCCGTCGTCGCGCACGCGATCGATGATCTTCATCGCCGACATATGGTCGATGCCGGGGTCGACGCCGATCTCGTTCAGGAGAAGGACGCCGCGCTCTCGCGCCGCCGCGTCCAGCGCGCGCATCGCGTCCTTCACGTACGACGTGGTCACCATGTGCTTGCCGTGTTTGACACAAAGCCGCGCCACGAGCGGATGATAGGCATAAGGAAGCAGGCTGATCGAGAGATCGTGACGAGACACGAGGGCTTCAAGTGCGGATTCGTCGTCGACGTCGAGGGCCACCGCGCGACCTTGCGTCGCGCCGCCGATGAGTCGGGCGGCCTTGTCGACGGTGCGCGTCGCCACCGTGACTCGCGTGTCCTTCACGGCAAGGAGATAGCGAACCAGCGGTCCGGCCACGAGGCCGGCGCCTAGAACGAGAATCGTCTGCATGAGGTCTCCTCCTCGGTCGGCCGTCAGGCCGAGTTGAGATGCTGCTCCAGGTGGGCGTAGTCGGGCGCCAACTCGCCGCGATAGGCGATCACAGCCCGTTTGAGTTCGAGAGGAAGATCGAGGGCGTCGAGGCCGACCGAGAAGTCTGCCGTGGCGAGGGCCGGAACGAATCGCTTGAGGACGGCGCTGAAGTAGATCGAAGCTTCGCGGGGCAGTTCGCTGGGAAGGATCTCGACCGCCATGACCACGGGACCGCGCCCCTCGACTCCGGTCGAGGTCGTTCCTGTGTCGGGATGGTAGACGTAGACGGGATCGTCGGGTTCCGTCGCCTTCACGGTGATCTCGACTCCGCCTTTGACGTCGCAGGAGATGTCGCCGATCGCGCGGAGTCTCGGCTGCCCGGTCGCAAACAGGTCTCGGATCGCCTGCCGTGTGACGAGCCGCGGGTACTTCGGCTCCCAATAGATGCAGTTCACCAGGACGTGGAGATAGGGAAGGTAGCGAGCGAAACGGCCCGCGTAACGCTCGGGATGGCGGCGGTACTCCTCGAGGTCAAAAGCCATCCCGTCGCTAAGCGGCCGAACGGTATCCTCCTCGCGGAACACGACCTTGACGATCGGCGTCGCACCAGGACTCTCGGCCGCGGCCGGCAAATCCCGAGGCGAAACCTCGCGAGAGGGCAATAGGTCCAAGATCTCCTGGGCCCCGCGGGAGACGTTCCCGTAGCCCGCAATGCCGATGACGAGCGGGGAGATCGCGGAAGGAAGTCCCTCGGCCCGAAGCCGATCGCCCACGGCGCGCAAGTGGGCCTTGGCAGCGTCCAGCGAGGGGTACGCGGAGGCTTGCCGGACCTCTTCGAGCGGCGTCGAGAGACCCTCGATCGACAGTCTCGTACCGAGAGCCCAGAGCGTGTCGATCATCCCCGCGAGCCCTGCGTAGTTGCCGAAGAAGACCAGGCGGCGGCCGGCTTCGTCGACGATGCGCTCGTAGTCGATGATCGTCGACCCCTGCTCAAGGATCCGCTGCAACATGGGCATGTTGTACGGCTGACCCTTGATCGTGTGCGAGAAGAAGACGTAGACCTTCTCGGGCTGAAGCGCCTCGATCGGGATCTCTTTGAGGCCCAGGATGACCGGGCAATCGCACAGGTCGTCCTGGACGAGGAGTCCGCATCGGCGGTAGTCGTCGTCCGAGTAGACGCGCCGATCCGAGGATTGCACGACAAACGAGAGACCCTTGCCCGCGACAAGATCGCGGAGATCGTCCGGGACCAACGGCGTGCGTCGCTCCCACGCGTAGAGATCCTCTCGCCGAATGCCGATTCGATTGACCATTCGACGTTTCCCTTCCACGTTCGCGCGAACGTGCGTCCCAAAGCCCGGTCAGTATAACGCACAGCCCGCACGAGCGCACGGAATCTCCCAATGGAAGGACACATTCCGGCAGAACCTAGCGTCCCGACCACACCTCGAACGCCCGCCGCCCTTCGGCGCGCAGGAAGGCCCAGGCGACCAGCGCTCTGGTGTCGTGATGGAACGTCTCTCCCAGGCTGTCCAACCAGGTGTCGAGGCTTCGGACGAGGTCGGCCATCGCGTCGGTTGCGGGAGCGGTGAACGCGGCGTCCGTGGCGTCGAGAAGCGAGGCGGGCACGCCGAGATGCCGAAGCTCCTGCTCGCTCCAGTGATGCGTCGAGGGCCAGGAAGAAGCGGCCAAGAAAAGCGTCTTCACGAGCGCTGCGAGCGCGTCTGCGTAAAGAAGCCGAAGGTTGAGAGCCCCGCCACGCTCGCGGGTCTTGCGGGCTCTTCCCAAGGCAAAGCGGAACTCGAGGTAATGAACGCGCAAGCGGTCAAAGCGAAGGAGCGGCGGGAGTTCGGCGAGCGCGGCAACGACGCGCTCGATCCGTCCTTCGGGATCGTGGAGGATCCTCGCGTGCTGGTACGGATAGTGGAACAGGTCCTGTGTCGAACGCGTGAGTCCCACGAACTCAGACCAAGGCCTAAGGTAGATCTCGTAGTCGACAACGCGTGGATTCCCCTCGCGCATCGTGAACGCGTGTCGCTCGGCATCGGTCGTCATCTCATAGGCACGATCCTCAAGGATCACTTCGATGTCGAGGTCGGAGAGGCCATCGGTCTGCGGGCGCGTCGACGAGCCGACAAGATAGGCCCCGACGACATCCTCGCGCTCGGCGTAGGGACGTATCAGCGTGATCGCGCGCTCCACGAGTCTCGCCTCCTCGGAGCAGAAAGCAGCGCGCCGCAGTCAGGCTGCGGCGTGGTGGGTGGTACAGGGCTCGAACCTGTGACCTCATGCACGTCAAGCATGCGCTCTCCCAGCTGAGCTAACCACCCAAGGTCAAGAGGCGGCGACCGGATTCGAACCGGTGAATCAGGGATTTGCAGTCCCTTGCCTTACCACTTGGCTACACCGCCGACGCTCGGAGTATACGAACTCGCTCCAAGTGGGTCAATTCGCGGGTTCCCGCGCGCAGACCGGAGACGGTTGTCGTTGTCTCACTTATCCTGTAAGATCGTACAACCCTTGTTCACTAAGGAGGATGCCATGCGTACCTCGGCTCTTCTCCCCCTCGGACTTGCCTTCCTCGGCCTCCTGTGCGCGGCGCCGGTCGCCATCGGAGCGTTGTCGGTCGAAGTCGAACAAGCGGCAACGCAGGCCGACCCGACGAACGGCGACGCCGTCGTCTTCCTGGTGACGTTCGACGAGCCGGTCTTCGGCTTCGCCGCCGACGACGTTGTTCTGAGTCTCGCCGCGACGGCAACGCGGGTCGAAGTTCTCCCCGGCGGCGGGACGGCATTCCGCCTCGACGTGACGGAGATCATCGGCGACGGCGTCCTCTGCGCTTCCGTCCCGGCAGGCGTCGCGCACGCCGTCGCCGACGGCCGCCCGAACGACGCGTCGACGAGCCTCGATGCTTGCGTCACGATCGATCGCAGCCCGCCTCAGGCGCCGACGACGAGCCTCCCCGAGAACGGCACCGCAACGTCGGACCTGTCGCCCAAGCTGTCGTGGGATGCACCGGACGACGCCACGGGCATCAAGAACTACCGGGTCGTGATCGAGGGGCCCACGCCGCGTGACACGTATGTGACAAAGACGTCCTACACACCGACCCTGACCGAGGGCGTCTATGCCTGGCGCGTCAACTGCCGAGATCGAGCCGGCAACACAAGCGTCTGGTCAGAGACGACGACGTTCACCGTGGATGCGACCCCTCCAACTTCGTTGACCCTTCTTGCCGCCACCCCTTCGCCCGGAGAGTGGTCCTCGGCCAACGCCATCGACCTCTCCGTCCTCCCGTCCGAAGATACGCTCTCGGGACTGGCGGGGTACTGCTGTGCGTGCGAACGGTCGCCGGACTGGACGCCGTCGGCAGTTCCCAACAGAAGCGAAGATTGGGCCGGCGAGTCGTTCGTCGTCCCGTTGGACGGCGAGTGGTGGGTCCACGCCTGCGCGGTGGATCGAGCCGGAAACCTCGGCCCTGTTTTCACCAGCGGGCCGTTCGGCGTAGACCGAACCCCTCCGTCTCTGACCTCCCACATCCTCCATCTCCCGAATGACCCTGGGAAACCCTACGCCACGCTCGGCGACGTCGACCTCGCCGTCGTCGACAATCTGGATCCGCATCCGTCGGTGGCCTGCGCGCTGGTTCGGGGAACTCAGCTCCCCTTCGGAGACACGATCTCCGAAGTCACGGCCCGCGACCGCGCGGGCAACGAGGCGGTCGGAGCGTTCAGGGTCTGCGTCGTCAACACAGAGCCGCCCCGTGTGGACATCGTCGAGCCCCGAGCGGGCGCGGAGTTCGCCCTCGGCGAGGCGGTCACGCCGACGTGGACCGTCGCGTCGCTCGCCCCCGTCGTCTCGCTGCGAACCCGAGGACTACAGGAACAGATGCTCGACACCCGAGTCCCGGGGCGGAAGACGTTCTCGGTGTCCGTCACCGACTCTACCGGGCTGTCCTCGTCGGCCCAGGTGCAGTACGTCGTGCGCTACGCGTGCCGCGACGTCGAGATCCTGCGCGTTGGGCCCGACGGGTCGGAGGACGTCCTCGCAACGCGTCCCCAGGTGAGCGCCGCCTCGGCCATCCCGCCTCGTCTGCGTTCGGCGGAGTGGCTCCGGGTCCGTTGCGCCGTGGATGATGGACTCGTCGGGCCGGCTCGTGGGGCGATTACGTATTCTCTCGTCCGCGCCGACCCAGACCGCCCCCTTGCGCCGATCTTGGAGAGGATCGGCGTCTTGGCCGACGACGGCGTGAGGTTCACGCTGGACTTGCCGCTCATCGTCTTCCGACCCGGTGAGTACACCTTGTGGCTCGGGTTTGTCGACGGGACGAGCGAGAGCTTCGCGTTCGAGCTCTTCCGATAGGTCGCGCCTCTCCTACGCGGGAGCGTGCCCGGCCCGCGCAGCGCGTTCGAGCACCTCGTCGATGGAGCCGGCCATGTAGAACGACTGCTCGGGGATATGGTCCAGTTCCCCGTCGACGAGCATCGCAAAGCCCCGGACGGTGTCGGTCAGCTTGACGTACGCGCCGGGGCGTCCGGTGAAGTGCTCGGCGACGAACATCGGCTGGCTCATGAAGCGCTGGACCTTGCGCGCACGGCGGACGATGAGCTGATCCTCTTCGGACAGCTCGTCCATCCCCATGATCGCGATGATGTCTTTCAGGTCCTCGTAGCGCTGCAAGACCTGGAGCGTCTTCTTGGCGACGCGGTAGTGCTCGGCCGTCGTGAAGCGGGGATCGAGGATCGTCGAGTTGGAGCGCAAGGGATCTACCGCTGGGTAGATGCCCTTCTCGACGATCTCCCGCGACAGCGTGATCGCCGCATCAAGGTGGGAGAAGACCGTGGCCGGCGCGGGGTCCGTCAGGTCGTCCGCGGGAACGTAGACCGCCTGGACCGAGGTGATGGACCCTCGCTTCGTCGACGTGATGCGCTCCTGGAGCTCTCCCATCTCCGTCGCCAGTGTGGGCTGATATCCGACTTCGGACGGCATACGGCCGAGGAGCGCCGAGACTTCGCTGCCCGCTTGGGCGAACCGGAAGATGTTGTCGATGAACAAGAGGACGTCCTTCCCCTCGTCGTCGCGAAACGCCTCGGCAACCGTCACCCCGGTCAAGGCGACGCGGAAGCGGGCTCCCGGGGGCTCGTTCATCTGGCCGTACACAAGGGCCGTGTTCTTCAGAACCCCGGCCTTCTTCATGTCGAGATAGAGGTCGTTCCCCTCGCGCGTCCGCTCGCCGACACCGGCAAACACCGAGTACCCTTCGTGCTCGTAGGCGATCGAGCGGATCATCTCCATGATCACGACGGTCTTTCCCACGCCCGCGCCGCCGAATAGCCCGATCTTCCCGCCGCGCGGAAAGGGGGCGACCAGATCGATCGACTTGATTCCGGTCTCGAAGATCTCGGCTTCGATCTTCTGCTCGAGCAGAGCCGGGGCCTTGTGGTGAATCGAGCGGCGCTTCGCGGTCGCAAGCGGCGGAAGGCCGTCCACGGGACGGCCGGCGATGTCGAGGAGCCGGCCGAGCGTCTCGGGGCCGACGGGAACGCTGATCGGCTCTCCGAGAGAGACGACGGGCGTTCCCCGCGCGAGGCCGTCGGTGGAGTCCATCGCAATCGCCCGCACGACGTCGTCGCCGAGGTGTTGCGCGACCTCGAGAAGAAGCTCGGGCTCACCCGCCCGTTCGATCCGCAGCGCGTCGTTCACGCGCGGCAGGGATCCCTTCGCGAAGCGCACGTCGATCACCGGCCCCCGTATTTCTGTGACTCGACCGCTCTCAAACGCCGTGTCCGTCATCCGCCTGCCCCCTAAGTTGCGCTCTCATGAAGCGCCTCTGAGCCTCCAAGAATGTCCGCGATCTCGCGCGTGATCGATTGCTGCCGCGCCTTGTTGTACGCTCGCGTCAGCGCTTTCAGAAGGTCTTCCGCGTTATCGGTCGCGCTCTTCATCGCCTGCCGCCGGATGGCGTCCTCACATGCCTTCGTCTCGAGCATGGCCGCGTAGAGCCTCTCCATGACGAGAAGCGGCCCCAGCTCGGCGAGCGCCGTGCCCGCCGGGGGCTCGCACAGGGTCTGGGCGCGCTGCGGCGAGACTCTGACCGGCAACAGGTCCTCGACAACGAGTCGTTGAGACAGATCGGAGACAAACCGCATGAAGACGACACGGACTCGACCCACGTCGCCCGTGGCGTACAGCGCCAAGAGGTCATCCGTCATGTCGCGCGCTGCGTTGCGCGTTGGCGGATCGTAAAGGTGGGTGTACGCTCGCAAGGGCCGGATGGCGCGACGCTCGAAATAGGAGCGCGCCTTCTCGCCTCCCACAAGGAGGATGCCGCTCCCCGTCGCCTCGGCCAACGCCTCGCTCGCCGATCGGTTCAGGTCGCCCTTGTATCGCCCGCACATTCCGCGATCCGCGTTGAGCACCAGCACGCCGGTCGCTTGCGCTCCGTTGTCGACGAACCACGGCGGCGCCTCATCCAGGGATTCGAGTTGTCCAAGCAAGCGAGCCACGGCCGCTTCGAGGTTCGCAAGGTAGGGCCTGTGCGTCGAGAGACGGCGTTTCATCCGCGTTACCTTGGTCATCGCGATGGCATTCATCGCCCTTGTCAGCTGGGCGATGTCCTCGATGTTGCCGATGCGTCCCTTGATCGCGCGGACGTTCTGTGCCAACCCTACCCTCCGAAGCGTTCCTTGAACGCCGCCACGGCGTCCTCGAGCGCCGCCGTGATGTCGGCAGTAAGTTCCCTCTTCTCGCGCAGCGCAGGGAGGATCTCGGTTCGCTGCTCGCGCAGGAAGCGCAACCACTCCTCCTCGAAGCGACGCACAGAGCCCACGTCAACGTCGGCGAGATGGTTGTGCACCGCGACGTAGAGCGACGCAACCTCTTCTTCGACGGGCATCGGCCGGTACTGGTCTTGGCCGAGCACGGCCATCAGGCGATCCCCGCGAGCGAGCTGCTCCTTGGACGCCTCATCGAGGTCGGACGAGAACTCCGCGAAAGCCTCCAACTCGCGGTACTGCGACAGTTCGAGACGCAGCTCGCCGGCAATCTGAGACATCGCCCGGATTTGGGCCGCGCCGCCGACGCGAGATACGGAGTACCCAACGTTGATCGCCGGCCGCACTCCCTGGTTGAACAGGTCCGACTCGAGGTAGATCTGCCCATCCGTAATCGAGATCACGTTCGTCGGGATGTAGGACGTGATGTCGCCGGCCTTGGTCTCGATGATCGGGAACGCTGTCAGCGAACCGCCTCCCTGATCGTCGGCGAGCCGTACGGCGCGCTCGAGGAGGCGCGAGTGCGTGTAGAAGATGTCCCCTGGGTAGGCTTCCCGGCCTGGGGGTCGTCGCAACAAGAGAGAGATCTCCCGGTAGGCGACGGCGTGCTTCGAGAGGTCATCGTAGACGATGAATGCGTCGCGACCGCGGTAGGTGAACTCCTCGGCCATCGCGCATCCGGCATACGGCGCCAGATACTGCATCGGCGCGGGAGACTGCGCGTCCGCCACGACGACCATCGTGTACGCCATCGCCCCGTACCGATCGAGCGTGTCCACGATACGAGCGATCGTCGACGACTTCTGCCCGATCGCGACGTAGACGCAGACGACGTTCTTACCTTTCTGATGCAGAATCGTGTCGAGGGCGATCGCCGTCTTCCCCGTCCGGCGGTCGCCGATGATCAGCTCGCGCTGTCCGCGCCCGATCGGCGTCAGCGCGTCGATGGCCTTGATGCCCGTCTGCAGCGGGGTGTCCACCGGCTTCCGTTCGAGAACGCCAGGGGCGATGCGCTCAGCGCGACGCGTCGCGGAGGCGGCGATCTTCCCCTTCCCATCCAGGGCTCGACCGAGCGGATCGACGACGCGCCCGAGCAGGACGTCTCCAACAGGGATCTCGAGAACGCGCCCCGTGCGGCGAACCTCGTCTCCCTCTTTGACGCGCTCGCTGTCCCCGAACAGCGCGACGCCGACGCTGTCCTCCTCGAGGTTGAGAACGAGCCCGAAGACGTCGTTCGGGAAGGCAACGATCTCCGAGGCCATGGCGCGCTCCAACCCGAACGCCCGTGCGATTCCATCTCCGACTTCGACGACGACGCCGACCTCCTGCATCTCGAGGTCGTACTGGAAGCCGCGAATCTGCTGCTCGAGGAGGGACGTAATCTCGTCCCGCCGTGTTGACGTCATCCTTCCCCTCCCTCGCCCAGAGCGACCCGCAACCGCTCGAGCGACGCGCGCACGGACCCATCGAGAACGCGCCCCATGGTCTCGACGCGAACTCCGGCAATGAGGCTCCTATCGACGCGTTCGCTCATCCGCACGGGCCGTCCGAGGGACTTCTCCAGCCGGTCCTTGAGGCGCGAACGCTCGTCCTCGTCGAGGGCCCGCGCAGTGGCTATCACGACGGGCACAAGGCCCGCACGTTCCGCGGAAACCGCAGCGAACTCCTCGGCTACGATCTCGATGAGTCGTTCGCGCCCGTTCTGAACCAACAAAGCGAGCGCACGAGCCGTCGGCGTCGCCACGTCCGGAAACGCTTGCCGAAGGAACTGCTGCTTGGCTTCCCGCGACACGAGGGGGTGCTCCATCCACCGGCGCAAACGAGGCACATCGCGGAGGGTGGCGCAGACTTCGTCAAGGTTACCCGTGATTCGAAGCGCCCCGTCGTCCTCGGCTGCCGCGTAGAGCGCCTCGGCATAGCGGCGGGCGATCTCGCGCGGGGTCATCGTTTCTCGGCTCCGAGCGTTGCTTCGTCCAGTTCCTCGACCAGACGATCGAGGAAACGACGGTGATCCTCGGCGCGCACCTCGCGATCGAGCACGGTCCGCGCACCGAGGAGGGCGATGTCCGCGACGCGCGCGCGAAGCTCGCGGATCATTTCGTCGCGCTCCTTCTCGAGGTCTCTCCGCGCCCCCTCAACAATCCGCGCCGCCTCTTCCTTTGCCCGCGTCTTGCTCTCCTCGATTGTCGCCTCGGCGTGGGCTTGCGCGTCGTCGATCATCTTCGCGGCGCGCTCGCGCGCCTCGCGGAACTCCCGCTCCCGCTCCGCGACAAGCTCGGCAGCCCGTGCCTCGTTGACCCTTGCGCTCTCCATCTCGGCGGCAATCCGCTCCCGTCGGCGATCGAGGTACTTCATCGCCGGTTTGAACAGCCAGCGATTGAGGAAGTACATAAGGATCGCGAAATTCGCGAGTTGCAGGATGAGGCCTACGTTGAGCTCGAGGATCTTGCCCCACTCGATGGTCACGGCATCTCCCTCTAGGCCACGAAGATCAGGACAATCGCGATCAGGAGCGAGTAGATGCCGGTTGTCTCGGTCACCGCACAGCCGATGAGCATCGTGCGGAAAAGCGATCCCTGAAGCTCCGGCTGGCGGGCGATCCCGTCGAGCGCGTGGCCCACGGCATAGCCTTCGCCGATGGCAGGGCCGATGGCGCCGATCCCCATGCACAACCCCGCTCCGAGGAACTTCGCCGCCTGAATGAGATCCGCTCCGCTGATCCCGCCGACGGCGGTCTGCGCGTCTTGCAGCATGAGCCCTCCTTACCCTTCAACCGCCATGTTGATGTACGTGACGGCCAATACGGAAAAGACAAACGCCTGGATGAACCCGGAGAACAGCCCGAACACCGCATTGAGCGCCGCCGGAACCGCGATCGGAACCAACACCGCCGTGACGACGGTAACAAGGACCGTTCCAGCGAAAACGTTCCCGAACAGACGAAACGAGTGCGAGATCGGCTTGGCGATCTCCCCGATCAGGTTGAGCGGCAGCATGAACGGGTATGGATCGAGGAAGCCGCGCAGGTAGCGCCGCACACCCTTGATGCGAATGGCATAGGCGTGCGCAAGGATGAACACGAGGAGTGCCAGGCCAATCGTAACGTTCGGGTTCGCGGTGGGAGACTCAAGGCCCGGAAGCACCGAGAGCCAGTTACAGACAAGCACATAGAGGAAGAGCGTGCCGATGAACGGGAACATCCTCGCGCCAAGGCCCGGGGAACTGAAGTTCGACGTGAGCTGGCCTTCGACCGCGGCAATTAGGGCATCCAGCGCCGCCTGCGCCCGGTTCGGCTTCTCTTCGATTGGCTGGCAGAGAGCCCGCCGTAAGAAGAACGCGAGAAGGAAGAGGATCCCCATGGCGATCCACGACATGATGAGCATCGTCCAATCAAACCGGATCTGCAGGCCCCAGATGTCGACCACGGCGACTTGCTTTTCGCCCAGGTGGTCCAGCGTCTTCGCGAGCTGCTCAAACATCAGGCTCCCGCCCCCCCGCGTGCGTTCGTCGCCACCGAGTGTACATGAGTCACCAACACGGCTCCACACGCACCCCAGAGCGCTTCACGAGACAGGAACACCGCCAAGAGGCCCAGACCCAACCCCAGAAGGGCAAGCCGCCCAAGGTACGAGGCGGCGGCGGCCGCGCGAACCCGACGCCCCTCGCGTCGCAGCGAATCAAGGCTTTGGATCAACAGCCCGACGTACGCAAGGTAGAGCAAGAAGCCGGCGACCACCCCGAGGGCGGCCTGGCCCCGTCCGGCTGCCGCGAGACCCGCGGCCGCTGCAAGGCAGAGGATGAGCGGCCTCACGACGTGAAACTCGCGCAGGCAAGCGGAGACAAACGCCATCACGAAGCAGACGCCTAAATCGTCTGGATCTGCTTGGTCTTCTGGTCGATCAAGTCGTCGATGGCCTTCGTGTACTCGTGAATCGAGGCATCGTTCTTCTCGCGGTGGCGTCGAAAGTCGTCTTCCGAGACGGAGCCGGCCTTCTTCATCTCTTCGAGCTTCTCGTTCGCCTCACGGCGGACATTGCGCAAGGCGACCTTGGCCTCTTCCGCCCTTGCCTTGATGACTTTGGTCAGCTCGCGGCGTCGCTCCTCGGACAGCTTGGGCACTTTGATCCGCACGACGTGGCCGTCGCTCATGGGGTTGAGCCCGAGATCGGAGGCGAGGATCGCCTTCTCCACCGCACCGATCTGCGTCTTGTCGAACGGCTGAACGACCAACAGATTCGGATCGGGGGCGGCGATCGAGGAGAGCTGCCGTAGGGGCATCCTCGTCCCGTAGTAGTCCACGACAACGTCCTCCACCATGGCGGGGTTCGCTCGCCCAGTCTGGACCTTCGCGAGATGCTCCTTCAAGACGTCAACCGTCCGCTTCATATGCTCCAGCATCTCCGTTCGTACCTGTTCTGGCATACGGCTCCCCTCGAGGCGGATCGTCGCGGCTCGTCGCCGCCCCTTACGCCGCCCCGACAGATGGAGGCGAGCGGGTTCGAACCGCCATCCTCCTGCTTGCAAAGCAGGCGCTCTCCCGATTAGAGCTACGCCCCCCGGGTAAACGTTGTTCTCTTCGTCAGTATACCGCGACGGATCTCTCAATCAACGAATCAGCGCCTCTTGGTGGCCGTCTCGGAGCGCGTTACGATCCGACAGAGGTCTCCGATGAATCGTCTTGAGCAACGGCTCGCCGAGCTACCATCCACTCCGGGGGTCTACGTCATGAAGGACGCAGACGGAACGCCGCTCTACGTCGGGAAGGCGGCCTCCCTCCGCGCTCGGGTGCGTTCGTATTTCCAATCCGCCGAAGGACTGTCCCCGCGCATTCAGGCCCTCGTGGCCGAAGTGGAGGACATCGAGGTGATCCATACCTCAACGGAAGCCGAGGCCTTCCTTGTGGAGGATGCGCTGATCAAGCGACACCAACCGCGGTTCAACGTCCGTTTGCGCGACGACAAGCGATACCCCTACTTACGGATCACCCATGAGCCCTTTCCTCGTGTCCTCGTCGTTCGCCGCCGCGCTCACGGAGGCGGGCGTTACTTCGGCCCCTATACGAACGCCAAGGCCATGCGGGCGGCGCTGAAGATGGCGCAGAAGCTCTTCCCGATCCGCACCTGCTCGCTCGACCTGCCGCTCGCCGCGCCGAGGCGCCCCTGCCTCAACTACGACATCGGCCGCTGCCTCGGCCCGTGCGCCGGACTTGTGACGAGAGAGGAATACGGTGAAGCCGTGGACGGGGTCGCATCCTTCCTCGAGGGGAAGACGACCGAGCTCCTTCGCCGGATCGAGCACGAGATGCGCGATGCCGCAAGCCAGATGGACTTCGAGCGCGCCGCCCGCCTGCGCGATCGGGCGGGTGCCCTGACGCGCGCCGTGGAGCGCCAGTCGGTCGTCTTCCCCGACGAGCGGGACCGCGATGTCGTGGGACTGCACATCGAGGGTGAGTGCGCGACGGCCTTCCTGTTCCTCGTTCGCGACGGCCGCGTCTGCGCACGCGAAACGTTCTCCCTACGCGTGCCGGACGGGATCACTCCGGCAGACGTTCTGGCGGAGTTCCTCGGGCAGTACTACGCGCAGGCGGCGGCGGTGCCGAGAGAGGTTCTCCTGCCCCTGGACTTGGGCGACGGCGACGAACTCGCCGACGTCCTCTCGGCCGCTCGGGGAACGCGCGTCCGTCTTGTCGTTCCCCGGCGAGGCGACAAACGGGCTCTGGTCGACCTCGCCTCCGAGAACGCGCGCTTCGCCCTCAAGGCAAGGGCCAAAGCCGACCTCGCTCGCGACCGCGAAGGCGCGTTGGTAGAGCTGGTGGACGCGTTGTCGCTTGCGGCACTTCCGCTTCGCATCGAGGCGTTTGACATCTCGAACACGCAGGGACAAGAAGCCACAGGGTCGATGGTCGTCTTCGAAGACGGCAAGCCTCGGCGAGACGCCTATCGGAGGTTCAAGGTCTCGCTCGCCGAGAAGCCTGATGATGTGGCCATGATGGCCGAGGTGTTGCGCCGGAGATTCCGTAGAGGGCTGGCCGAGATCTCCGATCCCACGGCAGGACGGCCCCGCTTCGCCGAGTTTCCCGATCTCCTCCTCGTCGACGGAGGGAAGGGGCAGCTTGGCGCCGCGGCACACGTCCTCCGCGAGTTGAACGTCGAGGGCATCGACGTGATCGGCCTTGCGAAGCGCGAGGAGGAGATCTTCGTTCCGGGCAAGGCGGATCCGATCCGCCTCCCCGACGGCAGCGAGGCGCTGCTGCTGTTGCGGCACGTGCGCGACGAGGCGCATCGCTTCGCGGTCACCTATCACCGCAAACTTCGCGGCCGGCGCAGTCTACGCTCCATCCTCGACGACGTTCCGGGCATCGGCCCCAAGCGAAAGAGCGCTTTGATCCAGCGATTCGGATCGCTTGACGCCCTTCGCGCCGCGTCGCCGGACGAGATCGCCGCAGCCGGATCGATGCCGCGCTCGCTCGCCGAGCGAGTCCTCGACCACCTGCAGCGCGCGGCAACATGACCCGGTGGAGCGGCTTCGCGGCGGGTTCTATACTCAACGAGATCGAAGAGGAGGACGGCATGCAGTCGATCGAGGTGTTGCGGGAGCTGTCGGATGCCTTCGGCGTGGCCGGCTTTGAGGACGAAGTCCGCTCGCAGATCGAGAAGTTGATCCGTCCCTATGTCGACAGCGTGTCGACCGATACGCTGGGAAACCTGATCGCCGTTCGCCGTGGGGCCGACTCGAGAGTCCTGATGCTCGACGCCCACATGGACGAGGTCGGATTCCTCGTAAAGTGGATCGACGACCGCGGGTACCTGCGGTTCGCTCCGCTGGGGGGATGGGACGAGCGCATCGTCCCCGGCCATCGAGTGGTCCTCAAGACGAGGCGCGATGAGAAGCGGCTGGGCGTCATCGGCTCGGCGCCCCCGCACATCCTGTCGGCCGAAGACCGCGCCAAACCGATTCCCCTCGCCAAGATGTTCGTCGACGTGGGCGCAACGTCGCGCCAAGAGGCGCTGGATCTAGGGATCCAGATCGGCGATCCGTTCACGATCCACTACTCCTTCGCCGATCTCACCGAGGGCACCGTCACCGGAAAGGCTCTCGACGATCGCGCCGGCTGCGCGGTGCTCATCGAGACCGCACGACGGCTTGCGGAGTCAGACCTTGGGATGACAACCGCCTTCTCGTTCTCGTTCGGCGAGGAGCTCGGCCTGCGTGGGGCGACGACGGCAGCGTTCCATATCCAGCCCACGCTCGCCCTCGCCGTAGAGGGAACGATCGGCGCCGACATGCCGGACGTCGCCGAGGACTGCCAGCCGGCGCGCCTCGGGCGAGGCCCGGCGCTCAGCGTCGCCGACCGATCGATTGTGGTCTCCCCCAAGCTCCTGCGGAGCTTGGAAAAGACGGCCGACGAGCAGTCGATCCCTTACCAGTACAAGCTGCCAACGTACGGCTCGACGGACGCCGGGGCGATCCATCTGTCGCGCGGCGGCGTGCTGGCAGCCGTCGTTTCCGTGCCGTGCCGGTACATTCACTCGCCGGTCTCAACGCTTCGCCGCAACGACTTCGAGAACACGATTCGACTCGTGACCGCTTGGGTCGCGTCGCTACCCGGATCCGTCTTCTAGGTACGGCAGGATCTACGCTCGGGCGGGGACTCGCCGGGCCGCGAGGGCTTCCGTCACGACGTCGGCGAGGCGGCGTATCCCTTCGTCGATCGTCTCGGGGGTGGCGAGAGAATACGAGAGCCGTAGGGTGTTCTTCCCGCCGCCGTCGACGTAGGCTGAGGATCCCGGGACATAGGCCACTTTGTGTCGGATGGCGCTCTCGAGCATCTCTTCGGCGCTGAGGTCCTCCGGCAGCCACATCCAGATGAACAGCCCGCCGTCGGGATTGGTCCAACGGAGGCCCGGCTCATCGGGCATGTACTTCTCGAGCGCCGCAATCATGGCTTCCTTCTTCGCCCGATAGATCGGCCGGATCTCGTCCAGATGTTGGTCGAGCCCGTGCCGCTGCATATACCTCGCGGCAATCATCTGCGTCAGCTTCGAGGTGCACAGATCCGTCGGCTGTTTGACGCGGATCAGTGCGTCCATGAGTTCTCCTCGCGCCACCAGCATGGCCAGTCGAAGTCCCGCCGAGAGAACCTTCGAGAAGGTCAACAGCATGATGGTCCGACCCTCGGTGTCCTGGCTGAAGATCGACGGGATGGGCTCCCCAGAGAAGCGCAGGTGCCCATAGGGATTGTCCTCGAAGATCAACAGGTCGTAGGCGCGGGCAACCTCGAGAAGTCGCTGCCTCTTCTCGAACGACATCGTGATGCCGCTCGGGTTCTGGAAGTCGGGGATCACGTAGATCGCCTTCATCTTCTTCCCTTCGCGACGCGCCGCCACGATTCGGGCCTCCAACTCCTCGATGTCCATGCCGTCGTCCTCTAGCGGGACGCCGATCTTCGTGACCTGGAAGAGCGTGAACGCCTGGACGGCCCCCAGATAGGTCGGGAGGCCGCAGAACACCACGTCTCCGGGGTCGAAAAACGCCTTCCCTAGAAGATCCAGACCCTGCTGGGACGCCGTCGTGACCAGCAGTTCGTGGATCGAGACATCGATTCCCTGAGGCTTGAGCCACTCGATCATCGCTTGGCGCAGCGTACGACTGCCTTCCGTCGTCCCGTACTGCAGAACGTTCGCCGCTTCGTTCCGCAAGAGGTCCGCCGCGATGTCGGCGAGTTCCTCATTGGGAAAGGTCTCTGGCGCAGGCAGTCCACCTCCGAACGAGATGATCTCGGGTTGCTCCGTCAGCTTGAGCAGCTCGCGGATGGCGGAACGCTTGGCGCCGGTGGCGCGACTAGAGAAGTGGTGTCTCATCGAACGCTCCTTAGACCGCCCCTTGACTCGCCCCGAAGATGAAGGCTCTGGATTCTATGCAACTCTTCGATGGGCTGTCAAAAGACCAGCCAGTGAAAGAGCGGCAGAAGGCTCGCGGCAACGAGGGTTCCGAGTACTGCTCCTCCCGCGATGTCGAGGAAGTAGTGCTCGCGTAGGTAGACGCGCGACAGGGCAATGGTCGTCGCGCCCAGACAGACGGCCGCCTGTACGGCGGGATGAGGGTAACGAACGGCGACGAGATAGGCGAGACCGAACGACGTCGTCGCGTGACCCGAGGGGAACGAGAAGGTGTCGATCACGCGCCCGCGAAAGCCCTCACCGTCGGCTTCCGGGCGCTCGCGGGACACGGCCATCTTGAGCAGACGCACGAGGACCAGATTCGCCACGGTGACGCCGAAACCCACGACGACGTTCCAGCGATCGGCGGTCGTTCCGAACACGGCAAGGCCCGTGGCAAGAGCGGCCCAGACGTATCCGTCTCCGAGATACGTCGCCGCGACGAACAACCGATAGAGCTTTCGTAGCGCCTGCGCCCCGCTGAACGCTTCCATGGCGCGTTCGTCCCAGGCGTGGAGCGTGGCGAACAGAGGATCGAGTCGATCGCAGACTCGACTCCAGACGCTCACGCCTCGTCCCTCCGCCGGAGGGTCGGGAAGAGGATCACGTCGCGAATCGAGGCGGCGTTCGTCGCAAGCATGGCCAGCCGGTCAAGGCCCACGCCCATGCCTCCCGTGGGAGGCATCCCGTGCTCCAGAGCAAAAAGGAACTCCTCGTCGATCCGCTGAGCCTCTTCGTCTCCCGCCGCCCGAAGGGCCTCCTGGGCGAGGAAGCGCTCCCGCTGATCGACCGGGTCGTTCAGCTCGGAGAACGCGTTGGCAATCTCCATGTTCATGACGAACAACTCGAAACGCTCCGCGAGATGCGGGGCGTCGGCGTGGCGCTTCGCGAGCGGCGAGATCTCTACCGGGTAGTCGGTCACGAAGGTCGGCTGCACGAGGTTCGGCTCGACGTAGCGGTCGAAGAGGTGTTCGATGAGTTGAGCCCGACCTAGCTGCGGAAGCCCAATCTGCCGCTCGGCGGCCGCGGCAAGGATCTCCGGTGCCGTGCGAGTCCCCACCTCGACCCCCGATGCCTCAGAGATGGCATCGAGCATCGACACGCGGCGCCAGGGAGGGGTGAAGTCCAGGGTTCGGCCCTGGTACTCGATGACGAGCGAACCGGCCGTCGTCAGAAGCACGGCCGCAACGAGCGCCTCGGCCAGTTCCATCATCCCCTCGACGTCGGTGTACGCCTGGTAGAGCTCGAGCATCGTGAACTCGGGGTTGTGCTTCGTGGACACCCCTTCGTTGCGAAAGCACTTCCCGATCTCGAATACGCGGTCGATCCCACCCACCAGCGCACGCTTGAGGTACAACTCGAGCGCGATCCGTAGGGTGAAGTCCACGTCCAATGCGTTGTGGTGGGTCACAAACGGGCGGGCGTTGGTGCCGCCGGGAATCGGCTGAAGGATGGGCGTTTCCACCTCGACGAACCCTCGCCCCGTAAGCTCGCTCCGCAGCGTCGACATCATCCTCGCGCGGCGAAGGAATCTTTCTCGGCTCTCTTCGTTCGCCAGCAGATCGAGCGAGCGATGCCGGTAGCGCAACTCGACGTCCTTCAATCCATGCCACTTCTCGGGAAGCGGTCGTGCGGCCTTCGCCAGGAAGAACAGGCGCTCGGCACCGATCGTCAGCTCACCGCGCTTCGTGCGGAAGACCTCTCCCGCCACCGCCACGAAGTCGCCGACGTCGACCAGCGAGAGGTCCTCGTAACAGGAGCCGAGTCGATCGACGGTCGCATGCACCTGGAGCCGGCCGGTCGCATCGCGCAGGTCGACGAATGACGCCTTGCCCATCCCGCGGATCGCCGTCACGCGTCCCGCAACGGTTGCACGCTCGGAACTCGTCGCCTCGGCGGCAAGATTCACATGTCGTGAGACAATCTCGCCAATCCTCGTCGTCGGCGGAACGCGAGCCGGGTACGGCTCCCGCCCACGGCGGCGGAGTTCGTCGACGCGAGCTAAGCGGGCGTGGAACAGGTCGTCGGACATGGATTCCTATTTCTTGATGGCAATCACGCGAAACCGCGAGGTTCCAGAAGGCAGGTCGGCCGTGACCTGGTCGCCCTCGCGCTTGCCAAGGAGTAGGCGTCCGACCGGCGAAGCCACGGAGATCTTCCCCATCTCGAGGTCGACCTCGGCCGGGCTCACCAGGGTGAACGTCCCGCTCTCCTTCAGAGTCAGGTCCTGAAGGATGAAGCTCGATCCGATTCCGATGATATCGGTCGAGATCGACTCCTCGGGGAGGACCTCGGCGACCTCGAGAATCGACGCAAGGCGCCGCACTTCCCTCTCGTAGTACTCCTGTTGGCTCTGAAGATACATGTACTCTTTGTTCTCTCGGAGGTCGCCGCCGTTGAGCTTCGACGCTTTGAGCTTCTCGGGAATCTCCTCGTAGAGAATCTTCTCCGCCTTCTGAAGCTCCTGCTGCATGAGCTCATGGCCCTCTTTGGTGAGGGTGACCGTCTCTTGGTTCATCGGGACTCCTCCCTCCGCATTGCCTCGTTCGTACCCCGAATCAGAAGCTCCATGATGTCTTCCACTCCCGCCTCTCGACACGCCTTGTCCGGCCGCACGACGATGTCGGCGCGTGGGAGATCGGGCGCACCGCAGCGAAACGCTTCGCGAATCAACCGCTTGACGCGGTTCCGCTCCACGGCGTTGCCGAATCGCCGCCCCAGAACGATGCCCACGCGCACCCCCTCGGGCCTGGGGCGCACGTGAAGAGAAAAGAGCTCTCCTTTCCACGTCGCACCTTCGCGAAACGCGCGCCGGAAGTCATTCTGACGCTTGAGTCGCATCGAGGCACGGAAACGGCGTTCGCCGCCGCAAGGCATGCGCGAACTATAGCTTCAACGTCTGTGTTGTTCAAGGTTTGCTCGACTGCGAGCGCGGAGCTTCTTGCGGTACACTCGCCGGACGATGGACGAACAGCGCCCGCTCAGCGTGACGGAACTCAATCGCGCCGCTCGCCGCCTTCTCGAGGAAGCCATCGGCGACGTGTGGGTCCGCGGCGAGATCTCGGAAGCTTCGCACGCGCCCTCGGGACACGTGTATTTCACGCTGCGCGACGAGGAGGCGGAGATCAACGCCGTGCGCTTCCGCGGGCGGGCGCCCTTGCTGGTGACGCTCACACCGGGCATGGCGGTCCTCGTCTACGGCCGCCTGACGGTGTACGAACCGCGCGGACGCTACCAATTCGTCGCGACGCTCGTACAACCGATCGGCGCCGGTCCGCTGCAGGCGGCATTCGAGGTTCTCAAGGAGAAGCTGCGAGTCGAGGGGCTGTTCGACCCGGCGCACAAGAAGGCGCTTCCACCTTTTCCTGAGAGGGTCGCCGTCGTCACCTCGCCGAGTGGTGCCGCCCTCCGGGACATCCTCGCCGCCCTCGCGCGGCGATGGCCCTTGTCCCACGTGCTCGTGTTCGCGGCTGCCGTTCAGGGGGAGACGGCCCCGGCGGAGATCGTTGCGGCGATCGAGCAGGCCGTGGGGTACTCCGAGTCGGTCGCCGCGATCGACGTGCTCCTCGTCGGCCGCGGGGGCGGCTCGGCCGAGGATCTCGCCGCGTTCAGTGACGAAGCGGTCGCCCGTGCGATCTACGCGTGCCCTATCCCGGTCGTGTCGGCCGTCGGACACGAGGTCGACGTGTCGATCGCGGACTTCGTCGCCGACGTGCGCGCTCCGACGCCTTCGACAGCCGTCGAGTTGGCGACGCCCAACGCGGCCGACGTGGTGCGGCAAGTGCGCCAAGGTGCGCGGCGGCTCCGAGTCGCCGTAGACGACCGACTGCGCGAATCGTTGACGGCCCTGAAGGCGGCTTCTCGCGTCGCGTTGTTTCGCGAACCGATGCGCCGCCTGGAGACCTGCGAGCAGAGGATGGACGGCGCCGTCCTCCGCGCAACCCGGGCCACTTCGTTTGCCCTTGACGCGCGGGACGCGCGGCTCTCGCACGCTCTCGACGTACTCAGGTTGTCGGATCCGCGGCGGCCGCTCGCACGAGGATACTCTATCACGATGCGCGAAGGGAGCGAGACGCCGCTTCGTGACGCTTCGACCGTCGCGATCGGCGAGCGGTTGCGCACCCTCTTGGCGCAAGGCGAGGTTGTGTCGAGCGTAGAGGACGTGAGGCGATGAAGATCGAAGAGGCCCTGACCAAGCTGGAGGAGATCACGGCACGACTTGAGAAGACGGATCTCCCGCTCGAAGAAGCCATCGAGTTGTTCGAGATCGGCCTCAACGTGGCGGCCGAGGCCAAGAAAGCCCTCGAAGGCGCACGTCTGCGCGTCGATCAGGTTCTGGAGCGAACGCGAGGGACGTTCGACCTCGAGGCTTTGGACGGCTCGTAGCCCGCTTCTATAATCGCACCCATGCAAGGATCGCCTTCGATCCATGACGTCGTCATCGTCGGCGCCGGTCCCGCGGGGCTGACGGCGGCCGTCTACGCGCGGCGCGGCTTGCTCTCGACTCTTGTGCTGGAGAAGGGGATCCCCGGGGGACAGCTCAACGAGACCGACGCCGTGGAGAATTGGCCGGGAAGCGTCCTCGTCTCGGGCGCCAAACTCATGGCCGACCTCCGCGATCAGGCCGCGCGGCTTGGCGCCGAGATCGTGCAGGACGAGGTCGTCGAGGTGATCGCGAGGCCGGGGGATCATCGGGTGAAGACGGCAAACGCTGAATTCTCCGCGCGGACGGTCATCCTGGCTCCGGGATCGAGAGCCCGTAACCTGTCCGTCCCTGGAGCCGAGGAATTCAAGGGCCGCGGCGTATCGGTCTGCGCCACGTGCGACGGCTACTTCTTCCGCGACCAGCGCGTGATCGTCGTCGGGGCGGGCGATACCGCGCTGATCGAGGCGTTGTTCCTCGCTCGGCTCGCGGCGTCGGTGGCAATCGTCGTTCGCCACCCCCAGAGCGACCCGCGCGCCGTGCGCGGATCCGCGGCGCTGCGACGTCGCGCCGAAGAGGACCCGAAGATCCGGTTCTTGTGGAACCGGAATGTCACCGCGGTGATGGGTCAGACAAAGGTCGAGGCCTTGCGCCTCGAACGGCTGGACGATGGGACGCTCGACGAGATTCCTTGCGAAGGCATCTTCGTGAGCATCGGGCACGAGCCGCAGACCGACTTCCTACGGGGAGCCGTCGCCCTGGACGCCGAGGGTCGCATCGAAACGGACGATCGGCTGCGTGCGTCGGTTGGGGGCGTCTTCGCGGCCGGGGACGCACGCCGTACGTCGCACCATTACGCGCAGGCGGTCATCGCCGCCGCCGACGGCGCGATCGCCGCTCTGGAGGCGGAGTCATACCTCGTGTGGCGTCTTGCCGGGTCGCTCTAGGACCTCGGAAAGCGCGGCACGAGAGAAAGAGGAGGAAGATCCATGTATCCGACCATCTCGAAGCTGTTCGAGGACGCTACGCAAACGCATCGCGACCGCGTTGCGCTGCGGATGCCGATCCCGAAGGAACGCAAGAGCGGCCGCGGCGTTCAGCTTGTCCTTAACGAAGTGTCGTACGGCCGCCTCGGGGAAATGGTGGGCCGATTGGCCGCCGCGCTGACAGAGCACGGGGTCGCACGAGGCGACCGCGTTGCGCTGATCTCCAAGCCGCGCACCGCGTGGGCGACCAGCTTCTTCGCCATCCTGCGCTGCGGCGCAACCGTCGTCCCGCTCGACCCCGAGCTGCAGAAGAACGAGATCGGACGGATCCTCGCCGAAGCTCAGGTGAAGGGCATCGTGACCTCAGGGAGCAAGGCGGATGACCTCGTCGAGCTACGGAAGGAGGGTGTCCTCCCGTCGGCCTTCTTGGTCAGTATGGACCGCTCGAAGCACGAGGACGTGCTGTTTCTCGATGCCTTGCTGCTCGGCAAGACGCCGCTTCCGTTCGTCGAGGTGGATCCGCAGGACTTGGCGATCCTGATGTACACGTCGGGGACAACGGGAAACGCCAAGGGCGCCATGTTGAGCCATCGGAACATCGCGTCGAACGCCCTCGCCGCCGTCAAACTCGTCGACTTGTCGCCGGAGGATCGCTTCGTCTCCATCGTCCCGTGGAACCACATCTACGGGCTCACGATCACGCTCATCTGCCCGATCGTTACGGGCGCTTCGACAACCTATACGCCCGTCGACCGCAACCTCACGGACATCCTTCGCCGCGCGCGGCCGACGATCCTCCTCGGCGTGCCGAAGCTGTATAACGTTCTGTACGGGAGAATCCGCGAGTCGATCGACAAGAGCGCCCTGAAGCGAGCGATCTTCAGGATGTCGCCCACCCTCATGGGACGCCTCGTCCGGAACAAGCTGTTCGGGCGCCAGTTCCGGTTCTTCACCTCGGGAGGAGCTCCCTTGAACCCCACCGCCGCCGCGGGCTTCCGCCATCTCGGGCTTGGAATCCTCGAAGGGTATGGCCTCACCGAGACCTCGCCCCTCCTCACGATGTGCGAAGCGTTCGACGAACTCCCCGGAATGCGGGCGATCGAGAACGTCGAGATCCGAATCGACCACCCCGACGACAACGGCGTCGGCGAGGTGGTCGCGCGAGGCCCGAACGTGATGGCCGGCTACTACAAGAATCCGGAGGCGACGGCCGAAGTCCTCGAGCAAAGCGGCTGGTTCCACACCGGCGATCTCGGCACCTACCAGGATGGGCGGCTCGTCCTCTGCGGCCGGGCCAAGAACGTTATCGTCCTCGAGACGGGCAAGAACGTCTATCCAGAGGAGATCGAGTGGGAGCTCGTGACCATCCCGGCGATCGACGAGGTTATGGTCTACGAGGGCGAGCGCCAAGGCGCGCCCAGCGTCTGCGCGCAGATCTACCCGAACTGGACATACCTCAAGGCGCACGGGATCCAAGAGCCCGAAGCAGCTCTCGACGTCCTGTGGGATGCCGTGAAGGAGAAATGCGAGAATCTCGCGATGTTCAAGCGCATCAAATACAAGGAGTGCTTGACTCTGGTCGAGCAGCCGTTCGAGAAGAGCGTCAAGCTCGACATCAAGCGACACCTCTACAGATCGCCGCAGTGACCTAGGAGATCACCCGAGCGCGCCCCGCCTTCCTGGGGCGCGCTCGTCGGTCTACGGACGGTCCGGCGCCAAGGTTTCCTCCCGAGCCAGCGCGCGAAGTCGGCGCAGGCGCTCGCGGATCGCCGCCTCGCTTCCGTGCGACGTCGGCCGGTAGTAGTCGCGGTCGGACAACGCGGGCGGGAGACAGCTCATCGGCGCTACGCCGCTCTCGTAGTCGTGGGCATAGCGATATCCTGTCGAGAAGCCCAAGTCGCGCATCATCGCCGTCGGCGCGTTGCGGAGGTGAAGCGGCACCTCCTCGACAGGACTCTCGGTCACATCGCGGCGCGCAGCGCCAAGGCCTGTGTAGAGCGCATTGCTCTTCGGAGCGACCGAGAGGTACACGGCAGCTTGGGCCAGCGCGAGGTCGCACTCGGGGAGCCCCATGACCTCGACAGCCTTCCACGCGGCGACGGCCTGCTCGATGCCGCGCGGATCGGCCAACCCGACGTCCTCCGAGGCGATGCGGAGCAGGCGTCGCGCGATGAACCGCGCGTCCTCGCCTCCCTCCAACATTCGCGCAAGCCAATACAGTGCAGCATCGGGGTCGGAGTTGCGGATCGACTTATGAAGCGCCGAGATCAGGTTGTAGTGCTCGTCGCCCACTCGATCGTAGCGGAAGCCCTTCCGCTGGACGGCTCGCGAAACGGTGTCTTCGTCGATCTTCGCACCGCTGGCGATCGAGGCCGAGAGATCAAGCGCCGTCAGAGCGCGACGCGCGTCGCCGTCCGCGGCGGCCAACAAGAGCTGCCGCGCCTTCTCGGTCAGTGTGTACGCGCCGGCGAGTCCGCGTTCGTCACCGAGGGCCCGCTGGATGAGCGTCTCGAGGTCCGCCTCGTCGAGCGGCTCGAACGGAAAGAGCTGGCTGCGCGACAACAGCGCCGACGTCAGGGCAAACGACGGGTTTTCCGTCGTCGCGCCGACGAACATCACGCTTCCCTCCTCAAGATACGAGAGGAGCACGTCCTGCTGCGCGCGATTGAACCGGTGGATCTCGTCGAGGAAGAGAAGATCGGGCCGGCCGCCGGAACGCCACCGAACGCGGGAGGCCTCCAACACCGCGCGCACGTCACGAACGCCGGCGAGCGCCGCCGAGAGGTGGACGAACCGCGCCCCCGAGCGCTCCGAGAGGATGCGCCCGACGGTTGTCTTGCCCGTTCCCGGCGGCCCCCAGAAGAGAAACGCGCGACACATTCCCTTCTCGATCGCCGCGCGCAACGGGCCGTCCTTGCCCAGGAGCTTCCTCTGACCCGCGACCTCGTCGAGGGATCGTGGCCGCATCCGTTCGGCGAGGGGGCGCTCTCCGGTCGAACCCGGTTCGCCCATGGAAGTCTCCGGCTCGAACAACGAGGCCATGATGCGATCGTAGTCGTTCCGGCCTTGCGCTCCAAGGCCGTTTGCGCAACGCCCACATCGGCCGACGTGTCGCCGGAACCCGCTTCCATGCGGCGTTGTCTTGACAGCGCGTCAAGGTCTCCCATACCATCGGCACGCGGGTCGTTAGCTCAATGGTAGAGCAGCGGACTCTTAATCCGTTGGTTGGAGGTTCGAGCCCTCTACGGCCCACAGCTCGAGCGAGAGGGGCGGGTCGTTAGCTCAGCCGGTTAGAGCACCTGACTTTTAATCAGGGGGTCGCTGGTTCGAGTCCAGCACGACCCATTGTTGTTGGAACGGTGCCTCGCCGAGCCTATAATCCGGCGCGTTGGTCCCCATCATCTAGTGGCCCAGGATACCGGGTTTTCATCCCGGCGACAGGGGTTCAAATCCCCTTGGGGACGCCAGGGCGAGTCCTTGCGAGCGTGCAGGCTCTCGCTATAATGGGCGAGTAGCTCAGCTGGGAGAGCATCCGGCTTACATCCGGAAGGTCGCAGGTTCGAGTCCTGTCTTGCCCAGAGAGCACCCACGGGGGCGTGGTCTAGTCAGGTCTATGACGCTGGATTGTCACTCCAGAGATCGCCGGTTCAAATCCGGTCGTCCCCGCTCGTTCGTGCCGAGGTAGCTCAGTTGGTAGAGCACGGCCCTGAAAAGGCCGGTGTCCCCAGTTCGAGTCTGGGCCTCGGCACCATCTCTTGTCGGACTTTCCCCGCAGAGTGCCGCAACGCTCCTTCTTGAGCACGCTAGCGATCCAACTCCGTAGGGATGAGCGCTCTCGGCGCACCACGCGATAATACCCTTCACTACGTCGCTCCAGCTTCTTCGGCAGGGCATCGATCTGGGGATAACTCTGTGGACAAGCATGTCGAAACGGCACCGATTGCCCTCTTCCCTGTGGATAAGTCCCTGAGGTCCACCGGCGGCGCTCCCTCGGAAGCGTCGTGAAGCACGCCGTTCGGCCGGATGTCCCCACGTTGTCCCCATGAGGAGGGGGAAGGTAAACTCGTTCCAAAGAGCGTTTCAGAGCTTATCCACAGCCGCAGAAGCCGCCGCACGTTGGTGCGGGCTGGCGCCGGTCCCCAACGCGGAGACGAGGCCGTCTGCGACACGTGTCCATCAGGGAACTGCGACACGCGGCACTGCGCCGCAGGACGTGCTTCGCGACGCGACTCGGGGCGTCGTGATCCTGCGGGGGGGCCGGCAACGCCCCCTTGACCGCGCCGCGCCGGCCGCGCTACGCTCCTCCGCACTGTAGGGAGGCGGCTCGGTGGGCGATCATCCTGTTGCTGTCTGGGATTCCGTTCTTTCCGGTCTTCGCGAAGAGATCTCGTCATCGACCTTCGAGACGTGGTTCTCCGACGTGCGTCCGCTCGATGTGGAAGAGGGCGCGCTCGTTCTCGGGGTCAGCGATCCGTTCAAGAAGGGCGGCATCGAGAGGCGCTTTCGCGAGACGATCGAAGCCCTTGCGACCACAACCTGTCGGCGCCCGATGACGTTGGAAGTCCGTGTCGTCGACCAAGCGCAGGGTTCCGGCTTGCCGGCTCTACGCCTCACGCAGGGTCCGGTGGATGCTGCGGGAAGTCTGCCGCTCAATCCGGACTACACGTTCGCTGCCTTCGTCCGCGGCGAGAACAATCGCCTTGCCGTAGCGGCCTCCGAGGCGACGGCCGAAGCCGTGGCCCGCGGGGAGGGAAAACCCTACAACCCGTTGTTCATCTATGGGAGCGTTGGACTCGGGAAGACGCATCTTCTTCAAGCGATTGGTAACCACGTCGCGGAAGATCCGTTGCGCCGCGTCGTCTATACGACGTCGGAGCGGTTTGCCATCGAGTTGATCAACGCGATTCGCAACAACGCTACGGCCGGGTTCCGCGAGACCTACCGCAAGGTGGACTTGCTCCTCATCGACGACGTCCACTTCCTCAAGGGCAAAGAGGCGACCCAAGAGGAGCTGTTTCACACATTCAACGACCTTCACGGCAGCAAGAAGCAGATCGTCCTGTCGAGCGACCGCCCGCCTGAGGATCTGTCCGGTCTCCAGGATCGCCTCGTGTCCCGCTTCAAGTGGGGTCTAGAAGCGGACATTCAGCCCCCCGATTTCGAAACGCGCATGGCCATCTTGCGCGAGAAAGCTTCGGGACGCGGCCTCGACGTTCAGCACGACGTGCTGGAACTCATCGCGCGGCGCATCTCCTCTAACGTTCGGGCGCTCGAAGGCGCGTTGGTCAAGGCGATGGCCTACGCAGAGCTTCAGGGCGCGCAACTCACGTCGCGGGAACTCGAAGGCATCCTGCCCAAAGAGGGCCGTCGCCCCCGCCTCACGGTGGGCCATATCAAAGACGAGGTCGCCAATCGCTATCAGGTCTCGCGAGCGGACCTCGAAGGCGCCAGCCGCAAGAAGGAGATTGCTCAAGCGCGGCAGATTGCGATCTACCTTGCGCGCGAGTTGACCGAGCTCTCGTTCCCTTCTATCGGAAACGAGTTCGGCGGGCGCGACCACACGACGGTCATGCACTCGTACTCGAAGATCAAGTTGCTTGTTGCCGAAGCCCCTCTTCTGTTCGCAGAGATTGCCGATCTTCAGGAGTCGTTGGGTTCGCGATACTCGCTCGTCCGCTAGCGCGGGCGTTTCCTGTTCACCCGGCTGTGGACGCTGCGGGGACAAACTGGGAAGCGAAAGGCCGCTGCGTCTTGTCCCCAACCGCCTCCACAGGTTCGAGCCTCTTGCGGGCACGTTGTCCCCACGATACCGCAACAGACAAGGCACTCGACATCGCGCGTTGGCCGGTTTTCCTCCGAAATCCGAGGCGCTACAACTACAGCCTTGTTATCTGGAAAGAGGTCTCTCCTTCAGTCGTTGAACGCGTCGGGGCTCAGGAAGCCATCTCGTTTGGCGTTCCCGTTGAAGCAAGCGCGCAAGAGATCTACAATCGGCCGTCATGGAACGCGTCCGGAACACAACCATCCTTGCCCTCCACTCTCCGGAGGAGCGGCGCGCCGTTCTGGCCAGCGACGGCCAAGCCACGTTTGAGACGACGATCATCAAGCAGAACACGCGAAAGGTCTACCGACTGCACGACGACCGCGTGATCGTCGGTTTCGCCGGGGCGACGGCCGATTGCCTTGCGCTCCTCGACAAGTTCGAGGGCAAGCTCAAGAAGTACGACGGAAAGTTGCGCCGCTCGGCCGTCGAACTGACGAAGGAGTGGCGAACCGACCGCATCCTGCGCCACCTCGAAGCCGTGATGCTTACGGTGAGCGAAGAGGGTTTGTTGATGATCTCCGGCGTTGGCGACGTGCTGGAGCCGGATGGGGGCGTCATGGGGATCGGCTCGGGGGGCCCGTATGCCCTCGCGGCGGCCACGGCATTCCTCTCTACGCGTTCAATGCCGATGGACGAGATCGCCCGGCGATCGCTCGAGATCGCGGCCCAAATCGACATTTACACCAACGATCGGATTGTCGTTGAGACATTGTCTTGGTGAGACGACAGATGAGTGAACTGCGCGAAGTCGAAGACGAACAGACGATGGTCGGGTTGACTCCGCAAGAGGTGGTCGACGAACTCGACAAGTACATCGTCGGGCAGGTGGCCGCCAAACGGGCGGTCGCCATCGCCCTTCGCAACCGCCTCCGCTGTCAGTACGTCGACGAAGAGATGCGGTTCGAGATTAAGCCCAAGAACATCCTGATGATCGGCCCGACAGGGGTCGGGAAGACCGAGATCTCTCGGCGGCTGGCCCGACTGACGACGTGCCCGTTCGTGAAGGTCGAGGCCACGAAGTTCACGGAAGTCGGCTACGTCGGACGCGACGTCGAGACCATGGTGCGGGACCTCGTGGACATTGCTGTCGACATGATCCGCGAGGAGGAGATCGACGGCGTTGAAGATGAAGCGGAGCGGATGGTCACCGACGAGATTCTGGCGGCTCTGCTTCCCCCGGCGCCCGAAAGCGACGCAGAGAGCCAAGAGGGGGCCGACCGAACGCGCGAAAAGCTTCGCGCCAAACTCGAAGCCGGCGAGCTCGAGGAGCGCTACATCGAGATCACCGTCGAGGAGGCTGTCCTTCCGCAGATCGAGGTGTTCTCCCAGGACGGGATGGACCAGATGGGCATCGACATGGGCGATGTCCTCTCGGGTCTTCTCCCGCCCTCGAGGAAGAAGAAAAAGGTCCGCATTCGCGATGCGCGCGGCATTCTGTTCGAGCAGGTCGTCGACCGATTGGTCAACATGGATGAGGTCCGCCAGGAGGGACTGCGGCTTGCCGAGGAGATGGGGATCATCTTCATCGACGAGATCGACAAGATCGCTGCGGGCGGGCGGGAAGAGCAGGGTGGACCCGGCGTGTCGCGACAAGGCGTGCAGCGCGATCTTCTTCCGTATCTCGAGGGAACCACGGTGCGGACGCGCTACGGGGCCGTGAGCACCGAGAACATCCTGTTCATCGCCGCGGGTGCGTTCAACATGTCGAAGCCGTCGGACCTGATCCCGGAGCTTCAGGGTCGCCTTCCCATTCGCGTCGAGTTGGACAGCCTCAGCGCGGGGGACTTCCGTCGCATCCTTACAGAGCCCAAAGACGCGTTGATCTCCCAGTACAAGGCGCTCCTGGGGACCGAGGGCGTAACGCTGGAGTTCGAGCCCAAGGCTGTCGATGCCATTGCCGCGATGGCCTATGAGCTCAACCAAACCACGGAGAACATCGGGGCGCGGCGCCTGACGACGGTCATGGAGAAGCTTATGGAAGAGATCTCGTTCGATGCCGACCGCCGCGGCGGCGAGACTATCGTCATCGATGAAGCCTACGTAGCCGAACGACTGGCCGGGATTGCGGCAGACCCGAATCTGTCGCGCTACATCTTGTAGGCGGATTCCTCGGGCGCCTACGGAGCGGTACGAAGGAGGCGGGGATGGTGCGATTGACGCTGCCCGACGGGTCGGTGCGCGAGGTTCCGGCGGGGACTTCGATACTGGAGATTGCCGAGGCGATCGGTCCACGGCTTGCTCAGGCTTCGGTGTGCGCGCGCCTCAACGGCGAACTCGCCGACCTGCGTCAGCCGGTCCTCGCGGATGGGACGCTGTCGCTTTGCGTTGCCGGCACACCCGACGCCCTCGAGACGCTCCGACACACGGCGAGCCACGTCCTCGCACAGGCGGTCAAGCGGCGGTTCCCCGAAGCGAAACTCGGCATCGGGCCGGCGATCGACGACGGGTTCTACTATGACATCGACCGGCCGGGTGGGTTCGCCGAAGACGATCTGGGCAAGCTCTCTGCCGAGATGGAGACGATCGTCGCCGCGAACTTGCCCATCTCCCGACGCGACCTCGCCAAGGACGACGCACGGGCCTTGTTCGCGGCGCGAGGGGAAAGCTACAAGCTTGAACTCCTCGACGACATCGAAGGCGAGACGGTCAGCGTATTCGAGCAAGGGGAGTTCATCGACCTCTGTCGCGGGCCGCACCTGCGGTCGACCGGCGCTCTACGATCCGATGCGTTTCGGCTGACCTCGATTGCCGGAGCCTACTGGCGCGGCGACGAAAAGCGCCCGATGCTGCAGCGCATCTACGGGACGGCCTGGGAGAGCAAGAAAGACCTCGACGCGCACCTGTGGCGGCTCGAAGAGGCAGCCAAGCGCGACCACCGCAAGCTGGGCAAGGATCTCGACCTGTTCAGCATCCACGACGCCGGCGGAGCCGGCCTCATCTGCTGGCACCCCAAGGGAGCGCGCCTGCGGCGGACCCTCGAGGAGTTCTGGTACGCCGAACACGACAAGAACGGCTACGAGATCGTCACCACGCCGCACATCGGCAAAGGCGACCTGTGGGCGATCAGCGGACACCTCGACTTCTATCGCGAGAACATGTACTCGCCGATGGACATCGACGGCGTCGACTACTACGTCAAGCCGATGAACTGCCCCTACCAAATCCTGATCTACAAGACGCGCGGGCACTCCTACCGCGAGCTTCCGCTGCGCTTGGCGGAGCTGGGAACCGTCTACCGCTATGAGCGTTCCGGCGTACTGCACGGCCTTCTCCGCGTGCGCGGGTTCACCATCGACGATGCGCACATCATCTGCCGCCCCGATCAGGTCGACGATGAGATCCGCGGCGTCTACGACTTCAGCATCGCCATGCTGTCGGCGTTCGGGTTCAGGGACTTCGACATCTACCTTGCGACCCGACCCCACGAGGGCAAGGCGGTCGGCGAGCCCGAAGCCTGGGAGCAGGCGACGGCTGCCCTCCGTGCGGCGCTCGATGCGCATGGCTTGCCGTACAAGGTCGATGACGGCGGCGGAGCGTTCTACGGCCCGAAGATCGACATCAAGGTGAAGGACACGCTGGGCCGGCCGTGGCAGTGCTCGACGATCCAGTTCGACTTCAACCTTCCCGAGCGGTTCGACATGACGTACATCGCCGAGGATGGGACAGCGCGGCGTCCCTACGTCGTCCACCGTGCGCTTCTGGGCAGTCTCGAGCGGTTCATCGGCTGCCTCATCGAGCACTACGGCGGAGCGTTCCCCCCCTGGCTTGCGCCGACCCAGGTTGTCGTCATCCCGATTGCCGATCGGCACGTGGAGGCTGTCCGCGACATCGTCAAGACCCTGCGTGCCGCGGGGCTCCGTGCGGTCGCCGACGAGTCCGGCGAACGCATGAACGCGAAGATCCGCGAAGCCCAGCTTCAGAAGGTCCCCTACATGCTTGTTGTCGGAGATCGCGAGGCGGCGGCCGGCGCGGCGTCGGTACGGCTTCGTACCGGTGAAGACAAGGGAGCCGTTCCTCTCGAGTCGTTCATCGCGGCCGCCCGCCGGCAGATCGACGGCAAGCAGGCCGAGCTCTGGCCTTAGGCTGCTGCGGTCAGGAAGCCCAACGCAACAGGGCGTCGGCGCGATCGCTGCGCTCCCAGGGCAGATCGAGATCGTCACGGCCGAAGTGCCCGTAGGCCGATAGCGGCTCATAGATCGGCCGCAGGAGGTCGAGCGAGCGCTCGATCGCCAAGGGACGGAAGTCGAAGACTTCAAGGACCGCGTCGCGCAGACGGGCCTCGTCGACCTGACCGGTGCCGCGCGTGTCGATGTCCACCGCAAGAGGCTGCGCCCGCCCGATGGCGTAGGAGACCTCGACGACGACCTCGCGTGCCAACCCGGCAGCGACGAGGTTCTTGGCCACATAGCGGGCCATGTACGCCCCGCTGCGGTCGACCTTTGTCGGGTCTTTCCCCGAGAAGGCTCCGCCGCCGTGCGGCGCGAAGCCGCCATAGGTATCAACGATGATCTTGCGTCCGGTCATTCCCGAGTCGGACGCGGGGCCGCCGATCTCGAATCTCCCGGAGGTGTTGACGAGCACATGGGTCTTGGCGTCCAGCCAGTCTCCCAGAACCGGCCGGACGACGTCCTCGCGGACCGCCTCCTCGATTTTCTTCTGAGGAACACCCGGCGCGTGCTGCGCGGCGATCAGAACCGTGTCCACGCGGACGGGCCGTCCACCCTCGTACTCGACGGTCACCTGCGACTTCCCGTCCGGGCGCAGAAACGCGACGATCCCTTGCTTGCGCACCGCGGCGAGTCGCTCGACCAAGCGATGTGCGAGGTGGATGGGCAGCGGCATTTGCGAGACCCCATCGTCGCGCGCATAGCCGAAGACAATGCCCTGATCCCCCGCTCCGCGAGCGTCGAGAGGGTCGGTCGATCCTTCGCGAGCTTCGAGCGATCGGCCGACGGCTCCGGCGATGTCCGGCGACTGCGCCTTGATCGCCGAGAGGACTGCGCAGTCCTGGAAGTGAAACCCCAACTCGGGGCGGTCGTAGCCGATGTCGGCCAACACGCGCCGGACGAGCGTCGGAACATCGACGTAGCCCTTTGTTGTGATCTCCCCGCCCACGACGACAAGGCCCGTCGTGAGGAAGGTCTCGCAGGCAACGTGCGCTGCCGTGTCCTCTGCGAGAAGGGCGTCGAGCACGGCGTCCGAGATCCGATCGGCAATCTTGTCCGGATGTCCCTCGGTGACCGACTCGGACGTCCGCAAGGTCTTTCGCGGCTTCATGATGGTCTAAGCGTAGTCCTGCTCTTAGGCCGGCGCAACGTTTGCCGCCCTGCGCCGCGGGAGCTACGATGCTGTTCCCGAAAGGGAGGAGAGCGTGGCGAACTTCGAGCTGGCCTACGGTCGAGGCTTCGTGAGTTTGGAGGTCCCCGACCGGAACCTCGCCGCCGTCCTCGAGCCCCGCGCGATGCCCACCGTCGAACTGCGTCAAGCATTCCGGGCTGCCTGGGATTCTCCGCACGGGATGATCGATCCGGCCTCAACGCTTCGGCGTGGGGCGAGTCTTGTCTTTGTCGTCACCGATCATACGCGGCGAACCCCGACGCGCGACGTCTTCCCGCTCGTCTGGGAACGTCTGGTGGACGTGGTAGAGCCACAAGACGTCACGCTCCTCGTCGGCACCGGAACGCACCGCGCATCGACCGATGAGGAGCTGGAACGAATGCTCGGCGACGTGCGGCGGCAGTTTCGCGTTGTCCAGCACGATTGCGATGGAGATGTGGTCGAGGTCGGACGGAGTCGACGCGGTACGCCGATCCTTGTGAATCGCCTTGTGGCCGAGGCCGATCACGTAGTGACCCTCGGTCACGTCGGCATGCACTACTACGCCGGCTACTCCGGCGGTCGGAAGAACATCCTGCCGGGCGTTGCCGCGCGGGCAACGATCGAGGCGAACCACGCCCAGCTTTCCGATCCGCAAAGCCGTGCCTGCGTCTACCAGGGCAACCCGGTCAGCGACGAGATGGTTGAAGCCGCACAGATGGTGCGGATGGCCTTCCTGGTCGACGTGGTGCTCGACGCCAGCGGTGCGGTGGCCAAAGTCGTCGTCGGCGAGCCCGAGGCCGCGCACGCCGAGGCGCGCCGATTCTGGGACGCACACGCCAAGGTCCGGCTGGAAGGGCGCGCCGACGTAGTTATCGCCTCGGCCGGAGGGCATCCCAAGGACATCGACCTGTATCAAGCGCACAAGGCCGAGTACATGGCGGCCTGCGCGACGCGCGATGGGGGAATCGTCGCTCTGGCGGCCTCGTGCCCGGATGGAATTGGCAACAAGGTGTTTCGAGACTGGATCGAGAGAAGCGAGCGACCGGAAGATGTCGAGCGCTTGCTTGCCTCGGAGGGCTTCAAGCTTGGCGGCCACAAAGCCGTCTACTTGGCGCGCGACGCGCGTCGCATCGACGTATGCCTAAGGTCCGAGCTGGATCCGAGAACCGTACGGCGCTTCTTCGTCCATCCGGTCGAAGATCTCGCGGAGGTGCTGAAGATGGCTCGTCGGCGATTCGGCGAGGACTACCGGGCGGTCGTGATGCCGCACGCTGGCGACGTCTTCCCGGTTTGCAGCGAGGCCGCCGCTTGTGGCTCGGGACACGGGGAAGGGGAGGTCGGATGACGCCGATTGAAGAGGCCGTACGACGCGAAGAGGAGGCGAGGAAGACCTACGCCGAAGCAGCGGCGCGTGTTCGTGATGTGGGCGCGCGGAAGATCCTCACGCTCCTCGCCGAGCAGGAAGCCGAGCATGCAAAGGCCCTGCGCGCCGTAGCGAAGCGAAGTGCACCGGCGGACGAGGGTCTTGTCGCAGAGGCCCGCACGTGGATTCAGAGCGCGATCGAGGGAGGGGCGTTGAGGATCTCGGAAGATGCCGAATTGCTTGAGATCCTGCGGCGTGCCTCGGATCTAGAACGAAAGACCGAGGCGTTCTATCGAGAGCAGGCACGCGCCGACGAGGAGAGGAACCCGCGACACGCCGAGCTTTTTCGGGAGCTGGCCGACGCCGAACGCGGGCACTTCGTCTTCGTAACGTCCCTTGTCGACTACTTCGACCGCCCGAGCGCTTGGATCGAAGCCGCGGAGTTCGGTCTTCGTCCCGACTACTAGGGACGCTACACGTAGACCGTCAGCGCGAGCACGAGGTGGACGAGCGCCAGGAGAAGGCCCACGCTGGCCATGAGCCGATGCGCGCCGACAGAAACGCGTCGCAGCGCCGGAATGCGCCTCTTGAGACTCGCGCTGCCCGCCGCGAGGACCATCAGGACCAGCGCGACGAGCCCGAACCAGACAACGACGGGAAACGGTCCGAGAACTGTGCCGTACCCGAACGAGCGCAGAGCGTCCAATCCTATCGACCTCCGTCGAGAACGATCGAGCCCGTGGATCGTCGGGTATGGCGGCTCACGAAGTCGTCTTGCGTCGCATGGAGCGCCAGCAGGACGGTGACGTGCTGTCCCGGCTCAAGATGAGCGTCTGATGGATCGCCGGACGCGAGCCGAAGCGAGAACTCGACGACCGACACGCCATTGGCCTCGACACCGGCGGCTTGGATGACATGGGACGTCGCATCCTTTCGATGCACCGTCTGCCCAACGCCGTAGTGGTCTTCGACGAGAACTTGTCCGCCCACGATGGCCGCGAGGAGGAAGTCGGCACCCTGCATCCGCGCCGACGGGTCCAGCCCCACCGCCATCCACCCAGTCGTGGCGGCCGAGAGACCGAGGGACAGCACCTCGGCGTCGTTCTGCCACGATAGGGTGATCCCGGTCTCGGAGTCCGTCCAGGTGTGGCGATACTCTCCGGCTTCGATGCGGCCGTCGACCCGCGGCGGCCAATCGATGTCGATCTGGGGTCCGTCGACCGGGACCTCGATCGAGCCGTCCACCAATACGGGTCCGACGACCATTCGCCACGCTCGATCGACGGGCGGAGGATCGTAGCGCCCGTTTCCGCTGTCGTCAGCATAAAGGTCGATGCGATACGACCTTCCCGTTTCGAGGGACCCGAGATCGAGTTCAAATGGTGCCGACTCCACCTTCGGAACGTCGAACCGCGCAAGCTCGGCGAACGTCGCAGCGTCGACGACACGCACCCCGAAGGCGTGCCCGACGAAGTCCTCCCCTTCGCCGAAACGGAGGCTGAGCGTTGCCGCGTTTGCCGCGACGGCTGCCGCAGCCAGCACAGCGAACGTCAACGCCGCCCGCCGTCCGAATCCCCAGCGCCTCATGCAGACCTCCTCATGGATGACAGACCCCTTACCAATACGCTCGAGCATAGACCGAGTCGCTGGCAAGGGTCAACGGCCGCCACGGCGTCGCGTGCAGGGGTCATCCCGCAGACGGAGTCGCATCCGTGAACGAGAACCGGTTCCAGGCGATCACGTCGGGCAACGGCCGGCGATCACGGGGCGCCGCCTCCTCCGCGCGATGCTTGTCGGACAGCTTCGATGCGTCGCCCGGCCAGCCGAGGACCACGAGGGTGATCAGCGTGTAGTCGTCGGGGATCGCCAAGGCAGCACGCGCCTCCGCGGCGCGATAACCGGCGATCGGATGCGCAACAAGTCCCATCTCCGTTGCCTGGATCATCAGCTGCGCGACGGCCAACCCGCAGCCAAACAGGTAGTACTCCCGACCGTCGGGAATGACGCAGTCCAAGTCGCGTCGCGAAGCCACGGCGATGATCGCCGGGGCAACTTGGGCCCAGTAGTTGCCTGCAGAAAGAGAGGCCTTGACCTCTTCGAGGGCCGGCGAGGCATCCGCGACGACGAATCGCCACGGCTGTCGGTTGGCGCACGAGGGGGCAAGGTGGGCCGCGGCGAGAAGCGTTTCGACGACCTCGCGAGCGATAGGTTCGGTGGAAAGCGCGCGTCGAGCGCGTCGCGCTTCGATTGCCGGAAGAAGGTTCATGTCGACCCTCCGAAGCTGCGGGCCACGAACACCGCGTTCGGCGCCGTGGCCCGGTGATCCCTAGAGCGTGAGAGACCCTTCCCACAGACCGTGCAAGTTGCAGTACTCCACGGCGACCAACTCGCTCAATCCTTCGAGGTTCGCGTGGGTGACGACGATGGGCTTCCCGTACGTCGGCCCGAGGTCGAACGTCGCGATGTGAACCGCCACGCCGTTCTTCACGCCGAACAGGGCGATCCATTTGATGTGATGCTCGACGGTGTTGGGGTGCGCGACCTCCTTGCCAACCGTGATCTTGATCGCGTTCTCGCCGCACTCCTGGCAGCTCACCCGTTCGATGGTCGGAACGTGCTTCTCTTTCCCCTCCTGGGCGCCACCCTTCACAAGCTCTGCGAATCTCATGGCAACTCCCCTTTCGCGGGCACTCGGCCCGCCTAGAACGTCTTGAACACGTCGCGCTTCGCCCCGCATACGGGGCAGTACTCCGGCGCCTCACCCTCGACCGTGTAGCCACACACGGGGCAGATGTGCACCAGGCCAAGGGTCAGGTCCTTTGCCGACGCGATCTTGCTCTTGGCCTCCCGATACATCGTCTCGTGGATCTTCTCGGCTTCGAGGGCGAAGTGCGCCGATCGGACGGCCCCTTTCTCGCCCTGGAACCGCGCAGCGTTCTCGTAGACGGGGTACATCTCGGTGACCTCGTGGTTCTCGCCGGCGATGCAGGTCTCCAGATTCGCCGCCGCATCTTGCAGCTTCCCGAGCTCGCGGAAGTGATTGGTGGCATGAACCTGCTCCGCGTACGCGATCGCTCGGAAGAGGCGCGAGAGCTGGGGTCGGCCTTCCTTCTCGGCTGCTTCGGCGAAGATCAGGTATCGCATGTGGGCCTGGCTCTCTCCTGAGAACGCGGCCTCCAGAAACTCCCGGGTCATCGCATGCATGAGTCCCTCCTTTGCCTAGCGCTGCAGTCCCTGAACGACTCGCAGGAGTTCGCCCACATCGGGGACTTCCTTCATGGGGTAGACCTTCACGAAGCGCACGATGCCGTCAGCATCCACGACGATCGCCGCACGCTCCGAGAACCCATCCCCCTCGCGGAAGATCCCAAAGGCCTGCGCTGCGGCACCATGGGGCCAGAAGTCCGAGAGAAGCCGCGTCTTCTCGACGTGCATCGACTCGGCCCATGCCTTCTTGGACGGCACGGGGTCCACGCTCACGCCGAGCGCGACGCACCCTGCCGTCTCGAAGGTCTCGAAGTTCATCTCGAGGGCCTCCATCTGCCGCAGACAAACGCTGGTCCACGCCAAGGGGTGAAACGAGAGCAAGACGTTCTTTCCCCGCAGCTCCGCGAGATCGACAACTCGACCATCCTGGTCCTTCAGCGAGAGCTTTGGCGCGGGGGCGCCGACGCGAATCGGACTCATCCTTTCTCCTTTGTCGGTTCCTTTCCTTCCGGGTCCACGACCCATGCTGCAAGGTGCGTCTCGATGGCTGCACGGCCGATACGCGGCATCCAGGCGAGCGGCCCGGAGCCGACCCGCTTGCGGTAAGCGGTTGCGAAGGTCGGTCGCGGTTCGGTTTCGTAGAGCACGCCGATGGCGAATCGGTCCGGAGCGTCCAGCGCCAGGCGGATCGCCGCGTCGCGTTGGGTGGGGTCGTGGTCCTCGGGGACGGCGAAGACCCGTTCGCGATACCAGTCGACGGGATGGCTTCCCCACGTGATGCACGGCTGAATCACGTCGACGAGCGACAACCCACGGTGGGCGATCGCGCGTTCGAGGATCGCGGCCAGCCCGTCCAGATCGCCGGCGAAGCCGCGCGCCACGAACGTGCAGTTGTGCACAATCGCTGTCGCCAGCATCTGCGCCGGATCGACATCGACGCCGTCGAACTGCAGGCGCGTGCGCTCGCCGAGCGGCGTGGTTGGCGACGCCTGACCTTTCGTCAGCGCGTAGATCCGGTTGTTGTGGACGATCACCGTCAGGTTGGGGTTGCGTCGGAACGCGTGGAGGAGGTGATTGCCTCCTTCGCCGTACAGGTCGCCGTCCCCCGACGTGACGATCGTCGTCATCTCAGGATTCGCCACCTGAATGCCGATCGCGGCCGGGATCGCTCGTCCGTGGAGTCCGTTGAAGACGTGGGCGTCTACGTAGTGCGGCAGCTTCGCTGCTTGGCCGATGCCCGACACAAGGCAGACCCGGTGGGGTGGGAGGTCAAGGCGTTCAAGCGCCCGCTTGAGCGCCGCAAGGATCCCGTAGTTCGGGCAGCCCGGGCACCACTGGTTCTCGACCGCAAGGTCGCGTTCGGGCGTCGTCATGACAGGGCCTCCAGAATCGTCGCCGCGTCGAGAGGACGACCGTCATAGCGTCCGATTCGTCCTTCCGTCTCGACGCCGTACTCCATCCGCAGAAGTTGGGCGAGCTGACCGGTTGCGTTGCCCTCCGCCGTCCAGTAGCGGGCCGTCTCCGAGAACTCCATCGCCGGCAGCGGCCATAGTTCGGTGAAGTGGAGGGCTCCGACACGGCGTCCGCTGTCACGCAGGATGGAGACGGCTTCGTCGATCGCGCCCTTCGTCGAACCCCATCCGACGAGGACGAGGTCCGCATCGTCGACCGCGTTCCGGGATGGCGGGGCGATCTCGCCCTTCAGCCGGCGGCCCTTCTCGAGCCGCTTCTCGACCATCGCCGGCCGCACCGTATCGAGATCCTCGGTGATATGCCCCTGTTCCGTGTGCTCGTCGCTGTCGAGGCAGACGAGGTGCTCACTCTGGCCGAGCGCAAGCCGCGGCGAAACGCCGTCATCGGTCAGCCGATACCGCGCATACCGCTCGATCGATGCTGGGTCGGCGAGCTGCGGCCCCGGGATCGCATCGGGAAGCTCCACGGGGGGAAGCGCGAACCGCGAATCGGCGAGGTACTGGTCCGTGAGCACGATGACGGGGATCTGATAGCGATCGGCGAGATCGAACGCGCGGATCGCTGCGCGCAGCGCGTCCTGCGGGTCCGACGGCGCCAACACCGCGCGCGGCGCCTCTCCGTGCCCGGCGCGAATCGCGAACAAGAGGTCTTCCTGAGCCGTGCGCGTCGGAAGCCCGGTCGCGGGCCCCGGACGCTGGGCGAGGACAATGACGATGGGCGTCTCGATCATCCCCGCCAGGCTGACCGCTTCCACCATCAGTGCGAAGCCGCCTCCCGACGTCGCCGTCATCGCCCGAGCGCCCGCGGCGCTCGCCCCCAGCCCCATGTGGATCGCCGCGATCTCGTCCTCGGCCTGCTCGGCGAAGACGCCGAGCTCTGGGTGGCGGGCGAAGGTCGTGATCAGATGGGTCGACGGAGACATCGGGTACGCGGCCATGAACCGGCATTCCGCCGCGGCTGCGCCGAGGGCGATGGCATCGTGCGCCGATGCGAACGCGTACCGGTGGGTCCGAGGCGGCAGCGGCCTCTCCGCCCGTTCACCCAGCCGCCCGAGCGCTTGGTCGTATCCGGCTTGAGCCGCACGAGCGTTGGCCGCCGCAACCTCTTCGCCGTGGCCGGCAAACGTCTCCCGCAGCCTGCGTTCGAGCACGGCGACCGGCATCCCGGTTGCCGCGCACAGCGCCCCGGCGGCCACGGCGTTGGCGTATCGTTCCGACCCGCCGTGCTCTTTCGCCAGATCGCGGAAGGCGAAGACCTCGGGGGAGATCAGGATTCCGCCCTCTCGGAGCTGCGGGGCATAGTGCTGTTGCGACACGCGGTTCAGCGCCAGGAGAACGTCCGCGTCGCGTCGCGGGGCGTTGTGCGGCGCCGAGCCGATCCGCAGCGTCGTGCTCGAGTTTCCTCCACGGATTCGCGACTCGAACTCCTGCGTCAGAAACACCGGGTAGCCGTGAGCGAGGAAACTCGTCGCGACGACGTCGCCGATGGTCTGGATCCCTTCCCCCGCCGCGCCGGCGATGACCACGTTTCGGTCGTTCATCGTGTCAGGACTCCAATTTGAGATGGCGCCCGGCGATCTGATCGGCCAGCGCGTCGAGCGCAGCGAAGGTCTTGCTGTCGGGCATTCCGCGGACGAACACCGAGTCGAGCCACTCGGCTTTCAACGACGCACACAGCCCCTGCGCCTGCTCGGCCGCCTTTCCTCCCCAGCCGTAGGAGCCGATCACCGCCGCATGGCGCAGCTTCGGCCGCAGCGCGGCGGTCAAGTAGGCCGCGAACACGACCTTCGGATGCGGGCCGACGAGCACGGTGGGAGTCCCGAACACGACCGTCGCCGCGTCGACGAGATCCGACGCGTACTCGCCGATATCGGTCACCGTCAGGTTGAGAGGAACAGCGTGCACACCGCGTTCGACGAGCGCGGCGACGAGATGATCGACCATCTTCGCCGTGCTGCCATGCATCGACACGTAGGGGATTAGCGCGACGTTCTTCGGCGGATCGTTCACCCAGCGGCGATACGCATCGACGATCCGCGACGGCTGGTCGTAGATCGGGCCGTGGCTTGGGGCGATGAGATCGATCGGCAGGCCGGCGATCGCGTCAAGGTGCTTCCGGATCATCGAGGCAAACGGCATCATGATCTCGGCGTAGTAGCGTTTCGCGGCGCTCATCACGCGGGGGTGGTCACCAGCCAAGAGATTGGCGGTGGCGAGGTGCGAGCCGAACAGGTCGCACGTGAACAAGATGCGGTCCTCCCGCAGATACGTCAGCATCGTCTCCGGCCAATGGACCCAGGGAGAGTAGACGAATTCGAGCGTTCGTCCCCCGAGAGACAGCGTCGAGCGGTCGGCGACGATGTCGATCCGCTCGGCCGGGATTGCGAGATGGTCGACGATCATCGGCTTGGCTTTCTCGCTTGCGAGCACGCGGGCTTCGGGGTAGCGGGCCAGAACGTCGGCCGTGGACCCCGAGTGGTCCTGTTCGACGTGCTGAACGATCACGACGTCGATCCGCGGGACGTCAGCGAGCTGAGCGAGGAGCGTCTCTCTCTTCGTGGGGTCCGCCGTGTCGATGAGTGCCGTCTTGTCCTCTCCCCGCACAAGATACGCGTTGTAGCTCGTCCCGTCGGGAAGCGGGATCAACTCGTCGAACAGACGCCGGTCCCAGTCCACGGCGCCAAGCCACTCGACTCCCGGCTGAACCTCACGTCGCTTCACGTCGATCTCCTTTCAACATTGCGGGGCGCGGCCCGTCTCCCGCCGTCCGATCCCTGGGTGGCCTTCCCTGGCAGGGTCCGGGGGACGCGCCCGCATCTTCTCTAGCTCACCTTCTCGAACTGGTCCTTCCCGACGCCGCAGATCGGGCAGACCCACGAGTCGGGGATGTCGGCAAACGCCGTACCCGCAGCGACGCCACCATCCGGATCGCCGACCGTCGGGTCGTACACGTAGCCGCACACGGTGCAGATCCACTTTTCCATCGCTATCCCCTCCTCAGGGTCTTGCGGTACTCGTTGTAGGTGAGCGGTTCGCCGCCGTCGCGCGTTCCCGCCCGATCGACCGACGCGACGAACAGCGTGTGCGTGTCAAGGTCGAGCAGGCGCTCGCGAACCACCGTGCACTCATACAGCGCCACGGCGTTCTCAAGGTATGGAAGGCCGCTTTCCGACAGGCCGTGGGGGAAGCCGGCGAACTTGTCGGCGGCGCGCCCCGATTGAAACCCGAAGCGGCGAATCACGTCCGCGTTCGCTGGGTCGGCGCGGTCGATCACGCTGACGGCGAATCGCCCCGTTTCGGCGATCATCTCGTGGGTCAGCGAGCGCTTGCCGATGCCGATGGCGATGCGGGGCGGCGCATTCGTCACCTGCATCAGCGCATCGAGGATCTGACCGTTCAGTTTCTCCCCCCGCTTCGCGGTCACGACATAGAGGCCGTGCGTCACCTGGAACAGCGCGTTGTTGAGGGCGGCCGCATCGCTCACAAACGTGAAGGGCATGGCTCTCCTTATGGCTACGCCGCGCCGGGTTCGGCCGCCGGCGGCGTGAACACGCGCGCCCCCAGCTCACGATCGGCCATCAGAAGGCCGTGACCGGACTCGCCGATCAACGTCAGCATGTCGACGATCTTCGACGCATTCGCCTCTTCTTCCACTTGCTCGTTGACGAACCACTGGAGCATGAACAGCGCCGCGTTGTCGTTTTCTTCGCGGGCGATCTTCGTCAGCTCGTCGATTCGCGCCGTGATGAACTGCTCGTGCTTGTACGCCGCTTGGAACGCGGCGAGCGGCGACGGCCAGGTGGACTCCGGCGCGGCCAACGCCTTCAGTTCGATGTGGCCGCCGCGATCGCGGATGTGGTCGAAGAACCGCATCGCGTGCGTCATCTCCTCTTGCGCCTGCACCTTCATCCACTGCGCCATGCCGTCCAGTCCCTTGGCGTGGAAGTCGGCGGCCATCGCGAGGTAGAGATACGCCGATCCCAATTCGTGTTGGATCTGCTCGTTGATCGCTTCCTGCATTCTCTTTCCGATCATCTTGGGGCACCTCCTGGTTGTGGGTCGTCCCACCGTACGTGACGTGGTCGAGGATCTACCAATTCTCGGCCAGCAACTCGAAGTGAGCTTGTGGATGCGCGCAGGCCGGACAGAGGTTTGGGGCCTCCGCGCCAGCGTGCAGATAGCCGCAGTTCCGGCATCGCCAGACCGTCGGCGCGGGCCGGCGGAAAACGGTTCCAGCCTCGACGTTCTTCAGCAGCCCGAGGTATCTCTTCTCGTGCTGCTTCTCGGCGACCGAAACCGCCTCGAAGACCGCGGCGACTTCGGTAAAGCCCTCCTGGCGAGCGATCCGCGCGAACTCGGGGTACAGCACGCTCCACTCGTGGTGCTCGCCGCCCGCCGCTGCGCGCAGATTCTCGGCGGTCGACGCGATGACTCCTGCGGGGAAAGCCGCAGTGATCTCGACGTCGCCCCCCTCCAGAAACTTGAAGAAGCGCTTGGCGTGCTCCTTCTCCTGGTCGGCCGTCTCCTGAAAGATGGCCTGAATCTGGACGAAGCCGTCCTTCGAGGCCTGCGAGGCGTAGTACGTGTACCGATTGCGCGCCTGCGACTCACCGGCAAACGCCTTGAGCAGGTTCTTCTCTGTCTGCGATCCCTTGAACTGCATCTCGTCCTCCTTGCCTCTTCCTATCTCTGGCACGCCGGGCAGAAGCATGTCGACCTCCCGGCCTGAATCAATCGCTCAATCCCTTTTCCGCAGCGCTCGCACGGCTCGCCTTCACGTCCGTAGACGGCGAGATGGTTCTGGAACGATCCCGTCTCGGTTGCTGTCGGGTGGTAGTCCGACACACTCGACCCGAGGGTCGTCCCGAGCTGCGCCACGGCCTCCCCGAGCACGCAGACGATCGCCTTGTGCAGGCGTCCGATCTCGGCACGAGAGAGCTCGTTCGCCTTGCGCCGTGGATCGAGCCGCGCGCGCCACAGCGACTCGGCGGCGTAGATGTTCCCGATTCCGGCGATCCGCTTCTGATCAAGGAGGAAGCCCTTGATCGGGGCTCGCGACGAGGACGCTAGCCTCGCCAAGGCGGCTGGCGTGAACTCCTCGCTCAGCGGCTCGATTCCGACAGGTACGTCGAAACCGCCTTCGTAGAGTTCCGCCGTACCCAGTCGTCGCGGATCGATGAAGTAGACACTCCGCCGCTTGCCCAGCCGCAGAACCAAGCGTGCGTACTTCGCCTCGCCCTCTCGGCACCCCAAGCGCAGCCGGCCCGACATCCGGAGGTGGACGACGAGCGTCCGGCCGTTGTCGAGGTGGATGCCGATGTACTTCCCGCGGCGCCGGATCTCCTCGATCCGCGCCCCAGTGAGGTCATCGCCCGACACCGCAAGCTTCGTATCCAGCACCTCGGCCGACGTGATCGTTTGACCCACCGTGGGTGCCAGACCGCGCACGAAAGTCTCGACCTCAGGCAGCTCAGGAGGCATGGTCTTCCTCCCCTCCGGCGGACTTGCGCGCCAGCTTCTTCGAACCTTGCGATGCCCGAGGCATCTCGGACGAGCGCTTCGCGTCGAGGCAGGATGAGCAGACGCCAAAAGCGTAGGTTCGCACGGCCTCGACCTCGTGCCCTTCGACCCTCTTGTTCAGACACTGTGTCGCCTCGATGTCGAGGTCGTAGACCCCACCACAGACCCGACAGCGGAAGTGCACGTGCGGTCCCAGGTCGGCGTCATAGCGCGCGGCGGACGGGTCGACAGACAGGCGAAGAATCGTCCCGGCACGGGTCAACGCGTCCAGCGTGTTGTAGACCGTCGCTCGGGCAATCGTCGGATGCTCCCTGTGGACGGCCGCGTACACCTCGTCGGCCGTTGGGTGCGTCTTCGTGCCCTCGAGAAACGCAAGGATGGCAAGGCGCTGCATCGTCGGCGTTACGCCCGCTTCTCGTAGACGTTCCATTCTCTTCTCGGGAGCCATGATGGAGTAAGTATAGGATGAGATGAAGTCTAAATCAAGAGCAAGGCTACGACTCTGTGCGCGAAAGGCCCGCTCGGAGAGGCGACAGCAGAGGCCAGTCTCTTGTGCCGATCAGTGGCCCGGCTCCCGTCGGCCGCATTCCCAGCATCAGGAGATGGCGAAGGTTGCAGGTCCGTCGTGCTGTGGGCTTCTACGTTCGAGACCCCTGCGACGTACTCGATGCCCGGGCGAGCGCTATGGGAGCCGCCTCGGGAGATCAATACGTGATGAGTCGACCTAGCCCATCGCCCCAACGGGCTCCGCGGAACATCCTGAATATCTCACCTGTTTGGGATAGTAGTTGTCATCGTGCCTTCTCACCACATCTAGAATGGAACGATCGCTGCACGGCATCGGTGTGTGAGCCAGCCAGGAGGTGGACCCGTGGGCTTGACACAGAGCCATGGGAGATCAATACTGCTCGATGAGAACCAACCCTCGGCAGTACGTGTCGCGACACATCTGGGCGACACCGAGCCCGAGGGCTTTCTGCTTCTGGCGGCAGCATTGCCACAACCGCGTCCGCCGGCTTCACTCTCAGCATCAGAAGATGGCGAAGGCCACACGTCGCCGAGCTCGGCATCGCTCGCGAACTGACGGGCAGGCGGCGCAATCGCCTGTTCGTCTACGACAGGTACCTCGCGATCCTCAGCGAAGGGACGGAAGCGCTCTAGGCGGCTTCGCCGCGCGAGCCGCGCCGATCGCGGCCCCATGGGTGGAGACGCGTGGATCAAGTTCCAGATTGCTCATCCACGGGTGATGGGTACACTCCACTCACGGGAGGGTGAGGGAGCGTGACGACCGGCGATCGCCCGAGTCGGGAGACGATGCGACACGCGGGCTTCTCTTCTTCCGGGTGTGTTGATGGCCTTGACTCGCGCCTCGACGAGGGCTCGATCCCACATTGGATCTTCCTCGACGAGGTGGACTCCACGAACGCCTATGCGGCGCGCCGCTTGCCCGAGATCCCTCACGGCACGTTCGTCATGGCTGCAGCGCAGACGGCGGGGCGAGGACGGCTCGGCAGGCGCTGGCACTCGCCTCCGGTCGGCAATGTCTACATGAGCGGCGTCGTCAAGGCGTTTCCCGCCGTGCCTTCCGCGGCGCTTCCCGGCGCGCTCACGATGACGATGGCGCTTGCGGTGTGCGACGCCATCGAGCGCGAGGGCCTCGCGCCGACGCTCAAATGGCCCAACGACGTGTTGGTGGATGGCCGGAAGGTCGCCGGAGTCCTCGCGCAGGCGACCTACGAAGGTCCCCGGGCCACCGCGGCCGTCGTCGGCGTGGGCATCAACGTCAACATGACGGCCGTCGAGCTTGCGGCCATCGATCGCCCGGCGACGTCGCTCGCAATCTCTACGGGGCGATCGCTCGACGCCTCAGCCATTGCGCAGAGTGTCGCGGCGCGATTCCTCGGTCGGCTCGCGGCAACGCGTCTCGACGCCCTGCGTTCCGAGGTTCTCGCAAAGATGACAGGAATCGGCGATCCTATCCAGGTCGTGGGTCCCCAGGGGACGCTCTTCGGAACGGCCGTCGACCTGGCGGAGGATCTGACTCTCCAGGTCTGCGACGACCGTGGATGCATGCATCGGATTTCGGGTGGTGACGTATGCGCGATGGGTTGACCGTGACAATCGTGGGCATCACCTTCACGTTCCTCTTCTTGGCGCTTCTTGTCGTCCTCGTGGTGTTGCTCGGCCGCGTCGCACGCCGGGTTGAGCGCCACGCGGTGGGCAACGGGGGCGACCTCGCCGAGGTGGCGGCCGTGATCGCGATTGCCCGTGGGCGCAGCGATAAGGGAAAGCGATGACGAAGAAGATCCACCTGATGGTGACGGCGTTCCGCGATGGGTTCCAGTCGGTGTATGGCGCGCGCGTCCTGTCGCGCGACTACCTCCCGGCGGTGGAGGCGGCTCGGAGAGCTGGGATCCTCCACTTCGAGTCGGGTGGGGGCGCGTCGTTCCAATCAGCGTTTTTCTACGCGAACGAGAACGCGTTCGACGTGATGGACGCGTTTCGGGCGGCCGCGGGACCCGACGCGAACCTGCAGACGCTGGCGCGCGGGATCAACGTCGTGGGCCTCGAGTCTCAGCCCAGCGACGTGATTCGCCTTCACGCTCACGTCTTCGCGAAGCATGGCATCAGTACGATCCGCAACTTCGACGCCCTGAACGACGTGCAGAACTTGGTGCACAGCGGGAGATGCATCGTCGAAGCCGGCCTGCGCCACGAGGTCGTCGTCACCATGATGGGCCTGCCTCCGGGTTGTGACGGCGCCCACACGCCGGAGTTCTACCTTGGCGTCCTTCGCCAGATTCTCGACGCCGACATCCCGTACCACTCGGTGTGCTTCAAGGACGCCTCGGGAACGGCAACGCCGCACGTGGTCGGCGAGACGATCCGCCGGTCACGCGAGCTTCTAGGTCCCAAGGTCCAGCTGCGGTTCCACACGCACGAAACCGCCGGCATCGGCCTCGCGGCCTATCTCAGCGCCATCGATGCCGGGGCCGACGCCCTCGATGTCTCGCTCGCACCCGTGTCCGGCGGAACGTGCCAGCCGGACATCGCCACGCTGTGGCACGCGCTGCGCGGGCGGGACGTGGACCTTGGGTTCGACATCGGCAAGGTCCTCGAGGCCGAGGAAGTGCTGAAGGAGTGCATGAAAGACTACGACGTGCCTCCCGAAGCACGAGCCGTCGAACCGCTCATCCCGTTCTCGCCGATGCCCGGCGGCGCGCTCACAGCGAACACGCAGATGATGCGCGACAACGGGACGCTGCACCGCCTGCCCGAGGTCATCGCCGCCATGGGCGACACCGTGCGCCGCGGTGGCTTCGGAACGTCCGTAACGCCCGTGTCGCAGTTCTACTTCCAGCAGGCGTACAACAACGTCTTCCTCGGCCCGTGGAAGAAGCTGGCCGACGGGTACGGCAAGATGGTCCTCGGGTACTTCGGGCGAACGCCCGTGGCGCCCGATCCGGAGATCGTGCGCCTTGCCTCGGAACAACTCGGCCTGCCGCCGACGACAGAGAGTCCGCTTGCGCTGAACGACGCCGACCCAGAGAAGGGAATGGCCGCGGCGCGAGCCACGTTGGAGCGCGAGGAGCTTGCGGTTACCGACGAGAACGTCTTCATCGTCGCGACCTGCGGCAAGAAGGGCGTGGAGTTCCTCAAGGGCCAGGCCCGCGTGATGATCCGCAAGAAGGCCGCGCCCGCCGGCGAGCCGGCCGCGGAGCCAAGCGAGCTTCGGGTTCGATTGGGAGAACGCGAGTACCGGGTGGTTCTCGACGACGGCCGGGTAACGGTGGACGGCGTTCCCTACTCGTACACCGTGTCCGAAGGCGGGGCAAGGCCGACGGCCAGCGCGCCGGTTGCCGGAGGAAGCGCCTCGATCGCGGCGCCCTTGCCGGGGATCGTCTTGCGCATTCCAGCGGCGGCGGGGAAGCCGGTGCGAGCTGGTGACGTGGTGATCGTCCTCGAGGCGATGAAGATGGAGATCGAGGTGAAGGCCGCCGTCTCCGGAGTCATCGAAGAGATCGCCGTGGCTGTAGGCAGTCAAGTGAAGGCGGGGCAGGCCCTCGCGCGGATTCGGTGACGACCATGGACATCCTCTCGATGCTGCAGAGCATTCTCCAGTCAACGGGCTTCGCCAATTTCACGTGGGGCCAGCTCGTGATGATCGCCGTTAGCGGGCTCCTCATCTGGCTCGCCATCCACAAGGAGTATGAGCCGTCGCTTCTCTTGCCCATTGGGTTTGCGGGCCTCCTCGTGAACATCCCCCTCGCGGGCATCGGCGGTGCGGACGGCATCCTCGGCCAGATCTACGCCGTGGGAATCCAGACGGGCGTTTTCCCGCTCCTCATCTTCCTCAGCATCGGGGCGATGTCGGACTTCGGCCCGATGCTCGCCCAGCCGAGAACGCTTCTCCTGGGGGCGGCGGCCCAGATCGGCATCTTCGCAACGCTCCTCGGCGCCCTGGCCCTCGGCCGGTACGCCGGCCTCGACCTCGGACTCAGGGATGCTGCGGCGATCGGCATCATCGGCGGCGCCGACGGGCCCACGGCGATCATCCTCGCTTCGCGCATGTCTCCGCGGTTTCTCGGCGCGATCGCCGTAGCGGCCTACTCCTACATGGCCATGGTGCCCATCATCCAGCCACCGATCATGCGCGCCCTGACGACACGCAAAGAGCGCGCGGTGGTCATGCGGCAGCTGCGCGATGTATCCAAGCTCGAACGGATCCTCTTCCCCTTCCTCGTGACCGGCCTCTGCGCCCTGCTTCTTCCCGTCGCGATCCCGATCATCGGGATCTTCATGCTGGGCAACGTCCTGCGCGAGTCCGGCGTTGTGGACCGATTGTCGAAGGGCGTTCAGAACGAGCTCACCAACATCGTCACGATCTTCCTCGGCCTCGGCGTCGGCTCGAAGCTCTCGGCCGACCTTTTCCTGCGAGTCGAAACGCTCGTCGTCCTGGCACTTGGCCTCGTCGCGTTCGCCGTCGGAACTGCAGGCGGCGTCCTGATGGGCAAGCTGATGTGCAGATTCTCGCGCGATCCGGTCAACCCGCTGATCGGCGCGGCCGGCATCTCGGCGGTTCCCATGGCGGCGCGCGTCGCGCACCGCGTCGGGCTCGAGACGGACCCCAACAACCTGCTCATCATGCACGCGATGGGACCGAACGTTGCCGGCCAGCTCGGGTCGGCATTGGTCGCCGGCATCCTGCTTTCGCTCTTGGGGTAGCGCGATCCAGCGCGAGCGTGTGGCCTCTGGGCCGGGATGGGCTTGCCGCAACCGGGCCGCGCATCGGCGATGATGGGCGGCCTGATCTACGCCACCACCTGCTGGAACGCGCGATGGAGCCTGACGTTGCCGGTAGCGTTGGCTCGGCGGGTCGCGTCGGTGTTCTCCGTGCGCTGCCTGGGTCGTCTGCGTCTCACGCCACCCCATGAGGACACGGGCCATTGACAGATCGCACGTGTCGACTATAGTGCGTCCATACTTCACAAGAGAGGCTGGACATCGTGTGGACGCTTCTGGCGGGAATCTTCATGGGATGGTCGCTCGGCGCGAATGACGCGGCGAACCTGTTCGGTCCGATCGTCGGCTGCGCGGCCATGCGTTTCTGGACCGCGGCCATCCTCGCTTCCGGCTTTGTGCTTGTGGGAGCTCTTGCCGTGGGTACGCGCGGGTTTGCTGCCTACAGCTCGATCGGAACCCAGACGCTGTTGTCGGCGTTCCTGGTCGCCGTGGCCGCGGGGCTGACCGTGACCCTCATGACGCTGCTCGGTCTTCCGGTATCGAGTACGCAAGCCGTGGTCGGCGCGTTGATCGGCGCGGGTTTCCTCTCCGGCGGCGTGGCGTTCGGTCCGCTCGTGAAGATCCTCCTGTCGTGGATCCTGACGCCTCTGGGCGGACTGATCGCCGCCTACATTCCGTACAAGCTTCTCGTTCGGTTTCCCGGCGCATTGCCCAGCCGTTGGGTGCGTCGAGTTGCCGTCATCCGCGTCGGCCTCATCCTTGCCACGTGCTACAGCGCGTTTGCCCTCGGGGCGAACAACGTCGCCAACGTTACCGGCGTCTACGTTTCGAGCGGTCTCCTCTCACCTTCTGTCGCGGCGCTGATTGGCGCGCTCGCGATCGGTTTGGGTATTCTCACCTTCAGTCGACGCGTCATCGACACGGTGGGGAACCGCATCGTCGCGTTGGATCCGGTGACAGCGCTTCTGGTCATTCTTGCAGAAGCCGTCACGCTGAATGTCTACGCGATGATCGGCGTTCCGGTTTCCGCCTCCCAAGCCGTCGTCGGGGCTGTGCTAGGGGTCGGCTTGGTGAAAGGCGTCCGGACGATCGACGGCCGTGTCGTCCTTCGCGTCGCGTTCGGATGGGTCGGGACGCCGACGATTGCCGGACTCCTCTCGGCCGGACTCGTCGGCGTGGCGCGGCTTGTCTCGTAGGGCGACGGGGATCGCGCGGATCTCCTGCGGGGGGGATGGGATGTTCCGATTCTGGAAGCGCACAGAGGAAGTCCAAGAGCTTGTTCTTCGACACCTCGGGCACGTCCGTAACGCCGTCGAGCTCTTCGTGCAGGCGACGCGAGCCTACTTCGAGGAAGGCGATCGGGAGAAGGCGGCGCGGCTCACCGTCGAGACGCACAAGTCAGAGAGCCTGGCTGACGATGTACGACGCGAAGTGGAACGGGCGATGGTGCAAGGCGCGCTGTTGAGTCCGTCACGACGGCAGCTCTTACTGATCGTCGATCGGATGGACACGCTTGCCAACGCGGCTCAGGCAACCCTCCACTATCTCCTGAACCAGTCGGTGGATGTGCCGAGTGCGATGCGCTCGTCGGTCCAGGAGATCCTTGCCGAGACAGAGGCCTTGTTCCAGGACGTTGACTGCGGCATCCGTTCGCTGCTTGCCGGTCACTTCTCTGAAGCGCTCGCTTGTGCGGAGCGCATCGACGATCACGAGAGTGCGGTCGATCGCCTGCACGCACGTGCCACGCGCGAGCTGTTTGCGCTCGACATCGAGCTGGCGCGGAAGCTCCACGTGCGGGGGTACTTCGAAGCCCTTGTGGACATCAGCGACCGAGCCGAAGACCTGGCGGACCAGATGGCTCTCGTCGCGGCGGAACGAGCCGTGTAGGTTCCGGAGCAGGAGGCAGCAAATGGTCGAGCAGACCTTCGAAACGGACACGCTGGGCACGGCGACCGCCGAGATCGAGATCACGTTCCTTGGGCACGGATCGCTGATGTTCCGCCAACAAGGGATGACGGTGTACGTCGATCCGTATCAGAAGGTCGCTGATTACGCTGCCTTGCCCAAAGCGGATCTCGTTCTCATCACCCACGAGCATCGCGATCACCTGGATCCCGAAGCGCTGGCGCACGTGCGCCAGGAGTCGACGGAGGTCATCCACAGCGTATTGTGCGCGGCGCAGATTCGCGGAGGCACGCTCATGCGGAACGGAGACGTCACGGTCGTACGGGGTCTGCGTGTCGAGGCGATTCCCGCCTACAACGTCGTGCATCGCCGGGACGGCGGGGACCCCTTTCACCCTTGCGGCAACGGCAACGGGTACATCATCACCTTCGGCAACCTGCGCGTCCTTGTCGCCGGCGATACCGAGAACACGCCGGAGCTGAAAGCGGTAAGGGACATCGACGTGGCGTTCCTGCCGATGAACCTGCCGTACACGATGACGCCGGAGATGGTGGCCGACGTCGCCCTGGCGATGCGGCCGAAGATCCTCTACCCGTACCACTACGGATCGACCGATCCCCAAGATCTCGTCAAACGGCTGAAAGATCATCCCGAGATCGAGGTGCGGGTTCGTCGTCTTGCCTAGTCCGACCCGGGGACTCCCGACGCCCCGACCCGAACGCGCAATCGCCACAACCGGCGCGCGGCAAGAGCCGATGCACTGAGGAGGCACGCTGAAGTCACGGGGACGACGATCGGCCCGCCGATGTCGATCAGACGGCCGATGAGCCAGGGGAAGGTCATGCTTCCGACACACGAGGCGACTGCAATGGCGCCGAACCTGCGGCCGTTGAGCTCGAATCGCTCGGAGTAGGCCGTGATGACGTTAGGGTAGATCGGACCCACGGCGATCCCGAACCCGACCGCGCCGATCCACGCCGCCGCGAGCGCGTGCGATCCTGCGGCGAGGGTCGCAAGGGAGGCGAGACCCGCGACGTAGGCCGCGCCGAGGATCCTCTGCGGCGCCCAACGGCGCGCGGCCAGGATGCCGGCGAGGCGCGACAAGCTGAACCCGGCCCAGAAGGCGCCGGTCACACCCGTCGCGGTCGCGCCATGTTGCAGGTTGACGTACTCGTACAACCAACTGGCGAGACCGATCTCGGCGCCGACGTAGAGGACGAGCACGGCGAGGGCGGCGACAAAGGCGCGCCCGAGACGGTCAGCCTGCGTGTGGGCACCCGAAGAGGGTTGCGCCGCCGCCCCGCTTCCTGAGTGCCCGAGGGAGAAGTACGCTACGGCAAGGAGCGCGTACGCGCCGGCGAGAACCACGTAGGCCCATGTTTCTCGTCCAGGACCCCACGCGGCGACAAGAGAGGGCGCGGCGAGACCTCCAATGCCGTAGCAGAAATGGATGGCGCTGATGTACGGTGCCGCGCGCGAGCGGTGCGTTCGCAGGAGCATCGTGCTGACGCCGACATCGGCGCCGGCTGTCGCGAAGCCCAGCGGGACGACGAGCAGCATCAGGGCAGCGAGCGAACGAGCCCAGGGCAGCCAGGCGAGGGCGCCGGCGACAACGAGGCTTGCCGCGGCCAGACCGCGGTGAATGGCGATACGATCCATCCAGCGCGTGCTGGCGAAGGATCCGACGAGGTAGCCGAGCGATCGCGTCGCGAGGATGACGCCGACGGCGGACAGCCCGACACCGACCTGGGTCGCGAACGGTCCCAACGTCGGACCGACGGCCCCGCCGAGCATGCCGACGAGAACCTGCGAAGCGAAGTAGACCCCTGTCGCGTAGAGGACGGCCCCCCGGGTCGACGCCGCTGGCCTAGAGCTTTCGGAGCCGTTCGGCGACGTAGGTCTCCACCTCGCGTAGTGCGATGCGCGTCTGCTCTGTCGTGTCGCGGTCGCGAATCGTCACCGTACCGTCCTCGGAGGTCTGGTGGTCGATCGTCACGCAGAAGGGCGTTCCCGACTCGTCTTGGCGCCGATACCGCTTGCCGATCGATCCCTTCTCGTCATAGAAGACGTTCCAGCGCTGTTTGAGCGAGCGGTACAGCTCGGCGGCCGTCTCGGGCTGGCCGTCCTTTTTGACCAAAGGGAACACCGCAACCTTGACCGGAGCCAGGCGCGGGTGGAGGTGCAGGACGACGCGCTCCTGCGGGACTCCCTTCTCGTCGGGAATCGAGTCTTCGTCGTAGGCCTCGCACAAGAAGGCCAGCGCGGCGCGGTCGGCGCCCGCCGACGGCTCAATGACGTGGGGGATGAACTTGCGTTGCGTCACTTCGTCGAAGTAGGAGAGGTCCTTACCGCTTCCTGAGTGCCGGGGCGTTCCCGTCGCATCCCTTTCGACGACGAGAGCGTCGCCCTCCTTCACGAGCTTGCCCTCCATGTGGCTGCGCAGATCGAAGTCGCTGCGGTGCGATACGCCCTCCAACTCGCCGTAGTCGCCTTCGGCACAGAAGGGGAATGCATACTCGATGTCGGCCGTGCCGCAGGAGTAGTGGGCGCGTTCCTCGGGTGTATGCTCGCGCAGGCGCAGACGGTTGCTCGCCAGGCCGAGCGACGTGTACCAGGCCATGCGCCGATCGCGCCAGTACTGGTACCAGGTGGGTGATTCCTCGGGGGCGCAGAAGAACTCGATCTCCATCTGCTCGAACTCGCGTGAGCGGAACGTGAAGTTGCGGGGCGTGATCTCGTTGCGGAACGACTTGCCGATCTGTGCGATCCCGAACGGCACCTTCACCCGCGACGTCGAGACGACGTTCTTGAAGTTCACGAAGATGCCCTGGGCCGTCTCCGGCCGCAGGTAGGCCTCGGCCGCCGGGTCGATGAGCGCGCCAACGTAGGTCTTGAACATCAGATTGAACTCGCGCGGCTCCGTCAGCGCGCAGTCGTCGCCGTCTCCTGGCCTGCGGCTCGGCTTCCTTGGGCACTGGCTGTCTTTCAGCTGATCGGCACGGAAACGAGCTTTGCACGTCTTGCAGTCGACGAAGAGATCGTAGAACAGGTCGAAATGCCCGCTGGCCTTCCAGACCTGCGGGTGCGTGATGATCGTCGAGTCCAGGCCGACCATCTCGTACGCCGACGGCGCGCCTCCCGGAGCCAGGGTGTCATCGTGGCCGACGACCATGTCGTGCCACCACGCCTCCTTCACATTCCGCTTGAACTCGACGCCGAGAGGACCGTAATCCCAGAAGCCGCCGATCCCCCCATAGATCTCGCTCGACGGAAAGATGAACCCGCGCCGCTTGCACAAGGCGACGACCTTCTCCATGGTTGATGCGTCTTTCTGCATGACGTCCTCCGCAAAGCCGGGATGTTCGACGCCGAGAACCGCTCTGGCGACGCAAGGTCGGGATTATACTGCCCCCAGGGGAGGATCTGAGAGCGTCGAGACGACTGCCGCTGATCCGCCAATGCCCCGCTGCCGACGTTGCCACGGGGCAGGTGTCTGTGCCCGCAGAGGAAGAACGCACGGGCGACGAACCACGAGGAGAAGGAGCTGCGCGATCACCTGACGGAGGCCCATCAATGCCAGGTGACGGCGGGTTAGGACGGCCCGGCGATGACACGAACAACGTGCATGAGCGTCGCCACACGCCGCAGCAGGTTGCTGCGCCAAGGGTCCGACCCACGGTGCAGCGCGGCGGGGGATCTGCGCCGACGCCAGAGCCGAGCGCCATCGTCAGGCTCATGGCACAAAGCGCTCAGGAGCCTCATGATGTTATGACGCTCTTCTGTTGGCGAAACGCCAAAGGGAGGCCCCTCGTGAAGCGATCTGTCGCTTGGCTTGTTGCGATGGCAGCCGGTCTGTCTCTGTTGCCGGGTTGCCTGGTCTCGCGCGAACGCGTTGGCCTCAGGGAGCTTGGGACGGCTCGCGTTGGCGTAGGCTACGACGTGCACGTCGACGGGGGCATCGCGTTGCTGTCCCATAATCAAGGTGCAAGCATTCTTGATGTTGTAGATCCAGCGCGCCCCCGCGAGTTGGGGGTCATACCGACCCACGATGCCTGCTTCGGTGTGTTCCATTGCGGCGCTCGCGCCTACGTGCTCGACCCATCTCGCGGACTCCTTGTCGTGGACGTCAGCGACCCCGCGCGCCCAGCGATTCTCGGATCGTGCCGCAGTCCAGGCTCATGGTGCGAACTCGACGCTGCCGGTGACCATGTGTATCTGGCGAATCGAGATGGGGGGATGGATGTCGTCGATGTTTCGAACCCGACCCATCCGCGTCTCGTCGGCGCGGGCTACGGGGCGGATCCGTGCGAGGGCATCTGTGTGCTAGGGGATGTCGCTTACTTGGCGATGGGAGGCGCTGGCGTGCATGTGATCGACATCTTGGATCCGCTGGTTCCTCGCCTTATCCGTGTTCTTACGGAGCCAAGACCGGCGGTTGGGATTGACGCCAGCGACGGCCTCCTTGCCGTCGCACGTCATGCGAGAGGCGTCTCTGTCTACGAAGTCAGTGATCCGCGCTTCCCCCGCTTCCTGGCGGAAGTGTCTTCAAGGCACGAATCGCTCGAAGTGTCCGTTCGCGGCGACATGGTGGCCGTGGCGGACAACATGGCGGGGGCCATGATGCTGCGTATCGATGCCAGCCGGCACGTGGTGGGCGTGGGGCAGTACGAGACGGGTGCGGCCACGCACGGCGTCTTCACAGACGGGCGCGTCATCTATCTGGCGGATGGGGGCTGCGGCCTGGTCATTCTGGCGCCTCGTTCTGGAGGCCCCTCAGGCTAGCAGATGCTTCGCGCACGTGCGTCGAGGCAAACGACTCTCGGCCCAAGAGGCGAGCCTCCTATGGGTCCGTGGCTTCGATGTACGCCAGAACCCGCTCCAGGGCATGAGCGGGATCAACCCAAAGGTCCGGCGGAATGCCAATCCCCTCGCGACCGGCTTCGATGTCCTTTAGCGTAATCCCGATGGCAAGCACAAACGGCAGGCGCGAGTTGGGCAGCCTTCCCCACGCGGGGCTTCCGGAAACGGTCAGCCCCTCCGTGTTCTCACCAACCAGGATGACGTTCTCGAACTGGCGTAACGCGTTGACGAATTCCTCGCCAGCTGATCCCGTCTCCGCATCAATCAGTACGAACAGCGTCGTGTCGTTGGGCAGAGCCTCTGGCTCATCGTCCATCTCGCCAGCCAACACCCAGGCGTTCGCCGCGGTCCGACGATGCATTTCCAGATCCTCGATCGTCGCGTCGAGATAGGCCAGTACCTCGCGGAGCTGAGTCTCATGGGCTGCCAGGTAGTCTTCGACGAAGCAGCGATGAAGGCGAAGCGAGGTCGGAGTATGAAGCTCGGCCCACCGCGTGTCGCAGGCAAACGCCCGACCCATGAACTCCTCCGTCCACGCACGTCCGTACTCGGCCTGGCCACCCTCGTGATTGCGCAGATCGAGGATGGCCACCGGGTACTCAGCGCAACGGCTTGCTTCGTCGACCATTCGTCGCAAGGCGGCCACTGCTTCCGGGCTCGATGGAACGCCGCTGCGGTTAATGACGATGGGAACGCCACGCACAACGGACATTGCGTAGGCCGTACTCGCCGGGAATCGCAGGTCGCGCATCGTCTCAGTCCACCACGTGCCGCTCTGACGCGTGAGCACGGCCGAACGCCCAAAGGTCTGGCCGGACACAGTCAACGTGAGTTCCGTGCGGATCCGTGTCTCAGGCCGTGCACTCAACACCGACAAGATGTAGATGAGCCGACCCCGTTCATCCAGAGAGAGCGATAGCAGTTCCTCAGGCGCGCGACCGTCGACCGCAACGAGCGACACGCGGCCGGCGAGGGTGTTGAGCGCATCCCCAAGAGATGTGAGCGGTTGGCGGAGAACGTAGAAGCCCTCGGCATCGCGAGCGAACTCGTAGCGATCGTTGCGGAACCAGTATTGCCTCTGGTAGAGCGGGGTCCCGGCAAACTTGGCATGGCCATCCTGGATGAACGCGAGGTGATGGAGGATTCGATCGCGCAACGCGGATACGCGGATCCGAGACTCGCTGCCCATCGACGCCACTTCGTCCAGCAGATCCGTGCGCGCCCCGTCGAACGTCTCATCGCCGCCGAATAGCTGATAGAGCGCGTACCCGTACTTGAGCATCTCGAACAGGAACCTGATGTCCTCACGTGCCTGCTCCCTGGTGATCCAGGCCGGGGAAGGCTTGTCCGTGGCCACGATGCGCGACGTCACGCCAGGGTCGCCGAACGACGTGTAGTCATATAGCAGGGACTCCGGTGGCGAGACGGACGGCCACGAGGTTGTTCGACTCTCCGCTACGGTGCGCGAGAGGTCCTGCGCCATCACCTCGGCTGATGCTGCGCCAGACACCTCGTGGACAACGTTCAGCCGAGAGCTAAGGAGTGTGATCCAGGACAAGGCGACGATGATCCAAATGTGCAACGCGCACCTCTTCAACACTCGCGGACGGGTGTCCAGAGTCCTTGAGATGGCAGGCCCCGCCACCAACGCGCTGAACCAGCGCAGCACTCCCTCACCCACGCTCGCGTGCGGCTGCCCTGCCCTGTCCAAGGTGACGCCCTGATCATACCGTCAGGACAGACGCTTTGTCCGGACGGCAGCCGTCCCGCGATGCGGCGCGCGTTGCGGTGCCCTCCTTCTTTGGTCCCCTACAAGCTTCTGCGGTTCTGAGTTCCCGTCCGATCGTGCTGCAAAGCGACCTAGGCTTGGATGCGTTGGAGGAAGTTGCGCACGAGGGGAACGACGAGGTCCGGGCGCTCGATCGTTTGCCCGTGCGTGAGGCCGGGGAGCGATACGAACTGGGCATTCTCGATCCGGTGCGTCGCCTTCTCGGCCAGCGCGTGCACTTCGTCGCTTGCACCGGCGAAGAGGAGGCACGGGACGCGGATCCCTGAAAGGGCGGACTCAAGGGTGTCTCGATCCCGGGCGGCGGCTCGCATCGCGGCGACGTCGAACCTCCGGACTCGTTCCTTCTCCGCGAGACGCAACGGTCGAACCTCGCGCTCCCAGAGGTCGATGAACGCCTGCGCGCCCTTCTCCTCCCCGATGCGAAGCCAGGCGCGCGCCCCCTCCATTGTCTGGGCGTACGGGTGCTGGCCGCCGAGGAGGAACGCGCGGAAGCGGTGCGGAGCCCACCTCGCACAGGCAAACCCGATCCAGCCGCCCATCGAGAACCCGAAGAACGCCGCGCGATCGACTCCCGTTGCATCCAGCACCGCGACGACGTCGGCGACGCGCGGCTCCGGGCGGTACGAGGCCCCGTCGTGCGGCGCGTCGCTTCCCCCGTGTCCGCGGGAGTCGATGAGGATGAGGCGGTGTTCCGAGGCCAGGGCGTCGACGTAGCCCAGCTCGTACCACGCGTCGAGGGACGAGAAGGTCCAGTGATGAAGGAACAGAGCGGGCCCCGCTCCCTCGACTTCGTAGTGGACCCGTACGTCGCCGTTCATCGCGTAGGGCATCGACTCCTCCTCGAATCGGGCGATCCTACGTCGCAACGTCGCCCTACGCCAAAGGCTCTTCGATCGGCGTGAAGCCGAGCTGTCGGTACAAGCTTCGTGCGGGCTCGTTGCCGTCGGTGACGACGAGCGTCAGGCGCTCGAAGCCCGCGTCGAGGAGGGCGTTCATCGACCGCTCGAGGGCATGACGTGCGAGCCCGCGGCGCTTGGCTTCGGGGCGGGTCATGAGGAAGACGACGAGCGGCGCGTCGTGCGGATCGAAGAAGGTGACGAGACAGGCCGAGACGAGAAACTCGCCCTCTTCGACGACGAAGGAACACGCGGGGAGGAAGCGCCCGTAGTCGCCGCGGAACGTCTTCTCGATCTCGACGAGCGCGTCGGCGAACGAGTCGCCTTCGTCGTCGATCGTCCCTCGATAGGCGGCGAAGAGGAGGATGGCGAGCGCTTCCTTGTCGCTCGAGGAGACGGCGCGCGAGACGTCGGAGCTTGGGGGAGTCCGGCGCACAAGAGCCGCCTCCATCGGAGTGCGCCGTCGCGTCATCGCGCTGCCGGCCCCTTCCGGGGTTGGCCTCGCTTCGACTCGACCTTGCCGTTCGCCGACGCGGCGTCGCGCGGCTTGCGCAGCGACAGGGAGATCCTTCGCCGTTCGACGTCGACCTCGAGGACGAACGCGGTCACGCGCTGACCGACCTTCACGACCTTCGACGGATGCTCGACAAAGCAGTCAGCAAGCTGACTTACGTGGACGAGCCCGTCCTGGTGGACGCCGACGTCGACGAACGCGCCGAAGTCCACGACATTCGTCACGATGCCCGGCAGCTTCATCCCCACGGCAAGGTCGGCGATCTCGTGGACGTCTTCCGAGAACGCGAAGGCTTCGAACCGTTCGCGAGGGTCGCGCCCCGGCCTGGCCAACTCGGCCATGATGTCTGTCAGCGTTGGCAACCCCACGGTATCGGTTACGTAGCGATCTGGTTCAATCCGCGCCCGCAGCTCGGGATCGTGCAGGAGGTCCTCAACTCGGCAGCCGAGGTCCGTCGCCATACGCTGGACGACGGCATACCGCTCGGGGTGGACGGCGCTCGCGTCGAGCGGGTTCTCGCCGCCGTGGATGCGCAGGAAGCCCGCAGACTGCTCGAAGGCCTTCGGCCCAAGTCGCGGTACCTTCTTCAGGTCGGCGCGACGCCGGAACGGTCCCTGCTCGTCACGATGCTTGACGATCGTCTCGGCCAACTTCGGCCCCAATCCCGAGACCCGGGCGAGAAGAGGAGCGCTTGCGGTGTTGACCTCGACGCCGACGGCATTCACGCACTGCTCGACGGCATCGTCGAGACTCTGCCGTAGAAGTGTCTGATCTACGTCATGCTGATACTGTCCGACGCCGATCGCCTTCGGGTCGATCTTGACCAACTCGGCCAGAGGATCCAAGAGGCGCCGCCCGATCGAGACCGCACCGCGCACCGTGACATCCTTGTCCGGAAACTCGCTGCGGGCGATCTCCGACGCCGAGTAGACGGAGGCGCCGCTCTCGTTCACCAGGACGACCGGGATCGCGCGGTGGAAGTCGATCGTGCGCACGAACGCCTCCGTCTCGCGGCTTCCCGTCCCGTTGCCTACGGCGATCGCTTCGATCGCGTGGGTCGTGACGAGACCGACGAGGGTTCTGCGAGCGTCGGACCGCTGGTTCTCCGAACCCGTCGGGTAGATCACCGCGTCGGCGATGAGCTTGCCCTGCGCGTCAAGACAGACGACCTTGCCACCGGTTCTGTACCCGGGATCGATTGCGAGAACGCGCTTCTGCCCGAGGGGCGGAGCCAAAAGGAGCTGTCGGACGTTGGCGGCGAAGACGGCCACCGCCTCGCGGTCGGCCTTCTCCTTGAGTTCGTTGCGAACCTCGGTCTCGATCGAGGGTGCCAGGAGCCGCTTGTACGCGTCTTCGACCGCGAGGGCGACCTGTTCGCCGCACGGATGCGCGCCGCGGACGAACCGGTGGCGCAGGAATCCTATGGCTGCGGGCTCTTCGGGGCGTACCGACAGGCGGACGATCCCCTCGCGCTCGGCGCGCAACAGGGCCAGCACGCGATGGCTGGGTGCCTCGGCGACGGGTTCGCTCCAATCGAAGTAGTCGCGGTAGGTCGCTCCCTCGGTCTCACGGCCGGGAACGACGGTCGAGCGGATCGTGGCGCGCCGTGTGAACAACGTCCGGATCTCCGCCCGCGCGTCGGCCGTCTCGCTGACGATCTCCGCGACGATGTCGCGCGCCCCTTGGAGAGCCTCGTCCGCATCGGCCACGCCTCCCTGGGGGTTCACGAAAGCCTCCGCCGCGCGGCGGGGGTCCACCGTCGGCTCCCCCGCGAGCAAGACGTGCGCGAGAGGTTCGAGCCCCCGTTCGCGAGCCACCATTGCCCGCGTTCGGCGTTTGGGACGGTAGGGCAAGTAGAGATCCTCGAGCGAGGCTAGATTCGCGGCAGCGTCGATGGCGGTCTGCAGGGCCTCGCTGAGCAGGCCGCGTTCGTCGAGCGAAGAGCGAATGGCCTCTTTGCGCTCCTCGAGGGCCGCAAGTTGGGTGAGTCGGTCTCGGATCTTCGCGATGGCTGCGTCGTCGAGCGAGCCGGTTCTCTCTTTGCGGTAGCGGGCGATGAACGGCACGGTGGCCCCCTCGCGGAGGAGAGAGCCTACGGCCGCAACGCGGTCCGCCGAGATCCCGAGCTCCTCGGCGACACGATGCTCGGAGCTCTTCGTCAAGCACGTCTCCGAGCCTTGGCTGTCGACTCACGCCGATCCGTCCGCAAGAGGCCGTACAGCAGGAGGTCATACCTCTTGCTGTCTCGCTCGCCGAATTCGCGGTAGGTTCCCTCGTGCACGAAGCCGAGGTGCTCGTACATGGCGATGGCCCGCGGGTTGTAGTCGATGACGGTGAGCTGCAGTCGATGCAGGTTCAGCTCTTCGAACGCGTAGTCCACGAGGATTTGCATCGCCTCTCTGCCGTACCCGTGTCCCCAGTCCGATCGCTCGCCCAACCCGATACCGACCCAAGCGGTTCGATTCGCCCACTCCACGTCGAACAGCCCGACCGTCCCGATCAACGCGTCGTCGGACTTACGGCGGATTCCGAACGAGAAGGTCGTCGAAGAATCTCGGTCGTGCTCAATGTCGTCGGCGATCTCCTCTTCGGTCTCGGGACGCGCCATGTTCGTGTCTTGGAGGCGCAAGTACCCCCCGTCTTCTGTCCAGCGGGCCACGACGGCCGCGTCCTCCTTATGGAGAGGGGCGAGGCGAACCGTCGTTCCGGCGAACACGTTGCGGTCGATCGCCCCGTTCCTTTCTTCGACGTGCTCCATGGCGAAGAGGATAGCGCGCGCGGCTCCCCAAATCGACGGGACGACGGCTCGCCCGCTGCTGAGGAGGCGACGAGTTGACGGAGAACGAAGGGGAGCGTACCGTTGCTGCAGCGTGATTGGCTTCGGACCGCCCGTGTGCGCACGGGCGGTTTGCTTCGGCCTGCCGCACGGAGAGGACGACATGGGACAGGACGTGGGGATCGACAGAATGCGCAACGTGGGCATCATGGCTCACATCGACGCGGGGAAGACGACGGTGAGCGAGCGAATTCTCTTCTTCACCGGGAAGCGTCACAAGTTGGGCGAGGTGCACGACGGCGAGGCGAAGATGGACTGGATGATCCAGGAGCAGGAGCGCGGGATCACCATCACCTCGGCGGCGACGACGACCTATTGGCGGGGACATCGCATCAACTTGATCGACACGCCGGGACACGTCGACTTCACGGCCGAGGTGGAGCGGAGCCTGCGCGTCCTCGATGGCACCGTCGCGCTGTTCTGCGCCGTGGGCGGAGTACAGCCTCAGGCGGAGACCGTCTGGCGGCAGGCCGATAAGTATGGCGTTCCGCGGATTGCCTTCGTCAACAAGATGGACCGCACGGGGGCCGACTTCGAGCGCGTCGTCGCCGAGATTCGCGAGGAACTAGGAGCGAACGCTGTTCCTGTCGTAATTCCTATCGGCGCGGAAGGCGAGTTTCGCGGACTCATCGACCTTGTCGACATGAGAGCCGTGTACTTCGACGAGGGACCAAGTGGGGTCATCCTGCGCGAGGAGGAGATCCCCACGGGCCTTCTCGAAGAGGCGCAGGCGGCGGAAGCCCTGATGATCGAGAAGGCCAGCGAACAGGACGACGGGCTGATGCAGAAGTTCATCGACGGGATCGTGCCGACCCGGGAAGAAGTCGTGCGGGTCATCCGTCGAGCGACGATCGCGGGCCGGTTCATCCCGGTTCTCTGCGGCGCCGCGTTCAAGAACAAGGGCGTGCGGCGCCTGCTGGATGCGATCGTCGACTACCTCCCGTCCCCGCTCGACCTTCCGCCGGTCGTGGGTGTGGGGCCCGAAGACGAGGAACTCCTTCGTCACCCGCGAGACGATGCGCCCTTGGCCGCCCTGGCGTTCAAGATTCAGTCTGATCGTCACATGGGCAAGCTGACGTACGTGCGCGTCTATTCCGGGACGCTGCAGAACGGCACGACGCTCTACAATTCGTCGGTGGACAAGACGCAACGCGTGGGTCGCTTGTTTGAGATGCACGCGAACGACCGTGAGCCTGTCGACGCGTTGCGCGCCGGAGAAGTCGGCGCCATCGTTGGGCTCGCCGACACCCTGACGGGGAACACGTTGTGCAGTCGTGAGCATCCGATCGTCCTCGAATCGATCGAGTTCCCGACGCCCGTCATCGGAGTCGCCGTCAAGCCGGAATCGCGCGACGATCGCGACAAGCTGTCCGCCGCGCTGCATCGGCTTGCGGAAGAGGATCCGACGTTCGTCGTCCGCTCGAACGCGGAGACCGGCGACGTTGTCATCTCGGGAATGGGGGAACTGCACCTGGAGATCATCGTCGATCGTCTTCGACGCGAGTTTGGCGTCGGCGTACGATCGGACCGCCCGCAAGTTGCCTATCGCGAGACCATCCTCTCCCCGGTCGCGCACGAGTATCGCCACGTGAAGCAGACGGGTGGGCGGGGGCAGTATGCCCACATCGTCTTCCGGGTCGAGCCGTCCGACCCCGGGACGGGGTTCCAGTTCGAGGATGAGGTGACGGGAGGGAAGATCTCACGCGAGTACCTCGCTGCTGCAGAGAGAGGCATTCTCGAGGAGATGGCGGAGGGCCCCTATGCCGGGTTCCCCATGGTCGACATTCGGGTGACGATCGAGGACGGCTCGATGCATGAAGTCGATTCCTCGGAACAGGCGTTTCGAACCTGCGGCCGAATGGGGTTTCGCGAGGCCTGCTTGGCATCCGGCCTGGAGTTGCTCGAGCCGATCATGGGAGTCGAGGTGACCGTCCCCGAGGAGCAGACCGGACCCGTGACCGGCAATCTCTGCAGCAAGCGCGGTCGGATTACCGGGATGGAATCGCGAGGAACGTCGGCCATTTTGCGCGCTCTGGTTCCGCTGGCCGAGATGTTTGGGTACGCCTCGGAGATCCGCAACCTGACGAGCGGACGCGGCACGTTCACGATGCAGTTTGAGCACTACGAGGCTGTCCCCTACGCGATCTCCGAGCAGATCGTCGAAGAACGCCGCGCCGCACGGCGGGGGTAGCTGGCGCCCGGATTGCGAATCGGTTCGGTACAATCCGCGCATGAGGCGCCCAGCGGCGAGCAAGGGATGGCATCGGCTCGTGCTTCTTGGCATGGCCGGTCTGTTGACGTCCATGACCTCTTGCACGCGTGCGCCGGCACCTGACGAGATGCTCGCCTACGGAGCAACATGGACGAGCGTTCGTCCGTCCGTGGTCTGGTGCGGGGATCGGCTGTCGACGGTGACGATCGAGACCCACGTCCAGTCTCCAAGCCGCGTCATCTCGGCGCGCATCGTCGGGCCCAACGAGACGATCTCCCTCCACGACGACGGATCGCATGGCGACCGCGTCGCGGGAGACGGCGTGTTCACAGCTTCCGAGGTTCGTCCGTACTGCCACAGCCGGTTCACCCTGCGCTTCGAACGCTCGCTCGCGGTCTGGAGCGGCCGCCTGCTATTGACCACCGCGGACGGCAAAGTGTGGGAAGATCCTGTGCCGCTCCGTATTGGGCTCGTGAACCCCAAGTACCGCCTGAAGTCGGATGTCGCGACGTGGGGGGACGGCGTCTCGACGACCGCGAACGCGATCTTCATTCAGGATGTCGATCACCGCGTCTTCGATCGCTATCCCGTCTCCGCGACGCCGATCGACGAAGCTCTGCGCGTTGCCGCCCGGATGGTCTATCGCACTGCGCCCGACGTCTTCGACTTCCTGGTCTTGATGCCGGCGATGCCGATGTTCGCGGCCGACGGGGGCACCGAGGTCGCGGCGGCAAGCGTTCGTGTCTCCAACGATGTTCTGCACATCGGGATCCCGATCTTCAACGACGCCGGCGACTTCAGCTCGTCGGGACGCTTGCAGAGTGCGATCTTCCATTCCTTTGGCAGCCTTGACCTTGTCGACCGCGAGATCGTTCGGCGATGGGCGCCCGACGCCGGGGTTCCCCTCGGGCTTGCCCACTCCGATGCGGAGGGATGCGGGTGCTGGGTCGAGACCAGCGACATCGGCGGCCATCTTGCAGCGGCCGCGCAAGTCGACGGGCGCCTCGGCCGGCTCGTGAGCTCGGGAGAGGGGACGTGGAGCCTGACGCCCGTTCCGCAGACGGAGCCCTACGCGCCGCTGGAGATGTACCTGATGGGACTCCTTCCCTCTTCCCTTGTTCCTCCGGTCCACATCCTCCTGGATCCGAAGGCGGCCGACTCCTCGCGCGTCACCGGCCAACAGACGCGGACGGTGACGGCCGAGGAGATCGTCGCGGCGCTGGGGGGAGAAAGGGAGCCGGCGTCGGCAAGCGGGGAACCCATCTTGTTTACGGTAGCCTTCGTCATCGTGGGTGAAGATCCGTTTGGGGACGCCGAGTACGCCTTCTACACCCTTCTTTCGTACATGCTCGCGTCGAGCGGTCCTCCGCTGGAAGGAGACCTCTTCTCTCCCTTCTCCTGGGCGACGGGTGGCAAGGCCGCTCTAGACACAGACCTTCCCTTCGCCGCTCCGCCCAGTTCGACGGAACGGTAGCCGGACGAAGTGGAAGGAACCCGGACCAGAAACCCGGCGTTCTCGCGCCGCGGGGTCTAGCCGCCGGACGGCGTAGCGGGCTGCGCTTCGGACTCGCTCGAAGGAGCGGTAGGGGCTACCGTCTCCGCAGGATCGGCTGTCGCGGCTTCCTCGTCGCCGCCACTCGGCTCCGCGGGGGGCGCGGTGAGCTCGAGCCTATCGAGCACCGCGCCGAGTCCGTTCATCGTCTGAGCCTCAAGGGACCGAAGCTGCGACGACAGCGTCTCCGACGCGGCCGCCTGCGTCGCGGCGAGTTCGTCCATCTTTGCCTGCAGCGACGCCTGGCCTTCTCCAACGGCGGACCAAGCGCGTTCGGCGGTCGCCTGCGCCGCCTGAACGTCCTGAAGGGCCCGTTCAAGCCTCGCAAACGTGGACTCCGTGGACTCCGCAAGCGTACGGCTCTCCCTCCGAAGGCCCTCGATCTCCTGGCTCATGGCGCCACGTTGCACGAGAGCCTGGATCGAGAGAGCAACCAGCAACGCGACCGAGACGCCCGCGGCTGCGAAAGCGATGGTGACGCGGCGTCTCGCGCAGGTTCCTCGTGTGCCGGGCGACCCAGCGGCCGGTCCGGGACTCGCTGTCTGGCCGTTGGACTTTCGCACCCAGGGCAAGCGAGCACGCCGCGACTCGCGCATCGCTGCCTCAATTCGCGTGCGCTCCTCGATTCGTTGCCGCTGAGCTGGAGTCGCGGGTCCCGATTCGGCGCTGCCTCGCGCCCTAGGGATGCCCGCGGTTGCCTTTCGCATCCTGTGGATTCGCCAAGGGACCTGGAGTCGGCGCGACGCCCGAAGAACGGCCTCGACTCGTTCCCGCTCGGCAATCCGCTGCATCTGCGCTCGAGTGAGCGAAGACCCCTGCACCCCCATCGACTCGCGTTGGCTTGCGTTCGTCATGGCAGATCCTGTGATCGAGTCACGATAGTCGGACGGCAGGGCGAATGCAAGTCCCCGCCGGACCCCGGCGCGCAGCGCCCGTCTTGGCCTAGACCCGCGGGGGCCTGCGCGACGTCGGTTTGCGGTGGGATCCGCGGAAGGGTACGTCGTCGAAGAAGCCGTCGTGAAGAGCGTGTACATCCTGCAGTTCGACGGGACCTTCGTCCATGGCGTGGGCGGTCTGACGCGGCGCACGAGCCCGCTGACGTTCTACGCTCGCGCCGAAGTGGCTGTCGCCGAACGGACGTTCGTCGAGGTCTGCATCTCTCTTCGCTCTGGGGGGCTTCGTGGTCACGTGTGGCCTCCATCGGGGGTCTATGCCCGTCGCAAGGTAGCCCCCAAGTCAGGGTGGGAGCGATGGAACCGGCGCGAGGGCAGGGTGCTCTTGGTGACGAGGAGAGGAGGAGAGGGACCCTCAGTCGTGATGAGGCCGTCCTCTCCTCGGGACGCACGCGCCGACGTGGAAGGGGTCGAATGTCCTGGAGAGCTTGCCTCGGATCGGGGTTGACACCTTGGCCTCGGGGAGCGTAAATACCTATTAACGCATCGCCTCCGGCGGTGCTTTTCCTTTCTCCTCGCTTCCAGGGTGTCGGGCACGCCCGTCCAGTGTATGCTCATCCACGGCGGCCGGGGCCGCCGAGAGAGACAAGGAGCGACGCATGTACAACGAGGTCCGAGAGGCGCTCGACGTCGTCCGCCCGACCCTGAGGGCTGACGGGGGCGATGTTGAGTTGGTCGAGGTGACGGCCGACGGCACGGTTCGCGTTCGCCTTCAGGGAGCCTGCAGCGGGTGTCCGATGTCGACGATGACCCTGAAGAACGGAATCGAGCGGATTCTGAAAGAGCGCGTCCCCGGAGTCCGCGAGGTCGAGGCTGTCTAGCGGCTCGGTCGCGGGATCCGGGATGCCCCTTAAGGTTGGGCGCGTCCCGTTGTTGACCCTTTGGGCTGCCGTTGTCGCGCGGCGCTGTGGCTACCTTGACGGAGAGGCGCTCACGTGGGGACGAGCGGTCGCCGGCCAGACGGCAGCGGCGAAAGCCAAGCGCCTGGGGTTGAGCCGCGAAGCGACGGCGTCGCGACGCCCAGTCCACGCGAGGCGGCGCGAGATCGAGCCCATCCTCGTGACGTCGTTCATGGAGCATCGCCTCCCCTGTGTCCGGACCCCCGAGGGACTCCGAACGCTGTCCAGCGCATCGGCCATCGACCCCAGCAAAGTCCGCACCTACCCCAGGGCGAAGCTCGGCGACGCTCTCGCCGAGATCGAGGGGCATCGGGAAGCCGTTGCTGCGACGTACGCACCCGAGGACCTGGAACGTCAGGCCATGAACCTGCATAGGGTCATGCGCCCTTCGGTGCCCCACGGCGAGGAGGGGTGGGGAAAGGCGGATCCCCTGGATCTCGAGACGGTAGATCGCCTCCGAGCGCCCCGAGGAGCGGCCGGCGCCGCCGAAAGGGAGAGGGCGTGACGAGAAGGAGACAGCGAGTGCTTGTCGTGGGAGCGTCGTCAGGCATCGGCGCAGCCTGCGCGCACCGTTTGGCCGAGGTAGGCTACTCCGTCATCGGAACCTCTCGTCGGCCCGGCGCCACGCCGTCGGACGGGCATTGCACGGCTCTCTCCTGCTCGATCAACCTCCCGATGATTCCGATGGACGTGGACGATGAAGGCTCTGTTGGGCGAGGCGTCGCGGCCGTCCTTGCGGGGGGACGTTTGGACGCGGTCGTGTTTTCGGCGGGGTACGGCGTTGCCGGTCCCGTGGAGGAAACGTCGGACTCCGAGGCGCGGGCCCTGTTCGAGACGAATTTCCACGGAGCGCAACGCGTCCTCCGCGCCGTCCTTCCAGCCTTGCGCGCCGAGGGCGGGGGGACCGTCGTCCTGATCTCGTCGATCGCCGGCAGGGTTGCGCTCCCGTTTCAGGGGCTCTACAGCGCCTCGAAGTTCGCCCTTGAAGGCATGGCGGAAGCGCTCCGCATGGAAGTGCGGCGCTTTGGGGTGCGTGTCGTTCTTGTGGAGCCCGGCGACTTCCGAACGTCGTTCACCGACCGGCGCCGCTACGCAAGCGGGATGGCCGAGACCAGCGCCTATCGTGAGATGGCGAACCGAGTGCTGGCGATCGCGGAGGCTGACGAGCGCGCGGCGCCGACGCCGGAGGCTGTGGGTCGTTGCGTCGAACGGATCCTCTCGCGGCGCTCGCCTCGCCTGCGCTACACCGTGGGGGCGCCAGTTCAGAGACTGGCGGCCGGGCTCAAGCGGTTCCTCCCCGGGGCCCTCTTCGAGTTCCTGCTTCGGGGGACGTACCACGTGGACCATCGCACCGCCCCATCGCGCAAGGAGACCCCGTGAACGACCTCTTTGCCAAGTGTCGGGCCTTCGCTGCCGATCCTGCCCTGGCGCAAAGCATGGGGTACCCGACGAACCCCCGCCGAGCCAAGGAACTGGGGCTCTATCCTTTCTTCGTGCCTCTCGATGAGACCGAAGGAACGGAGGTGTCGGTTGCCGGGCGGCGTCTGTTGATGCTGGGCTCCAACAACTACCTTGGTCTCACCATGCACCCTGAGGTCCGCGAAGCGGCTGTACGTGCCACGCAGAAGTTCGGGACGAGTTGCACGGGATCGCGTTTCCTGAACGGAACGCTTGCTCTGCACGAGGAGCTGGAGAGACGACTCGCAGCGTTCGTCGGCAAGCCTCGCGCCCTCGTGTTCAGCACGGGGTACCAAGCGAACCTCGGCGTTCTCTCTTCGTTGCTCGGCCGGAACGACGTTGCGGTGTGCGACAAGGAAGACCACGCGAGCATCGTCGACGGTTGCCGGCTCGCCATGGGGCGAATGGTGCGTTATCGCCACAACGATCTTGACGACCTCGATCGGGTCTTGTCCGCGTGCCCGCGCGTGGCGGCGAAGCTCGTCGTGGTCGACGGCGTCTTCAGCATGGGCGGCGAGATCGCTCCGCTTCCGGACATCCTTCCCGTATGCCGTAAGCACGAAGCCCGGTTGCTTGTGGACGACGCTCACGCCGTGGGCGTGCTCGGCGAAGGACGCGGCACGGCGGCCCACTACGGGGTGGCCGATGATGTAGACCTGATCGTCGGGACCTTCAGCAAGTCCCTCGCGTCGATCGGGGGCTTCGTCGCCGGCGACGAAGAGCCAATCGAGTGGATCCAGCATCTCGCCCGTTCGCTGATCTTCAGTGCGAGTCTCCCTGCACCGAACGTCGCCGCGGCACTGGCTGCGCTCGCTGTTCTCGAGCGAGAGCCCGATCGTGTCCTGCGCGTCAACGCCCTCGCCGATCGCGTGCGCGACGAGCTTCGCACCTTGGGCTTCGACGTAGGCGAGAGCCGGACGCCGATCGTTCCCATCTTCATCGGCGATGCCATGGACGCCCTCAAGGCGTGGCGAACGCTGTTCGACGCCGGGGTGTACGTGAACGTCGCCATTCCGCCCGCTGTGCCCAGCGGGAAAGCTCTTCTCCGAACGAGCTACATGGCGACGCACAGCGAGGCGCAGATCGATCGTGCCCTCGAGATCTTCGCCCGTGTTGGACGTTCGCTCGGCCTGCTTGGCTGATGCCCAAACGGGCTGGGTCTACGCAACGCCTTCAGGAAGAGTGATCGCGAACCGGCACCACGGGTCTCCGGCGAGAACGGTCCCCAAGACTCTGCTCTCGAGTGACCGGCCGAAGATCACCTCATACGGCTTGCGATGGAAGGCCGCGCTGCAGTTGCAGAACGACCTTGGGACAGCCTTCTCGTCGTGCTGAAGCGACTCGCGCGCCCACGGGCAGTGGCAGTAGAGATAGGCCCTGCGTCCAGCGTTGCTCTCGCGGAGGTATGCGGCCGCCATGTACGGAATCTTCGCCTCGACCAGCACGTTGCCCACGCGCACGCCCTGTCGGATCTCCGGGTGCTCTTCGACGTAGGCGATGACCTCGTCGGTGACCGGCTGCGTGTAGTAGAGAGATCCCTGGTCCCGGATCTCGCGCAGCTCGGCGATGAACCGATCCCCCTTACGCCGTAGGTACTCGTCGATACCTCCGGCCTCCTCGAACAGCGTGCGTTCGTGGACGTAGGCCTCATTGGGGAGATCTCGCAGTCCCTGCCCAAAGATGCTCGCAGCACGGTTGCGGCCCAGCAGGATCTCCAGACGTTCAGCGACAACGCGCATTCGTCTTGCGCGTTCGAGGTTCGAGACGTCGAATTCCGGGATCTCGACTCCCGAGAACGCTTCGTCGCGGAGCGCCTCTCCCGCCTCGTCCGCAACCTTTTGATGCAGGTTGCCCATGACTTCGTGTCCGTCCAGGGTCTCGATCAGGGTAAGGTAGGCGTCGCGGTTGCCAAGGAATCGCTCGTAGCGAGCGACGGCGAGCAGGGCGTCGACCGTCGCCTCTCCGCGTCCGGCGAGAGCCGCGACAAACGACCGCGCGCAAGCCGCCGTTGCCTCTCTCGCCGGCCGGCCGACTACGGTCTTCGTGAGGCGTTCGAACGCCTCAGCGAGTCCGAAGGACCGCTCGATAGTGTCGTCCGTCGCGTGGCGGGTCTTGAGGTACGCGCGGAATCCTTCTCTGTCCATGTCTCCTCCCAACGAAGAGACTCGGCAACTCGCGTCTCGCCAGCGTTCCGAGTTTGCCCCAACCCTGCGTGAAGTACACTACCGCCATGTGCCGCATGGTTGCAGCTCCTGAGGGGATCCCCGGCTACGCTCTTCTGGATGCCTTCGTGCGCATGGCTCGCGGCGAGAATGTGGAGACCGAGAAGAACGCGCCGCTCGGTTGTCTTCGTCACGGCGACGGCTGGGGCGCAGTCCTGCTCGACTCTGGACGGGCACGAAGCGGTCGCGCGTGCTGGGACGACCCAGGGTTCAGGAGTCTTCGCAACGAACGCGTCCAGCTGCTTCATGCTCGACTTGCATCGCGCGGCGCCGTCGATGCGTCGAACGCTCATCCGTTCACCGCGTCCCTGCGAGGCGAGACGTGGTACTTCAGCCACAACGGGACGTTTCTCGATGAACCCGAGGACGGGACTGCGGCGACGGACTCCGAGAGATTCTTCCGCCGGATGGCGGTTGGCCTCGAGCGGGGAGAAGACCCGGTGACCGCGTTCGAGTTCGCCGTGGCCCGACTCGAGAGGATCACTGCGGCCAACTCGCTTCTCCTCGGGCCGACCGGGCTGTGGGCCTTCTGCGTCTGGGCGGATCCGAAGAGCGCGAAGTACTACACGCTCTCGCGGGCAGAGACTCCCTACGGCCCGGTCGTCTCTTCCGAGCCTCTGGCCGATCTCGCGACGGACTGGGTGCCGATAGAGAACGGGACGGCGCTCGTCTTCACAGCACGGGCGGACGGCGGAACGTCCACGCGCACCACTCGGCTACGCCTTCCTGCCAGCCTCAAGCCCGCGGGGGTGTGAACCGGATGACGACGATGTCTCCGTCCTGAACCTCGTAGTCGCGACCCTCGATCCTGCGCCGACCGGCCCGGGCCACGGCGTCTTCGGAGCCGAGGGCGAGGAGGTCGGTCGTGGTGACGACTTCCATGCGGACGAAGCCCCGTTCCATGTCGGTGTGGATGCGTCCGGCGGCCACGGGCGCCTTGTCGCCCTTTCGGCAGGTCCAGACGTGGACTTCGCGCTCGCCGGCGGTAAAGAAGTCCACCAGGCCAAGTTCGCGGTACGCCGCATGGATCACGCGCTCGATCGACAGCTCGGCGAGGCCCAGTTCTGCGAGAAACGGACCTCGTTCCTCGGCGGCGAGTTCGGTCACATCGGCTTCGTCCCTTCCGCAGATCGAGACGGTCTCGGCCCCTTCGTCGGCTCCCCACGCGCGCAATGCCTGGACCCCCGGGCCCTCGAGTTCGTCCGACGATGCGACGTTCGCGACGTAGAGAACGGGCTTCTGTGAGAGCAGGTTGCACTCGAACACGCTCGCCCGCTCTCCCTCGCTGAGTCCCTGGCGCCGTACAGGTACTCCATCGTGGAGACGCGCCAGAACGCGCTCGCAGTCCTCCATCTCACGCATCGCGTCCTTGTCTCCCGTTCTCGCTCGCTTCACGATTCGGTCCCGCTTGCGTTCGAGCGTGGACGAGTCGGCCGCCATCAGCTCGAGGTCGACGAGTTCGACATCATGGATGGGCGACGGCTCGCCCTCGGCGCACGCAAAAAGGCGAACGACGTGAATGAGAACGTCGGCCTCCTTGATGTGCGTTAGAGTTCGCGCGGCGCGCCCGCCGCTCGCTGCCTCGCCTTCGGCGAGACCGGGGATATCGGCCATCTCGACCGACGCGCGGACGACCTTCTTGGGCTGATAGAGGCAGGTCAGCTTCTCGACGCGGGGATCGGGCACGTCGACGACGGCGCGATGAAGCTCCGCCGCGTCGAACGACGATGCGCCGGCTGACGTCATCGCGTTGAACACCGTGGTCTTACCGCACCGTGGGCGACCGACCAAACCACAACGCAACGCCATGCGAAGACCTCTCTTGCTTTGGGATACGAGCCAAGGCGAAACGCGCTCGCCGGGGAGTGTAGTCGAGTCGGATCTTGAGTCTCAACCGTCAGCGTTGAGCGGGCACGAGGTACAAGAGGATCGCCACGTAATGGCAGACGCTGCCCCCAAGAACGAACAGGTGCCAGACTGCGTGATGGAACGGCAGTCGTTTCCAGGCGTAGAAGGCAATGCCCACGGTGTAAGACAAGCCGCCTGCCGCGACGTAGGCCAGCGCAGCGTGCGGGACGCGAAGCCATGCCTCGCGCGCGGCGACGACGATCATCCATCCCATGAGAACGTAGAACAGCACGGAGAGACGCCGCAACCGGCCGATGAACACGGCCTTCAAGACGATACCCGCTGCGGCGAGCGCCCAAATGGCGATCAACAGCGTCAACCCCCACCGCCCCCACAACGACAACAGAAGAAACGGCGTGTACGTGCCGGCGATCAACAGATAGATGGAACAATGGTCGAAGACCCAGAACACCCGTTTCGCCCCCGGAGCCTGCAGAGCGTGATAGAGCGTCGACGATAGGTGAAGGAGAAACAGCGTCGCACCGTAGATGGCTACGCTCGCCACGTGGAGGCCCGTCCCGCCTCGTACGGCACGCGCGACCAGAAACACCGTTCCGACAAGGCTCAGGACCGCGCCGACTCCATGGGTGACGCTGTTCGCGATCTCCTCGCCCACCGTGGACCTAGGGGGATGCCTCTTCGCATCGTGCTTACCGTCCATGGGAGGAGTGTACTCGAGCGGGCGCCACGCCACCCGCACCGTCGGCGGGCCTGGTTCGGCGGTAGAGCAGCGCGCGGCCTTCCTTGCCCACAAGGAGGAGCGCGCCGATGCCGCGCAGCACGTAGGCCACCTTCTGGGCCAACCAGCGCGGACGGCCCAGTGCGGCGGCCAGATCGGCGGTCGTGAAAGGCTCCGCGAGTTCTGCGGGGAGGACGGCCAGGTAGTCGGCCGGCGTGCTGAACGAGGTGCAGTCCACGATCTCGAGAAGGTGGCGTTCGCAGACGCTGTGCGTCGGTCGTCCGCGAGACGCGCCAGCCTGCCGAATCTCCTTCTGTCGGATCAGCACGACGTCGAGAGAGAGATTGGGGTCGGCGAGCACGTCGCGCAGCCCGACGAGGTCGCGGAACACATCGATGACGGTTCCCCGATGCGGCGATACCCGCTCCCTACGGGACCTGCCTTCGGCATCGATCGTTACGACCACGGTCTGCACGGCGACGGGGATGACGAGGCGCACGGGGTGTGAGACGAGAAGGCGCGAGAGCTTGGTGCGGAGCCGCGAGGCTCCCTGAGTCTGGATTTCCACGACCATCGGACCGCGAAGGATGTCCGCGACGAAGCCACAGACGGGGACTTCGAACAGGTCGCCCTCTTCGGAAACCCAGGCGCGAAGTGCGGCGTGCAGCGGCTTCTCGTTGAGCGTTCCGATGTGGGGCGCGATCGGCCCCACGACGCGTTCACCTACCGGACGACGAGCCACGTGCCCACAACGATTGCGGCGTATCCGATCGCGCGACCCACGCTCAGGGGATGATGGGGCGCACCGAGCCAACCTAGGTGGTCCAATGCCGCGCCGAGGGCCAGTTGCGCGGCGATCGTCAGCGTCAGCGTTGTGCCCAGTCCAAGGCGCGGTACCGCGTAACTCACGGCCGCGACGATGCCGACGCCGACGAGGCCCGCGGGAAGGGCCAGCCAGGGGATCGACTTCCACGTCAGGGTCGCCGCCGAGGGCCAGAGGGCGGCCAGGCCGATGGCAAAGGCAAGCCCGGCTGCGTGGATGACCAACGAACTTCCCAGCACTCCAATGCGTGTCCCGACGATTCCCGAAAGCGAAGACTGAACGGCAATGGCTGCGCCGGCGGCCAGCGCGACCATGGCAGTTCCCCAGACTCCCATCAGGCGCTTCCTCCCCCGCTCGCCGCGTTCCCTTCTTCCATCCGCCGTGCGACGAGGTCATAGATGAACCTGCACTGCACCGAAAATAGGACAAGATGGCCCAGAACGCGATCCCGGTCGACCGAGGGAGTGCGCGCCTCGCCGGCCTCGGTCTCGGCCAACAGAGCCGTCGCCTTCAGACCGGACAGATGGGCCTCGAACTCAGCACCTTCGTCGGCGGACGTGCCAAGGCCGCTGACCTTCTCCCGGCAAGCTGCGGCGGCCTCGGAAGCCGACTTGCGGCGTACCGAGGCAGGCTGGTCTCCTGCGCGACGAGCGACGTCCCGCAACACGTCCTTCGCGGCGCGGGAGAGCAACACGGCGGCCGGGCGCGTCAGCCCCCGCTGAAAGGCGGCCGTCGCATCGCGAGCTGACTCCGTCGCGATCGGCGGCAGACGGTTTCCTGTCGAATCTTGAAGCCGTCGCACATACCCATCGGGATCTTGGGCCGCTGTGGCCCCGTCATCGAGGCAGAGCGACCCAAAGTCCGTCACGTGGAGAAAGGGCAGGTGAAGATTGAGCGAGTTCTTCCCGGGGGCAAGGATCCCGGCGATGAGAAGATCCCAGATGACCTCGTGGACGGACAACGCGTCGCCACGTTCATACCCGGGCGCTCGCCCTCGAATCTCGTTCTCGATGGCGTGAACGTGCGTCTGCGGCGTACGGCGCAGCACGGCCAGGATTTCCTGTCTTAGCCAAGCTTTGTCGATCATGACGCGTCTCCGACGGTGAGTCTCGAAGCATATCGCCCGTTGCCACGCCGCACCAAGCGGGCTTGCCAAGCGGAGCCGTGAGCCGTACTTTGAGGGGGGAGGTCCATGGAACGTCGCACGAGATGGGCACACCCTTCGCTGGGGAGCGCGCCGGGATCGCTGGTGCATGCCGGGCCGTCACGCTCGGCGACCGTCGGGCTGACGCGCATGGAGTACGACCGCGGATCCGTCGACGAGACGCATCCCGAGGCTCCCGGGGCAATGGACGAACTGCGTCCGCAGCGCGTCCTTTGGCTGGACGTCGACGGAGTCCACGACGAGGAAGTCGTTGCCGCCATCGGACGTGCGGCGGGGATCCATCCCCTCACGCTCGAGGACATCATGCACACGGGCGAGCGTCCGAAAATCGAGGAGAGCGAAGGGACGCTTTTCGTTTCGCTACGAATGCTCCGACTTCGTTCCGATCGAGAGGTCGACGACGAACAAGTGAGCTTGGTTCTCGGGCCGTCCCGGGTGATCTCTTTCCAGGAACGAGTCGGCGACGTGTTTGACCCGGTTCGCGAGAGGATTCGCTCTGGCAAAGGGCGGATCCGCCATGCCGGGGCCGACTACTTGTTCTACGCACTGATCGATGCGATCGTCGATCACTACTTCGTTGTTCTCGAGGGACTCGGCGACGCCGTCGAAGATATCTACGAACGCGTGACCCGTGACCCGGGCCGAGGGCCGCTAGAGAGCATCCGGCACATCCAACGCGAACTGCTGTACGTGAGGCGGGCCGCCTGGCCGCTCCGCGAGGTCCTGAGCGAGCTCCTGCGCGGTGAGTGTGCGCTCATCGCGCCCGAGACGCTTCGCTATGTTCGAGACGTCTATGATCACACGCTTCAGATTCTGGAGACGACCGAGACGTATCGCGAAATGGTCGCGAGCATTATGGACGTCTATCTGTCCGGCGTCAGCCAGCGAACGAACGAGGTCATGAAGGTCCTTACGATGATCGCAACCCTATTCATTCCACTGACGTTCATCGTCGGAATCTATGGGATGAACTTCGCCTGGATGCCTGAACTGGATTGGCGCTACGGATACTTCGTCATCCTCGGCGGCATGGCCGTCGTCGCCGTGGCCATGCTGTTCTACTTCCGCAAGAAACACTGGCTCTAGCTCCGCTCTCGTCCATCGTCGGGGAGCGAGGTGCGTTCACGGCCTGCGAAGCGCTAGAGATAGTCGTCGTCCTCTTCGTCGTCGAGGTCCTCATCGTCGTCGAAGTCGTCTTCCTCTTCGATCCACTCGAGCCTCACCGGGTCCTCTTCGACGACCTCGAGCAACGCCTCGCACTCCTCGCAGCGCAGGCGGTTGAAGAGCGACAGTTCCTCCTTGTCGACGTCGAAGGCCGCGTCGCACACCGGACAGACGATCTTGCTCACAGTGCCCTCCTTGACTTCGGCATCGTACGGCAACGGGCGCTTCGCAGCGCGCCCGGATCGCCTTCCCTGCGCTGCCGGCAGTCCCGAATCCCCGCTCGACTTACGGCTCTTCACGCGCCTCTCCCGCTCTTTCCGATCCTTCGCCTCACCGGCGGCCTGTCCCGAAAGAAAAGCGTAGAGCCAATGGCATGTTCAGGCCGCAGGATAGCCAGGCTTCCCAGGGGGCGTCAATAGCGCGTTGGGGTCCCTTGGTCCGCCGGCGACCGGGGTCATGTGTCCACGTCCGATCTTTCGGACCTCGGCGAAACCCCGCCCAGGACGTCCACGACGAGTCCCGACAGGAGACTCACGGCACCGCCGAGGACACGCTCGTCGAAGTCGAACGTCGACGTGTGGGCCGCCAGGACGCGCGAACGGTCGGCATCATCGCGATGAACGCCGGTCAGGTCCGCGCCGAGTCCTACGTAGGCTGCCATCCCGCCTCGCTCCTGTACGTGCAGCATCATCTCGGTGAAGTCTTCGCTTCCCCCCACGGCATCGACGGCGAAGCAGTGGAAGTCCCCGACTGCCGAGGCGACGTGCTCGATCCGGCGCGCGAGGTCGGGGTCGCTTCGCGCCGTCCCTGCCTCCCCCATGGGGCGAACCTCGACGGTGCAGCCATACATGGATGCGGCGGCCGTCACGACGGCAAGGGCTCGCTCGGCCATGAAGGCACAGAGCTCCATCGTCTCGCCGCGCACCTCCGCCACCAACAACGCTTGCTCCGGGATGACGTTCCGGCCGCTGCCTGCGGTGAGCCGGCCGACGTGAACGCGTGTGAACCCCGCGTGATGCCGTGGCAGGGCGTGGAGGTGAACGGCGGCCGTTGCCGCGGCAAGCAGGGCGTTCCTGCCTCCCTCCGGCATGCCGCCAGCGTGGGCCGCCTCGCCACGGAAGAGGACATCGAGCTTGCGCGTTGCCGCATACCCGCCGAGGCCGGGAGCGAGTTCCCCGAGGGCCCAGCCCGTGAGCACGTGGCAACCCACAACGATGTCCACGTCGTCGAGATGCCCGGCTTCGACGATCGAACGCGCACCCCGCACGCCTTCTTCGGCCGGCTGGAAGATCAGCTTCAGCGTGCCCTGCAGTGAATGTTTGGAGCGGGCGAGGGCGTGAGCCACCCCGAGGCCGATCGCCACGTGCCCGTCGTGGCCGCATGCGTGGCAGATTCCTTTGTGAACGGATGCGAATCCCTCACGGAGCGGACGATGCGTCGCTGCTTCGCTCTCCATCAGATCGAGCGCGTCCATGTCAAAACGGAGAGCGACGACGGGTCCACGGCCCCAGCGCCTCAACGCCACTGCGCCCGTCATGCCTCCCCGCATCGTCTCCAGAAGGTCGCCGTCTACCCCTTCGGCGCGGGCGCGGGACCATGCGGCGTCCAACGCCTCTGGATCCGGGACGCCCCTACGCGACGCGGCTTGACACACATCGGCGCCCAAGAGAGGCGAGTACCCCAAGGCGCGCAGGCGCTCGACCACGATCGCCGTCGTGCGGAACTCTGTCCAGCCCGTCTCCGGGTGACGATGGAGATCGCGGCGATCGGCGATGAGAGAGGCCTCTGTCCAGTCACGCTCCAGCGGCTCCTGCGATCCGCGTATCACGCCGCGCAAGCCGGGCACAGCGCTCCTCGCTCACGGTCAGAACTCAAGGGTGAACGCTCCGTTCTCGTAGATCTTCTGGTCGTCAACTCGGATCACGCCGCCGTCTCGCAGATCGCACACGAGATCCCAGTGAATGGCCGACTCGTTCCGGCTTCCCGTCTCGGGCATCCCCGCGCCGAGCGCCATGTGGAAGCTCCCGGCGATCTTCTCGTCGAACAGGGTGTTTCCTGTGGCTCTCTGGATTCCCTCGTTAGTGCCGATCGCAAACTCCCCAACGCGGCGGGCCCCCGGGTCCACGTCGAGGGTTCGCTGAAGGAAGTCGTCGCCCTTCTCCGCATGAGCCTTCACCGCGACTCCCTGCTCAAACCAGATCTCAACGCCCTCAAGGCGGCGTCCGTCATAGACCGTGGGGTAGGAGAAGCGCACGTGTCCCCGAACGGAGTCCTCGACCGGGCCGGTGAAGACCTCTCCGTCGGGCATGTTCCGCTTCCCGTCGCAGTTCACGAACGTGCGACCCGCGATGCTCATCTCGAGGTCAACGCCGGGAGCCTGCACACGCAGCGCATGCTTTCCCTTAAGCCAGTTGACGAGCCTCTCCTGCCACGCGGACAGGGTCTGCCAGTGGCGCACCGGATCGGTGAGGTCGGGGAGGCAGGCTCGGAAGACGAAGTCCTCGTACTCGGCGAGACCCATCTCGGCGTCCTGGGCGTAGGCGGGTGTGGGATAGAGGCAGCCGACCCAACGCAGATCGCCCGACGCGGCACGGCCCATAAACGTCTTGAAAAGGTCTCGCGACGCCTCCTTCGAGGCGACGAGTCTGGCGGGATCGACGTTGGTCAGTTCTTTCGTGTTTGAGGATCCGGACAGCGATAGGATCACGTCGTACGTCTCGTAGACAAGACGAGTCGGCGGGGCGACGTGCCGCAGTTGTTCGTCGGAGGCATGCCGGAAGAACAGCTCGTCCATGCCGGGGAGTTGGGCGCGCAGGAAGGGAAGCCCGCCTGCATCGAGCACCTCGACGAGGACAGCCTTCAACAGCGGTTCAGCGAGCGCGCTTCCTTGAACGTATACCTTGTCCCCCGGGCTTACCGACGTGGAGTACCGAACGAGAACCTCGGCCAGCTTTGCCACGCGTGGATCCGTCATGCCGCCTCCTTGGGGCCCCAGATTCTGCCCGAGTCCGACGATAGCGGCCGCTCCGAGGTTGGGCAAGGGACTAGACGGGAAGCAGCTCGAGATCACGCGCTGTGTTGACGGGCCGCCCGGGAGACAAGACGGCCACTCGGCGCAGGCCTCCGTAAGCCGATGACGTGAACACCGTCAGACAGCGATCCCCGAACAGGTACGTCGGCGCGTCAGGTTGGTGCGAGCGCACGAGGACCCGAACACCGAGGGTCGCCGAGCGAATACGAAACTCCTCGGGTCCCAATTGGGGGCGCCCGGTGACGTAGGGAAGCTCCTCCCCCGGTTGGCGCCAGTCTCCCCAGACGACGTCTCGCCACGCGGACTCGCCCGGCGCGAGAGACGCGATGGTGTCGAGTGTTGGACTGTCCGGGAGGGCTCCGTGAACAGCGAGGACCCGCGCGGGGTGCCACGCCGCCAGCGGAAGTCCGAGAAGGAGATCGGCCAGTTCGGCGGCGACATGCGGTTCGAGCGACTCCCAGAAGTCGGCGATGCGAAAGCGCACAGCACCGTAGGCTTCGTGGTTTCCGCACAGGAGAAAGGTCGACGCCGGCCTCGCGATCTTCTGCGCGAGGACACGCTCGAGCGTCGATGCCGACGCGGGTCCGCGGTCAACGGTATCTCCGAGGAAGACCACCACATGCTCAGGGTCCCCGAACTCCCGGATGACCGTTTCGACCGCTTCGAGATCCCCGTGAGTGTCTCCGACATAGACGATCCGGCGGTCTTCCGGGAGGCGGATTACCCGTTCCTCTTTGCGAATCACGGCCATGGCGCGGCGAGCCGTCTCGATCAGCGACACGAAAACCTCCTATGGGCCGCCGGGGCCTGGAGCGCCCCGCTCGCGCTCTCGCGCAGGTTGCCTCATGGTAACGCAGAGCGGCGATGATCTGTTGACATCACGCGCGGCTCGTGGTACGGTTCCGCGTCATGAATGCGAGCTTGGCTTTCCAGGCGAATTGGGATACGGCAGCTTCTCGGGCTGCCGTATCGGTTGCGTTCACGACGACGAGATAGCCCGTCCGTTTCGCGGACTGCGAGATCGGACGGGCGTGGAGGACCGCAGGCGACAGCCTGGGGTCTTTTCTCTTTACCCAGGACGCCGGAGTGGCGGAAGGAGGTTGAGATGGTCGGGAAGAGACGAGCCGAGATGGGTTTGCATGAGGTGGCCGAGACCACGCGATCGCCGGCGGCCATCGTCGACCTCATACGATTGAGTTACGTTCATCGGCTTCACGCGGCGTTGCGCGGGTCGCCGGACATGGCGCGCGTCCTGTCCGCCGTACACCGAGCCCTCGATGCGTGGCCGGATGCGAAGGGAATAGGAGTGGACGACGCTCAGGCGTGGGTTCGCGCGGCGCTGGCCGATGTCGTTTCGCGTACCGCGGCGATGACTCCACCGCGTTGCGGCTGAGCGTTTCCTGCATCACAGGCGCTCGGGGAGGTTTGGCGTATAATGGGGCCTATGGCGACGTTGGACGAAGTAGCGCGGTTCCTCGGCCTTTCCAAGCGGGCTGTTCGCTTGCGTGTCGATGCGCTGGGCGGAATGCTGGAGCGCTACATGTCGCGCGGGGAACGGAATCGCCTCATCTTCCGCGGTGAAGCCGTCGCCATTCTGCGACGCCTCGAGGAGCTGCGCCTCGAGGAGGGACTTCCGATTCGCGAAGCGGCCGATCGACTCCGCGGCGAGATCCATGCTGACGGCGAAGGCCCTTCGGGCGTCGTTCTCGTGATCCGTCCCGAAGTCGAGTTCGCTCTTGTGCAAGAGCTCTTGCGAGACGTCAGCCGAGAGCGCGACCAGTGGCGTGAGTACGCGCTGGCGCTGCAGTCTGTATTGCCTGCCGAACTCAAGTGGCTCCATTCGGTTGCCCCCGCGTCGCCGGGGGACCGCCGCACGAACTAGAGCGCCGGCCCTCTGCCCTACTCGGCGTCGTCGCTAGCTGGAGCCCCCTTGGCCATAAACCTTGCGGCGACGACTCCACGGCTCGGCACGGGGATCCGCGTCCCGGGTGTCCATGCGGCTCCCGTTTCTGTGGGCACGACGAACAACAGCGCGGTTCCCTGCGAAACGCCGCGCCGTTCAAGCAACGCGAGGCCAACTTGCGCGTCGGCGAGACTCACGGAACTGGTTACACGACCGAGGATGAGTCCGTTCTTGTCGAGAACGGCAGCTCCAGCGCGAACCGGCCGCTCCCCGCGTTCAACCGTGAAGCGGACAAGCTCTCGCCGAAGCGACGAGGCTCGCGCCACGGCAGCCGAGCGTCCGATGAAGAAGGGCTTGTGCAGTTTCACGTAGGACCCGAACCCGGCCTCGAAGGGGTCGATGCCCAGAGGCCCCTCGAGTTCGTGGCCGTACAACGGGAGGCCGGCCTCGGTGCGCGTTGAGTCTCGGGCCGCCAGCCCGCATGGACGCACACCCAGCGCTTGTCCGGCTTCCAGCAGCGCGTTCCAGAGCCAGAGGGCCGTTGGCGCGGCGGCAAAGATCTCGTAGCCTACAGGCTCTCCTGTGTATCCTGTTCGCGCGACGAGAATCTGGCGCCCCTCCAAGGCCAGCTCCACGAACTGCGTCCGCTCGAGAGCTGCGACCCTCCGTGCGTCGGCGGGAGAGAGCACGCTGGACAAGGCTCGGGTGCTCTGGGGACCTTGTAGGGCAAGGTCGATGACGCCGCGTTCCTCCTTGAGGTCCCGCAGCGCGACGCCACCGCGACCGAGACAACATGCGGCACGCGAGCGGTCGACGATCCACCGATCCTCAAGCAGCCCGCGGAGCCATGCCCAGTCCTTTGCCTCGTTCGCGGCATTAACGACGACCAGGTAACGATCCTCCGCGCGTCGGTAGACCATGATGTCGTCGAGGACCTTCCCGTCGGCGTCGAAGAGGTAGGCATACTGGGAGCCGCCGTCCCCCAGCCAGCCGGCGTAGTTCGACGTGGCCTCGTTCAGAAACTGGGTCGCTCGCTTCCCTTCCACTTGGAAGACGCCCATGTGCCCCAGATCGAACAGCCCGGCGCTGCGACGCACCGCGTTGTGCTCCTCGAGCGCTGAGGTGTACCACACCGGCATCTGCCACCCCGCAAAGGGGACGAGCTTCGCCCCGAGGGCCACGTGGACTTCATGCAGAGGCGTCGTCCGGCCCCGCACCTCTTCCGCCTCCACCCAGACGAACTCCTCGCGCGAGGGTCCCGAGGCCGACGTAACAGCGTCCCCTCCGCCGACGAAGTAGGGTTTGCCGAGGACGAAGCGCTCCGGGTGGAGCGATGCGAGTTCGCGCACCGAACGCCGGATTTCCCGCTCATCGAGCGGTTCGCAAGCCCACGTCGAAGCCGTCTTCGGGAGAGACGCCACCTCCACGTCCTCGATCACGGCCGGGCCCTCGACTTTGCGGAAGAGGTCCTCGCGGTCGAAGAGCGTGTAGCCGTCGGAGAGGCCGACGAGCCATGCCTTGATCGTCTGCACTTGGCTTGGCGGCACGAGGACCGCGTACTCGTCTCTTCCCAGACAGCCGACGAGGGCGGGGGAAATCGCCAGTCCCTTCTCGTCAAAGAAGTAGGTCGAGCAACACGCGCCGGGACTCAACCCAGCGACATCTCCCGGCGCGGCCTGGTCGAGAAGAGAGGACGCGCGACCGCCGCGAACACGAAAGGCGGCGCATGTGCCGCCAGGCCGCCGTTCAACGTCCGGACGGACGCCGGCCCGAGGCTCGACCCGTGCGATCAGCGAGGCGACATCACGCTTCGCAGACTCCAGGGCGTGAAGGGCGATCTTGCCCCGCGGAAGCTCTCCGCGAAGGCCGATGTACGAGAAGGGGCGGATTTCACGGAGCACCGAGGCGATGATCCCGGCGAGCGCCTCCATCTCCTGTTTCCCCATGCCGCGTTGCGTCACCCAGGGCGTCCCGAACCGAAGCCCGTGTGCATGAGCGGCGCTCTGATCTCCCGGCAGCGTGTTCTTGTTGCAGACGATGCCCGCTAGATCGAGGATCCTTGAGGCGGCTTCGCCGAGCAAGGCGAAGCCGGTCTCGCTCGGAAGAAGCCTAAGATCGGCCAACAGGACGTGCGTGTTGGTTCCCCCGTATGCGAGAGGAATGCCGTTCGCTTCGAGCGCGTGGGCCAGATGAGCTGCGTTCTCGACGATCCGCCTCTGGAGGGCTGCGTACTCCGGGGTGCGCGCGAGTTGGAGCGCCACGGCCAGCGCCGCGAACTTGTCTACGTGGGGGCCCCCCTGCAAACCCGGGAAGACCGCGGCGTCCAGCCGCGCTGCGATCTCCGCGTCGGTCGACAAGAGAACGGCGCCGCGAGCGCCACACAGTGTCTTGTGGGTGGTGAACGAGACGACGTGCGCATGGCCGATCGGATTGGGGTAGACCTTCCCGAGGATCAGGCCGGCCGTGTGGGCGACGTCGGCGAGAAGGATGGCCCCCACGTCGTCGGCGATCCTACGGAAGGCCGCCCAATCCGGCTGCCACGGGTAGGACGTGAAACCGCCAATGATCATCTTGGGACGATGCTCGCGGGCCAGCGCGCGCATTCGTTCGTAGTCCAGACGGCCGGTTGCCGGATCTACCGCGTAGGGGACGATGCGGTAGCGGCGGCCGGTGACGTTGAACTGGGAGCCGTGCGTGAGATGACCGCCTTCCGTGAGGGCCATCCCCATGACCGTCTCGCCGGGTTTCACGAACGCCTCGTAGACGGCCAGGTTGGCTGCGGCGCCCGACAACGGCTGGACATTGGCCAGAATATGCTCCGCCGGCACATCCGGCGTGGCAAAACCCTCGGCCACGCGACGAGCGGCGAGCGACTCGACGATGTCTGCGATCTCGGTGCCCTTGTAGAACCGTCGGTCGGCGTAGCGACGCGTAAGGGCCAGCTGTACGTCGACGTCCGCCAGCTCCTCTTCGGTCGCCTGCATCATGGCCTTGCGGGGATACCCCTCGGCGTAGACGCTTGTGAGGGCAGAACCGAGGACTTCGCGGACTGCCGGAGGAGTCAGGCTCTCCGAAGCGATGAGGATGATCCTCTCTCGCTGTCTTCGCTCCTCGGCGGATAGCAGGGCGACCGTCTGCGGATCGACGTCAAGGGCTCGTAACGCAGACCAAGGCTGGCTCATGAAGACTCCTTTGTCCAGGAGAACGCTTCCGGGTGAAGTCTACGGGGTAGCTCGCGGCCTTTCCAGCACGCTTCCGCAGCCAGGTAGAGGTCTCCCGAGACGACGCCGTGTCCACCAAGAACCATCGGGATCGAAGCTTCGCGGGCGCGTTCGCTGAACTCACGCCAGATGGGGTCTTCGACGGCATCGGTGTGGAAGGCGTCGCTTGCGAAGCGATCGGCTGGCGGAGGCTCCGCCGTCCACGCGAGCAGAGGCCGTGAATCGATCCAGGCGGCATCTGCGGCACGTTCGAGCGCACGGAAGAACGGCCCCATCCCCTCGCGCTCCAGAATCTGGCGGGTCCACGGAACATGCCCCGACGGAGCGGCACGCGATCCACGGCTCTCGGAGAGCGCGCTCGTACGACAGGCGACCTCTCGCTCGACTGCGGCCCAAGTGGCCGGACTCATCCGGCCGACAAACGCCGTCAACGCGGAACGATCGGCGAGCCGCGCGAGGGCTGCGTCGAGAGTGGGGTGAGCGAGCGGATGGGTATCGATGAATGCGCGTAAGGCCGAACCCGCGCGGTCACTACGCGACAAGACCACAAGATCCGTCGGGGTGTCGATGTCGAACTGGGTGGCGGCGTCCCTCGGCATGGCGTAGCACGGCACGCCCGTCTCGGAGGCCGCAAAGCCGAGGGCGTTGTCCGTCGGCACGGCGGGGAGGCTTTCCAACCAAGCCGCCGAAGAGAAGGCCGCGAAGTCACACGAGTAGTAGTTGTTGAACAGCGCGGCGGGGGTCCTGCCTCGAGCGAATGCGACAAGGCGCTCCAGCAGGTCGACGGTCAGCAACGCGCCGCTCCCGCTTCCGAAGTAAAGCACTCCGTGAGCTGCAAGCGCTGCGGTGGACCGCTTGAGCGCTTCGCCGAAGACAAACGAGTCCCCCATGTCGCTTGGGATGATCTGCACCCCAGCGGGGACAGGGCCGGATGCAGCGGGCGTCACGATGGCGATTTCCTGAACGTCGGCCTCGCGCAGGCCCGTGATCAGATCGGAGATGCCGGCCCAGCGGCCGCCAGCGACGTAGCTCTCGAGGGGCGTCCGGCCGTGCGGAGGGTGAAAGACCAACGCAGCAACGCGGCACTTCAAGCGGTGGCTGCGCCTCGACGGCTGTGGGAAAGACGACAAGCCTCCACGGCTCGAAGGTCGAGGCCGAGGAGGCTCTCCACGCGGTAGATGGCTATCGCGTCGCCCGTCTTCGCTCAACGGCGTACGCGCATCGCCTCCCGCTCCCCGACGTAGGGGAGAAGCGCGAGCTTGCGGGCACGGTTGATCTCGACGGCCACCCTGCGCTGGTGCTTTGCGCAGAGTCGGGTTGCCCTCTTCGGGAGGATCTTGCCAAGACGGTTCATGTACTGCTTCAATTCCTCGGGCTTCTTGTAATCGAGCGTGACGGTACCCTCGCACGCCCGGCACTTCCGCTTTCGCTTCTGGAACATGGCCTAGAAAGGAACCTCCTCATCGGGAATCGGAGCATCGTCCATCGCCGGCGCAGGAGCCTCAACCCCGCGGGCTGCCTCGTTGCCGGCGCGTTGCGTGGGGCTTCCGAGGAACTGGACGCTCGATGCGACGACCTCGGTGTACCACTTCGTCTCTTCCGTCTCTTCGTTCTTGACCGCGGAAATCCTCAACCGGCCCTCCACAAACACCGAGCGTCCCTTGCTCAGATACTGGGCACAGTGCTCCGCTTGGCTTCCCCAGACCGTGATCGTGACAAACGTGGTTTCGTCTTTCGCCTGCCCCGTGGAGTCCTTGAAGCTTCGCCCGACGGCCAACCGGAAGCGCGTTTTCGCGGCTCCAGACGCCGAGTATTTCAACGGGTCGGGGTCGCTAGCGAGGTTTCCCAGAAGGAAGACCTTGTTGACACTTGCTGGCATCGCGTCCGATCAGCCCCGTAGAACGATCTGATAGCGCAGCAGTTCCTCGTCGATATTCAGCCGCCCTTCGAGCGTGCTGACCGATTCAGGGGGCATGCCGAACTCGGTGAACACGTAGAAACCATCCGTGTAGTGACGGATAGGATACGCCAGCACGCGCCTTCCCCAGTCTTCGGTCTTGGTCACGGTTCCGCCATTCTCCGCGATCAGGGTGTGCACCCGCTCGCTCTTGGCGGCACGCGCCTCATCGGTCAGATCCGGACGGACGATGAACACGATCTCGTAGTCTCGCACGCTCACACCTCTCAAATAGACTACGGAAAGCGTATCCGTGCGCTCTGGGGAAGTCAAACCGCATGTCTTGGCCTGCTTGCGGCGCCGTGGGTCATGACCGCCGCCTCAGCGTCAAGTCAGCGATCCCCCCGAACCGCCATCGGTTCTAATGGAACCTATGTATTATGCAAACTTGATGGAAGTATGCTGGCGGGCTATTCTACGAGCGGTCGCCCCGCTGTGGGGCGAAGCAGGCAAGCGAAAGCCAAGGAGGCAGCCATGAAGTGGGGCGGATTCAACCGCGAGGGGGAGAAGACGATGAAGAAGCTTCTGACGAGCAAGACGGTGTTCGTGTTGATGACGCTGGCTGCAGCGGCGCTGGCGATCGGCGAGACGCTCAAGTGGAGGCCCGGCGCCTAGATCGGGGTCAGGGGGAATCATGAAGTGGGGCGGATTCAGCCGAAGGGGAGAGAGGATGATGAAGAAGCTTCTGACGGGCAAGACGGTGTTCGTGTTGATGACGCTGGCTGCAGCGGCGCTGGCGATCGGCGAGACGCTCAAGTGGAGGCCCGGCGCCTAGGCCAGGGGAACGGGGGGAGTCATGAAGTGGGGAGGATTCAACCGGGAGGGAGAGAAGAAGATGAGGAAGCTCTTTGGCGCGAGAACGATGTTTGTGTTGATGACGCTGGCTGCTGCGGCGCTGGCGATTGGCGAGACGCTCAAGTGGAGGCCCGGCGCCTAGAGCAGACCCTAGCCTACAGCAGCATGTCCAGGTAGTATCCAGGTGGCGCGGGCATGAGGTCGCGAACGGAAGCGAGGAGGTCGCGTGCGGCTCCCGATTCGGGCGGCTTTGCTGGTGGGGTTGGTTGTCCTTCTGGCACTTGCTTCCCTGAGTTGGGGAATCGTCAACGTCAGCCATCCGTCGCCTGACGACCTGATCCTCTTCTTCGTCTTCGCCGTCCTTGCCATTCTTGCCGAGGTCTACGCAACCTGGATTCCGGCCTACAAGTGGGAGATCTCCAGTTCGATCGCGATCTATCTTGCCGGGCTGTTCATCCTCGGGCCCGATCTCGTCTTGCCACTTGTCTTTGCGTCATCGGCCGTGTCCGAGCTTCTCTTGCGTTGGGGGACTCATCGCAAAGCTTTCTCCAACGCACTCGTGCCGATCGCCTTCAACGTCTCTCAGAGTGTCGTCGCCGTTGCAGCCGCTGGCGCGCTCATGCGGGTGCTCGAGCGCGAGTCGCTGCTCATGCGGGAACCTGCGGAATTCGCTCTAGCCGTTGCCGCCTTCTTGGCTTACTTTCTCCTCAACGTCAGCCTTGTCGTCGGCATTATCTCGGTCACTCAACGGCGCCCGTTCTGGCACCTCCTCGCGGAGAACCTACACGCATTCGTCGTGCAGTACGCCGTGCTCTGCGTCTCTGCCATTCTGCTCGCCGTGCTGCGTTCGCTCTCGGTCTGGCACGTGTTTCTCGCCCTCTTCCCTCTCACGCTCGTTCACATCTCGTTTCGCAGCTACCTTAAGCTGCAAACTCAGGCGAGGAATACTTTTGAGAGGATCTCCGAGCTCTTGGACGCACGAGACCACTACACCGCCGTCCACTCCGCTGAGGTCGCTGAACTCGCGCTCGCGATTGGACGTGAGCTCGGGATGTCCGAGCGGGATCTCGAGCAGGTCGATATCGCCGCGCGCGTTCACGACATCGGCAAGGTGGCCATCCCGGATGCCATCCTTCTCAAGCCCGGTCCTCTCAACGACGCCGAATGGGGCGTGATGAAGACGCATCCCGTGATCAGCGCGCAGCTTGTTGAGGGTCTCGAGATCTACTCGAATGTCGCCGACGCAGTCCGCCACGAACATGAGCGGTGGGACGGGAGCGGCTATCCCGATGGACTGCGGGGTGAGGCGATTCCCCTTCTGTCCCGCGTGATAGCCGCTGCGGACATCTACAACGCCCTGTCGACCGATCGCCCCTATCGCCGAGCGTTCTCGCGCGAGGACGCGATGCGCATCGTTGCCGAGATGCGCGGCGTCGACATCGATCCCCGCGTCGCGGACGCTTTGCTCGCCGTGATCTCGCGTGCGCAGACGCCCGAGACGATCGCCGCGGCTCCCGCGGATTCCGGAGCATGATCTTTCTCTATGCCATCGCAGTGGGCATCACTTTCGGGTACCTTGCCGGCGGCCGCCTTCGCGGACTGGCCCTCCTACCGCTTCGCGCGTCCTGGCTCGTCCTTGTGGCTCTGGGAATCCAGTTTCTGATCTTCCCGCTGTTCGCACCCCAGCCCTTGTTCCCGTATGCGACAACTCCGCTTCACGGTCTCTCGTATGCCTTGGCGGTGGCCTGGTTGATTGTGAATCGCCGGCAATTCCCGCTGCTCGTCGTTGGACTTGGCGCCGGGCTGAATGGGTTGGCCGTCCTTGCCAACCAAGGACACATGCCCTCGTCGCCGCACGCGCTCGAACGCGCGGGCCTCGCCACGACGGCGCGCGTCCTGGCGGATACGGGAACGTACGGAAACCTTGTTGAGATGGGGGCTGCAACGCGCCTCAACTGGCTGGGCGATCGATTCGCCCTGCCGAGCGGGTGGCCCTTCGCCACGGCCTTTAGCGTGGGAGACCTTCTGATCGGCGTCGGACTGGCATGGCTCATCGCGCGAGGCATGAGGCGATATGGGCGGTGAACTCTCGTCTCTGTTGGCCCCCTACGGCGTTGCCGTTGTGGGCGCGGGCCCCGCTTCAGGATCTGTCGGCGGGGAGATCCTGCGTAACCTGGTGCGCTGCGGCCACAGCGGACCTCTCTACGCGGTGAACCCGAAGTACGACGAGGTCGCCGGAGTACCCTGCATGCCGTCAGTCGACAGGCTGCCTGACTTCGTGGACCTTGCCATCCTTGCCGTCCCGCGCGACGCCGTCCTCCGCATCGTAGACGCGTGCGGAGGCAGGGGAATCAGAAACCTGATCATCGTGACGGCAGGGTTCAAGGAGAGCGGCCGCGAGGGCGCCGAGCTTGAAGACGCTCTTCGGCACCTCATCGCCCGTCACCGCCTGCGCGTCATCGGGCCTAATTGCATGGGGATCCTGCGCCGCACGGGGGAAGTGCAGCTCAACGCTTCGTTCTCCCGCTGGTTCCCCGAGGGAGGCAACATCGCATTCATCTCGCAGAGCGGGTCGCTGGGCGAGACGCTCCTCGAGTGTTTCGCCGAGGCCGGTCTGGGCGTTTCGCTCTTCGTCAACCTTGGAAACCGCGCCGGTCTCACCGAAGACGACTTCCTTGCCGAACTCGCTGACGACCCATCGTGCGGTGCCGTGTTCCTGTACTTGGAGAGCTTTGCCAACCCGGCGGCGTTCCGCCGCCTCGTCGAAGACATGGCTCCCCGCAAACCCGTGGTCGTCCTCAAGGCCGGGCGCACCGAAGCGGGCGCGGCAGCCGTTGCGTCGCACACAGGATCGTTGGCGAGTTCAGATGCGATCGTCGACGCCTTTCTTCGCCAGTCGGGCGCGCTGCGTGTGACGACTGTTCAGGAGACCCTGACGGCACTTCGTGCATTGGAGCGGCGCGTGCTCCCGAAGGGGCGCCGGACGCTCGTCCTCACGAACGCCGGCGGTGCAGGCATCCTTGCCGCGGACGCCTGCGAACGTGCCGGCCTCGACGTCCCGCGGCTCTCCGAGGACGTGCAAGACGCGTTGCGCAGCGTCCTTGTTCCCGAGGCAGGAACTGGAAACCCGGTGGACCTGCTGGCGACGGCGGGAGCCCGGGCGTACGAAGCGGCGATCGACATCGGGCTGCGCGAAGCGGACGCGGCGGTCGTCATCTTCCGCCCACCCCTCGTTCTGCCCGATCCGCCCGTGGCGGTGGCCGACGCGGTGATCTCAGCGGCTTCTCGGTGGCCTGACAAGCCTGTTGTCGTGAGCACTCTGAGCGAGCAATCTACCGAGATCACAGAACGATTCCACGCCGCTCGGCTCCCGGTCTTTGCGATGCCCGAGACGGCCGTCGAAGCGCTGTCTGTCCTCGCTCGCGCCTCGCTCGTTCAGAAGCGACAGACCGAAGACGTACCGGTCTCCTACTCCGTGGCAACCGCGCAGCGCGTCATCCGCGATGCTCGGCGGGAAACCCGCATCGGGCTGACGTTCTCCGAAGGAGCCACCCTGTTGTCGGCGTATGGGATCGGTGTCTGCGCGAGTCGGTACGTGGGGGCCGCCGAGGACCTACGTGCGGCGGTCGCCGGGATGCGGTTTCCCCTGGCGGCGAAGCTGGACTCGCCTCAACTCCTGCACCGAGTCGAGGAGAACGCGGTCGCGCTCGATCTGAAGGATCCGGGAGACGTAAAGCGAGCCGTGGAACGTCTTCTTCGCTCTCCGGTTGCGGCGGCGCTGCCCGACGCCCGTGTGCTCGTGCAGGAGATGCAGCGGGGGCGAGAACTCATCCTTGGCGTGAAGCGCGACGGAGCCTTCGGACCGGTCGTCATGTTCGGCATCGGGGGAACCTACGTTGAGGCCTTCCACGACGTTGCGTTCGCCGTGGCGCCGCTCACCCAACGCGATGCGATCTCCATGGTGAGCTCGATCCGCGCGGCGCGGCTGCTGGGGGCGTTCCGCGGCCAGCCGGCCGTCGATCTTGGCGCCCTTACCCGGGCACTCGTCGCTCTCGGCCAACTGGCGCTCGACGTTCGCGACATCGAGGAGATCGACGTCAATCCTCTGTTCGCTGATGCCGAGAACCTGACTGCCGTGGACGTGCTGGTGAGGCTTTCATCGCCCGTACCTAGGGATAGAGGCGGTGAATCTGCCGCGGAAACGGAATGACCTCGCGGATGTGCCCGACGCCGCAGATCCATGTGATGACCCGTTCAAGTCCCATGCCGAATCCAGCGTGGGGAACCGACCCGAAGCGGCGCAGATCGATATACCATTCGTACGCGGCGCGCGGGAGGCGATTCTCCTCGAGCTGCGCAATCAACTCGTCCTCGCGGTCAACGCGCTGACTGCCCCCGATGATCTCGCCGTATCCGTCCGGAGCGATGAGATCGGCAGCGAGGACGCGTGATGGGTCTGCGGGATCTCGCTTCATGTAGAACGGCTTCATTCCGACGGGGAATCGCTCCACGAACACGGGGCGCCCAAAGTGGCCGCCCAGAGTCTCCTCTTCGGGAGCCCCAAAGTCGTCGCCGAAGGTCACGGCATGTCCTCGGTCGGCCAGCAACTGGATCGCATCTCCGTAGTCGATCCGCGCAAACGGCTGACGCACCGACGCAAGGAGCGCTTCCACGTCTCGGTCGAGCGCCGCGAGGTCCTCCGCCCGCTCGGCGACAACCGTCTCGACGAGGAAACGCACGAGGTCTTCCTGCAGGGCTAGGTTGGCTTCATGATCGGCGAAGGCCATCTCTGCTTCGGCAATCCAGAACTCCGTCACATGCTTGCGCGTCTTGGACTTCTCGGCGCGAAACGCGGGGCCGATCCAGTACACCTTTCCGAGGGCCATCGCTGTCGCTTCAAGGTACAGCTGGCCGCTCTGACTGAGATACGCCGGCTCGCCGAAGTAGTCGAGCTCGAAGAGCGTGGTCGTTCCCTCGACAGAGGCCCCGGTTAGGATGGGCGCCTCCGTGGCCACAAAGTCCCGCTGGTGAAAGAACTCGCGGAACGCCCGGAAGGCGGCGTCGCGGACGCGCAGGATGGGAACCTGTCTTCCCGTACGGATCCAGAGGTGCCGATGGTCGAGGAGGAAACCTGGCGTCTGCTCCTTGAGTTCGATCGGGAAGTCGGCCGTTGGCTCGTGGACGACCTCCACGGACCGAAGCTGCATCTCGCAACCGCTGGGGGCGCGACGTTCCTCGCGCAGGCGTCCCGAGATGAGCAAGGACGTCTCACGAGCGAGGCGGCTGACCTTCGCAAACAGCGCCGAGTCGTCGCTCTCCGAGAGAACGGCCTGCAGAGTTCCCGTTCCATCGCGCAGCTGGAGAAACACGATCTTCCCGCTCGACCGCTTGTTGTACATCCAGCCCCGGAGCGTCACGTCTTCGCCGGCGTGGTCACGCGCTTCGGAGATCGAGATGGTCGTCATGGTTCCTCCCTGCCGCTCGGCCGGAGAGGGTAGGAAACGCGAGGTGCGAATGCAAGCTGCATCCTCAGGAGATGTCCGTCGATGTGGCGGGCTCGACCTCGCGGATCACCCGTCGGGTCCAGTTTCCCGACAGGAAGAACGCGAGTGCGATGGCCGCCGTGCCGAAGTTTGATGCGAGCATGGCCCACCAGACCGCGAACGGTCCCATGTGCAGCGCGAACTCCAGGACGTAGACCAGGGGGACTCGCAACGCCCAAAGCCGGAACAAATCGAAGAACATCGAATGTCCCGTGCGGCCTGCCCCTTGGTACACGCCCATGATGACCTGGATCACACCCATGAACGGAAACGCGAAGGCCACGAGGAGGAGCATGTCCTGCCCCACGGCGATCACTTCGAGGTCGGACACGAAGACGCGCATGAGCGATGTGCGCAGCGCGAGGACGAACCCAGCGGCAACCACAAGGATTGCCGAAGACCATGCCATTCCCGCCCATGCCGATCGACGAGCCCGTTGGGGCTTCCCCGCTCCGAGGTTCTGTCCGACCATCGTTGCGGTGGCCTGACCGAGTCCCATGGCGGGCATCAACGCAAACGAGATGAACGCGTTCCCGATGCCGAACGCACTCAACACGACGGTGCCGATGCGCGCCAGCGCTCCGTTCATGATCGCAAAGCCTAGAGCCGTTCCCGACTGGCCGATGGACGCGAGGCCTCCGATCGATACGATGCGACGCACGAGCGGCCACCGGAGCCGGAGGTCGGTACGATGGATGTGGACGCCGACGCGACCCGAGAAGAGAAGCGCGTAACCGACGATACACATGCTCGTGCGCGCGATGACCGTGGCCAAGGCCGCGCCGGCCACCCCCCAGCGAGGGAACGGCCCCGGGCCGAAGATCAGAAGAGGGTCTAGGGCTGCATTGAGCGCGACCGATCCTGCCATGAGCCACAGTGGAGTCACCGTGTCTCCGACGCCGTTGAGAAGAGCCGTCACGACGAACGTGCCGAACATCGCAGGCAGCCCGGCGTAGAGGATCCGCAGATAGATCGAAGCAGCGTCCGTGAGAGCCGGCTCGGCGCCCATCAAGGCCAAGAGGGGGCGCGCCGCGAAGAACCCCGCCGCAGCGAGGATCACGGACAGAAAGGCGGTGAACGCCATCGTCTGACCTGCAAAGAGGTTGGCGTCTTCGTGACGGCCAGCCCCCGTGTACTGCGCTACCAGGGCGGTTCCGGCGATCGTCATCCCCCCGCCAACCGAGAGGACAAGAAACACGAGGGGCCATGACAGAGCGAGTGCTGCGATCCCCACGGCGCTGAAGCGGGCAAGCCAGAAACGATCGGTGAAATTGTACAGGGTTTGCAGAAGGTTCGACAGCATGATCGGCCACGCCAGGCGCAAGAGCGAAGGCGAGATGGGGCCTTCGGTGAGCCGGCGGCGCAAGGCGTCGGGAATCTCCCTGGGCATGGCGCCAGTTTACCGCGGATGCCGTTCTCTCTCCGTCCGACGTGCGCTGGCGTTGACAAATGTCAACACATGACTTAGGCTTCCCTACGCGATGGAAAAGAGAACGTTCGGCGACATTCTGCGCGAGAACCGGCTGCGCAAAGGGGTCAGCCTGCGTCAGCTCGCAGGGGCCACGGGAATCGACTACAGCCGCCTCTCGAGGATGGAAACGGGAACTCGACCGGCTCCCGATCTCACGGCGCTGCGCAAGTTGGCGAGAGCGCTGGACCTTGAACTCGCGGATCTCGTCGTCTCGGCGGGGACGGCCCGGGAGATTGTCGACGATCTTCTGTGGAACGAACGCCTCCATGTAGGCGAAGCCCTGGCCGACGTAGCGGCCTACGAGCCCGGAGCTTCCCCGCTGGCGAAGAAGAACCGCTTCCGGGTCCAGGTGACTTCACGAAACGGGGCGCGATGTGTCATCCGCCTCGGCGGCGAGTCTCTCGTTGTCTTCTCGTTTTCCCGCGCGGTGATTCTCGACGTCGAGTTGCCTCCCCAGATGGCCTGTCTGTTTCGGGACGATCCCCGAGACGCGCTCGCTACCGCGGAGAACGTAATGCAGGGGAGCGTCAGAAAGGCGAGGCGTCTTGGGCAGTTGGTCAACACCGTCCTTGAGGTTCGAGGCGCATCGATCAACTCCTTGGAGTCCGTAACGTCGTTCGACGAACGAGGGCTGACGGTTGGGGAGCCAGCGTTCGTCTGGATCCCGGCGGCGGCGATTCGGACGCAGCCGGCAATTTCATAGGAGGAAGGACATGCGTACGTTCGTCGTGATGGCAGGGGTCATCCTGGCGCTTGGGGTTGCGGCGACGGGGGCGACATCGTGGGTCGTCACCGTGGCCCATGGAGACCGTTCGGTCGAGGTGGACCTTCCGCTGACGGAGGCGTCGGTCGGAGGGACCGTCGCGTATCAAGGGCCGGTGATGACCCCCGGAGACGAGAACTGGAAGTCCGCGCGGTCGTACACGGGTATTCCCCTGACGGCGCTGCTGGCGAACGTCGGAGGGATGTCCGAAGGTGACGTCCTCTCGGTCATCGCGGGAGATGGTTACGAAAAGAAGCTCCCGTACGCGGCGATCTACGGCGAGACGCCTGCGGGAACGGCCATCCTTGGCATCGAGGTGGGCTCCGACGGTGACGACGCGCCGATCCTTGCGTTTCTTCCGCCCGACGGGCAGTTCTCCAACGACGACATGTTGGCCGCGTTGGGGGAGGAGTACGCGCACTACTTCGGGCAGGCTCCGTCGACGACCGGCCTGTTGGTGAAAGGCGTCGCCTACCTCATCGTGAACTACGACGGCGGCGATCGACCGACGGCCTCCGAGGAAGCCGCGGTGGCGGCGGGGCCGGCGGAGGGCACCGTCCTGACCGTCGTGCGTGGCGGCGAGACGTTCGCGTATACGATGGCCGACCTGGAGATGCTGGAATCGTTGACCGCGCCCGGCACCTTCACGAACTCGGCGGGCGTCGACTACAGTGCAACCTACACGGGGATTCCCTTCTCCGCGCTGATCGGCGATGCGCCGGCTGACGCGACCGTTCGCGTCTACGCGGCGGACGGCTACTCCATGAACTACCCGGCGAGCCAGCTCATGGATTCGACGGAGGGCACGTGGGTCGTCGCCTACCAGGTCAACGGTTGGTACATGCCCCTGGATCCCGGCTATCTGCGAATCGTCCAGATCGGCGACGCCAATCCCCACTTCACAAGCTCGCTCTCCGCACGCATGGTGAAGCGGATCGAGGTGCTCGGCGAGTACACTTCGTACGCGCTGACGCTCGTTGGAGAGACGACGCGCACCTTCAGCCGCGGCGAACTCGAGGCGGGAATCGGCTGCCCGTGCCACACCGCGACGGTGACGGTGACGTCGAAGGGCGAGACGGCGACCTACTCTGGGCTTCCTCTGTGGCGGCTCTTGGCCTATGTCGACGGGGGCACGGCACCCGCCGACGACGAAGGCATCCACTACAACGATGAGGACTTCGATGCGACAAGAGCCGGCGCCGGCTACACGATCACGCTCCAAGCCGAGGACGGCTACGCGCAGACGGTCTCCTCGGCCGTTGTCGCGGGCGATGATCGGTTCCTCGTCGCGTTCAAGAAGAACGGCGCCTTCCTGGATGCGTCGAGCGATGGAGCCATGCGCTTCGTCTTCGACGATTCGGTCGTGCTTCCTGAAGGGAAGAGCCTCAAGTCGGTGAAGTTCCTGACGACGATCCTCCTCACCCTCGAGTAGGGCAGCGTGAACGCTGTGCGTGGAGAGGGGCGCGGCCGCTTGGAGATCCGCGATCTGGTTCTCATTGCGCTCCTCTCCGCGGCCGGCGGGGTCCTATCGACCTACATCGGCTATCTCGGGAATCTTGTGAACCGCATGTTCGGCGTCCCGTTCGGCGCCGGGCAGATCATCGCGGGGTTCCACGTGATCTGGCCGCTGCTTGCCCGAGCGCTCGTAGGGCGTTTCGGATCCGGAACCCTGACCGGTTTGACCAAAGGGGCCGTGGAGCTGTTCACCGGCGGAACGCATGGCGCGGTCATCGTTTTCATCTCCGCGATCGAAGGGCTGTTCGTCGACGTCGGGCTGTCCGTGACCCGCCGCCGTTCGCTTCCAACCACAATGCTCGCGGGTGCGCTGGCCAGCGCATCGAACGTTGTCGTGTTCCAGGCGATCTACTTCTCCGGCGTAGCGCTGGGTTTCCTGGGTACGATGGTCGGTCTGGCCCTCGTCTCGGGCGCCGTGTTTGGGGGGTATCTGGCTTGGGATCTCGAGACCCTGTTGGTTCGGTCGCGAGTTGTGGCGGCGAAGCCGAGCGAGCCGCGCAGCCTGAGCCCATGGCGTCGCGGGGCCGTGCTGCTGCTGGTCGGCGCCTTCCTCGCCGGGGCCGTCGGATTCTACGTGTTGGTGTTCGACCCGTTCTCCTCGCCGGGGACGGCGGAGGTGCAGGGCGCCGTTGAGGTCACGGATCCGTTCTTCTACAGCGAAGATGCCTGGACGGAGCGGACGGTGAATGCCGAGCTGCGCGGAAGCGCAACTTACGTCCCGCCAGCCAACTACACGGGGATCCCCCTCCAAGCGATCCTCGCGCGTGCTTCACCTCGGGATGAGGCGACGCGCCTACGCGTCGTTGCCTTCGACGGGTACGAGGCTGAGTTTGTCCTGGCCGACGTTCTTGACGATCCGAACCTCCTCCTCACGTTCGACGGCGAAGCCCTGCGGCTTGTCGCCCCAGGGTACGATGGCGCGTATTGGGTTCGGCAGGTGGTTCGACTTGTCGTGGAGTAGCGACTTCGATCTCGAAGTGCGCGACCTCGTCGTGCGCTACGGCGATCGGCAGGAACCGGCTCTGGACGGAATCTCCGAGGTCATCGAGCGGGGAGAGGTCGTCGCGATCTCGGGTCCTTCGGGTTGCGGGAAGACGACGCTTTGCCGCGTCCTCTGCGGCGTGATTCCCGGGCTTGTCCCGGCTCAGGTCACCGGGGAGGCTCGGCTGGGGGACAGGCGGATCGGCCACGAGGGGGCCGAGATGCTGGCGTCGTCGATCGGCTTTGTGCAGCAGGACGCCGATGCGCAGATCTGCACTCTCAGCGTCTGGCAAGAGGTGGCCTTCGGTCCGGAGAACTTGCGGCTTGCGGAGGAGGAGATCCGGACGCGGGTTGCGGACGCCCTTAGCGACCTAGGGATCGAGTCTCTCCGAGACCGAAAGACGACGACGCTCTCCGGCGGAGAGAAGCAACGATTGGCCGTCGCCTCGGTCCTCGCAATGCGCCCCGGCATCCTCCTTCTCGACGAGCCGACTGCGAATCTCGACCCGCGCGGCGTTCAGCAGCTCTTCGCCCTGCTCGCGCGAACCACGCACCGCGAAGCGCAGACCCTGATTCTTGTCGAGCATCGGGTCGAAGCCCTGCGTTCGCTGGCCCCACGCCTGGTCTTGTTGGAACGTGGCAGAATCGTCCGACGCCTCTCGGCATACGCGCCATGGGATCTCTCCCCCCTTGGATTGAGGGGAGACTGGCCTCCCGCGGCGTCGGAGACGAAGGCGAGCTTGACTCTCGCCTCCGCGCGCCATGTCACCTTCCGCTATCGCGACGGCGGGCCGTTGATCGAGGACCTGAGCCTCGACCTGCGCGGCGGCGAAGTGCTTGCCGTGATCGGCCCCAACGGTGGCGGAAAGACGTCGCTTCTGCGTCTTCTTGCCGGCCTCGCGCAGCCGCTCGAGGGGCGCGTGGAGCGCCCTCGCACGGTTCGCGTGGGCTTTGTCTTCCAGCATCCGCACCACCAGATCTTCGAGCGTACGGTGCGGCGTGAGATCTGCTTTGCCCCCGCGTTGTCCCCCGAGAACGGGGAGTCCCGTCTGCGCGAGGCACGGCTCGACCACGTCGCCGGCGCGGCGCCTCTTTCGCTGAGTTTGGGCGAACAACGCCGGCTCACCGTCGCGACGGCGATGGCGCAACACCCCAACATCCTGCTGTTGGATGAGCCGTTCATCGGACAAGACCGACAAAACGTGCTGTGGGTCATCTCGTGCCTTCGGCGCGTCGTGGCCGAGGGGGGAGCCGTCGTCCTCGTGACGCACGACATTCCCCTCGTCGACGCACTGGCTGACCGAGTGCTGTTTCTCGACCGCCGCACGGCCCTCCTCGGACGTCGCGACGAGGTCTTTGCATCGTTGCGTGAACGGGGCGACACGCCGTTCACTCCGGAGGCGTGGCGTTGAGCGACGTGGGCCTGCACGGCACATCTCCTCTGGCCAACGTCTTTCTGCTCCTTTGTCTTGTCGGGGCCACGCTGGCCGCCCCGAGCCTCGCGGCGGCCGGAGTCGTTCTGACGGCGATGGCGGCCCTTGCGGTTGCATCCGGCGAACGCCCCCTTTCTCTTCTGCCGCGACTTCGCCGCCTCCTTGTCTTCGCCTTCGTGCTGTTTCTTGCCCAGGCTCTGTCGACTCGCGGTGGAACGGCCCTCGTTACGTGGCCGGTTCGCATCACGGACGCGGGGATGATCGCGGGCGGACGGATGGCTGTGCGATTCCTGACGATCCTCTCGGCCAGCGCGCTGTTCGTGCGCACGACGGACCCTGACCGGCTATCGCAGGCGCTCGTTCGTCTGGGCATTCCGTATCGCTTTGGCGCGCTTCTCGTGCTGTCCCTTCGTTTCGTGCCGTTCTTCGAAGACGAGCTTCGGTCCGTGCGCGAAGCGCAGAAGATCAGAGGGCTCGCGGCCTCGGTTCGCAGTCCACGTCGGCTTCTCCAGTCCGCACGATACACGTTCCTTCCCGTGCTCGTGTCCGGGCTCTACCGCGTGGATGCCATCACCATTTCCATGAAGACGAGGGGGTTCGGCCTCTACCCGGATCGAACCACCGCCCGCCCGATGCACCGCAGCCCGTGGACGATTCTGACGCTGTTCGTCGCGGCCCTCGCGTTGGCTGCGGCGCTCGCGATCGAAACCAGGGGGTGGGGATGAAGAGTGACATCCGTCCAAGTTGGTTGCTGGGTCTCGTTGCCATGGCGCTGGCGATGGTCGTTCCGCTTGCCGTTCGCATCGCCCTGGGGCCGCCGGGAAAGGAGGTCGTGCGCGTCGACGCGAACGGCGAGAGCCGGCGCTTCACGCTGGCTGCTCTCGGGCGGCTGCCCGGCCTGACGCGGCAGGGCGAGGTCCAAAACCAGTTCGGAAACTGGCGCGATGCCGGGGTCTATCGCGGACCCTTCGTGCGCGAGCTTGTCGCGGGCTTGCCGTACGACGAACTCCTCGTCGAGGCGCAGGATGGATACGCGGCAACGATCTCGCGCGAACGCGTCGAGGACGATGCCTATCCGATGATCCTCGCAACCTCGTGCGACGGCGTGAGCGTCCCCGAGTGGGAAGATGGACCGAGGATCGTCGTGCTCCCCGAGTCCGGACGCGTCAGCAACGCCGAGTACGGCGTTGTCTCCGCCGGCAGCACGTGGGTCAAGAACGTGGCCCGGATCGTGCCCCGTCGCCGGGGCACGGAGATCCTCGACGACGAACCTCCCGCAGAAAGCGAGCCATGATCGGCCGCGTTCCTGAGCGCGCCCCACGTCACCTCGCCGCGGCAAGAGGGAGTACCTCCACCACCCTAGGGGGCTGCATGGCGGACGAAAGCCGGGGCCTCCGTGAGGCACGCCAGACCGACATGGTCGCGCCAGTACCCGAGGACGGGACGCAGATAGACCCGTTCGCCCAAGATGTCCACCCGCAGAAGCTCTGCGGCGAGTTGCGCGACACCTTCGCCATGACCGGAGGCGAGGATCTCGCCAAGTAGTTCGAAAGCCAGAGCAGCCTCTGCCGGCGTATAGCGCCAGCCGAGACGGGCAAAGTCCGAGAAGACGAGCCGCCCATCCGCAGCGCGTGCCGTCGCCGCGAAGGCCTCCCATGCGGCAAGACCGGCACTCCGCAGCTCGACGTCCCCGAGAGCGCGGGCGGCGATGAGCAGGATCTCGACCCGCGCCGCGGCTTCCGCAATGCCGGCGGGTTCCAGGTTCAGAACGTTTCGAGCAATGGCGGCGAGGGCCGCCGCGGCTTCCGCGGACCTTTCCGTGGGCGTCAGCACGGCCTCGGCGAGGCCGCGAGCGACAAGGACGACGTCGGTCAGACCGGCGAGCAGATCCGACTCGAGGGTCGCCGACACCGTGCCGTCGTCCAACACGTGGCGGCAGACGGCCGTCACGAAGCCGCCGGCCATCTCTCCCGCGTTGCGGCGCGCCGCGTCCGATGCACCTGCTGCCGTTGTGATCCGAGCCAGCCCGAACAGGATCGATGCCTGGTCTGCCGCAAGAACGCGCGGGTCACTCGTTGTGAAGTCAACTCCTTGCTCGGTCGCTACGATGCGCGTTCCGTGGACGAGCGAAGCCGTTCCATCTGCCGAGGTTGTCAGCGTCTGTCGCAGCCACTCGACCTGCCAATCGACGGCCGCCGAGACGTAGCTCTGGAGATAGGCCGCCAGGCCGTCGCCTCGCGGCGTCGCAAGGAAACCCGCCTCGCGGGCCAGCGTCCAGCCTAGGGCCGCGGGGCTCACGTCCTCCGCCCTGTCGACGAAACCGACGCCACGCTCGACGATCGGAACGCCCCCCGAACTCGGCAGAACGATCGGAGCTCCAAACTCCGGCGGTGCAGGCAACCCCGCCTCTCTGGCGAGCGACGGGGCGTCGAAGAACGTCGTCTGCGCAAACTGACTCAGCGGAACACCAAGACCCGACTCGCCGAGCAGGACGCCCAAGTTCGCCAACGACGCGGCGGTCGCCTCGGCCGACGCTTCGCCGAGCCCGTCCAGGGTGACGAGGTCGTCGAGCGCGACCGAAAGGCGCATGGCCTCGTGGGTTCGGTAGTCGACGGCGGCATCGCGGAGCGCACCGCCCCAGGCGTCGTCGGCCGTGCTCAGAGACACGTCGGCGCATGCTTGGCGGGGAGGAATCGGCTCGCCACGAGCGTCGATGGCCGACAGGGTCACGCAGTTGGTCAGCGTCTCGCCCAGAGGCCGATCCTCATCGATGCGTACTTCCAGAGTCCAGCGTTTGATCTCGCCGGCCTCGAGGGAGTCGTAGGTCCAGACGAGCGTCTGCCCGTCGACGGACACGGGAGCGGGCTCCGCCGAGAGCAGATGCACGCCCGGCGGCAGGACGTCCGTCACGAGGACGCTATAGAACGCTTCAGCCGTCGGGTTCTCTGCCTCCATCACGTAGCGCACGATGTCGCCGGGCCGAGTCCACGCGACGCCCCGATACGGCGAAGCGGGTTCCACGCACGCCCGGCGGTCGAGAACGGGTGCCTTGAGGAGGGTCGAACCCTCTTGATCCTCGACGCGCGCGGGAAGCTGCAGATCCAGCGCGTCGAGCGTTCGCCCGACATGGCGACGAATGTGCGCGCGAATCCGATCCGCGTCGACCGGTTCCGCGAACCCCGCCGCCGAAGGGAGCGCCGTCAGCGCGAGGCCCAGCTCAAGCGGCGTGGCGCACCAGGACAACAGGTCGGGCGCCCCGGCGAAGGCCTCCGCCTCATGGTTCCAGAACCGATCGTCGAAGGCGAGAACTGCAGCACGAATCTCCGCCGACAAGTCCGCGAATCCGACGGAATGGGCGGCGAGCAACGACCGCAGCGCCCCAAGCTGCCCGCCCAAGGTCGGCGGCTCACAGACCGCACCCTCGACCGGAACGGCGTCCCAGCGCTCACGGTACACGCCTTGGCCCGTCCAGAGGTGCGAGAGGACGAAGGACGCGCCCTCTTCGAGGAGCTGGCGAGCGATCTCTGTGGATCGCGCGCCGGAGAACACGTCGAGCGTGCCCTCGAGGGCCTCGGCAACCAGGCCGAGACCCAGCGCTGAGACGCGATCGCCGGGGAGCCATGACGCGTTGCTGGGCGTCGCCGAGTCCGCGAGAACGCGCTCCGTCCCTCGACGGTGTGCGGTCTCGAGGGTTGAGAGGGCCATCTGGGCAAGCGATGCGATCCGGCCCGGGAAGGCGAGCGGGTCCACGGGAATCTCGGCGAGAAGGGCCTGAGCTTCGGGGTCCGCTGTCAGGCGCGCAACCTCGCACAGGCCAAGGAGAACCGAAGCGTGGTCGAACAGCTGACTCGTACGGTCGACGGCTTCATACGTCGTCCTCCCGCCCGTCGTGCGCGCCGACGAGACATGCGGCAAATACGAAACCCCGTCCGGCCCAGGGACTTGCAGATCCTCCAGGGCGCTCACTTGAGCGGCGATGCCTGCGACGAGGGCACGCACGAGGGCTTCGTCCTCGGACGAGCGTTCGACGCTGGCGAGGATCTGAGAGGTCTCCTGCGCCTCTCGTAGGAGGGTCATTCCCAGAGCTGAGGGGACGATCCTCGTATCGAACGTCGCCGGATTCCAGGCGAGTCCCGTGACAGGTTCCCTCCCGATCACGGGATCTCCGGCGAAGAACGGTATCAAGGTCGGACGGACTTCTGCGGTGGGCAACGACGCAGCGATCCGGCCGTCGAGCGACGTGAAGCCCTCGATGGCGTCAGACCCCAGGCCGAGGCCGGAGTGGAGGATCACCGCGACGAGATGGGCGTCGGCGTCGTCCTCGCGCCCGATCCCCGAGGCCTGAAGCGCATACGCTCCGAACATCCCGATGTCCGTCTGATACCAGGGGCTGTCGTCGAGTACGCGGAGGCCGCCGCATGCCGACTCGGATCCCGTCTCGACGAGACACAACCATCGCTGAAGGACCGGCGCGAAGTCCGCGCCCGCGTTCGCAGAGACTCCGAATAGGGTTCCGAAGCCGTCTCCTTGAACGATGCGCGCCCCGCTCTCCGTGAGCGCGTTGTCCAGTTGCAGCGCTCCGTCGTCGACCACGCTGCGGACGTACGCTGCCAGCCGGCCGAGAACCTGGGCGGCATCCTGCGCATCGCCGCCCTGCGCGAGACGGCGAAGCGCGCCGACCGCAAGACCCATGTCGAGGGCGGTTGTGCAGAACGTGCCACGGTCCAGGCGATACAGCCCAAACCCCAAGCTTCCGTCCCACGCATCGCGCTCGAGGGCGTCGTAGGCTTTCCATGCGGCCTCGACGTTGCCTGCGACGAGGGATCCGTAGATCCCGGCGAACTGCGACGCCAACGCGGTGAATACCCCGGCCGTGGTCGACGGCTCGACAAACGTTCCGTCGGACCGTTGGCGTTTCGCGAGGCATATCTCGGCAGCGTCGCGCAGTCGGGAAGCCACATCGCCGTGAACGCCCGCGAGGTCCGCGGCCTCGTCCGTGGCGATCAGGAGCAGGGCGACATCGATGGTCGATGCGAGAAGGCGTTGGGGTTCAGCGTCGCTTGGCGAGCGGCCGTAGAACTCGCCGTCCGGAGCCGCATGATAGACGGCAATGGCCCGGGCGGCGCGATCCAGCACGGAAGCCGCCCCCGCTTCGAGCGAGGAAGCCAGCTCGCGTTCTCCGGCCGGCCAGTCGTTGGCCCCGCGTACCCAGGCGAGCGTTCGGGCGGCTCCCCAGATGAGCGCGACCTGATCGAACAGGACGCTGGCATCGTCGAGGATCTCCAGCTCGCCTGTGGCCTCCCTCTCGCGAGCCTCGTGCGCCACGTGAGTCGTCGCGCCGTCGGTTGACGCAAGCAGAGCCCCTTCGAGGACCTGGAGCTTGTTCGCGAGGCCTTCAGCAAGCACCCAGCCTGTGTAACGATCGGCGGCATCTTGCGAGGTCACTCGCGCGGCTGCCGCTTGGGCACCGCTCAACAGGCCCATCCCGAGATTGCTTGCGACGATGCGGCGATCGATCTCGGTCCACTGCCCGCTAGCTCCCCACGTCGAATCGCGCGAGGCCTCAAAGACCGGCTCTCCGCCCGCGTACTCCAGGGCGATCCATCGTCCCGCGGGAGGGCTGTCGAACGTGGAGAGCCCGGCGGCAGCCGCCAGTTCAGCCAGTCGCTCCGCCAGAGCCGCTTCGAGCGAAATCCCGGCCGCCTCGGCGCGTGCCGCGATGCGCGGCGCGCGTTCCAGCGGAACTCCGATACTCGATAGAACAGCTACCTGAAGAACGTTGTCCGTGGCCGCCTGTCCTAGGTCATGGGCAACGGTCCTCGTCCACGTCGGGAGTAGCGTGTCGGGGAAGCGGTCGTTCGTCCCGCTCTCGGCGGCGAACGACGCGAACTCCGACGCGGCGAACAGCGCGATGTCGGTCTGGAACCACACCGCCCCCGCTACAGCTTCGATCCCCAGGCATCCGCCGCTTCCCAACGTCTCGGCCGTCTTCCGCAAGACGGGCACCTCGACGACTCCGCCGGCGCCGTCGGCGAGCCAAGATCGGGCGATAACCGCCGCAGTGTCGGCGTCATCCGCGTCGACGTCGTCGGGAACGAGACTCCGCTGATCGGGGGCGATGACAGCACCGTCCGCGTCGCGACCGGTAGCCTGCAGACGATTGACGTAGCGTCGGCCATCGACGACAGGTTGATCGACGACCGCATCCAGGTGAACGGTCAGAGCCTGCCCGATGGCCAGCGTTGCGTCGAGGTCGAAGAGCAAGCTGTCCCCCGCGTCGCTCGGCTCGGCGGAGAAGATGCGGTCGGGGGTCGTCACACGCGCCGAGCCCCGCACGTACGACATCTCCGGCGGCAAGCGATCGCTCACGTCGACCGAAAAGGCGGTCGCGGTGCCGACGTTTCGTACGACGAGCGCGAAGCGGACGGTATCACCGAGCTCCACGCGATCGTCTGCGACGTTCCGGCCGTCTCGCAGCACGGCGCTGACGGACTTATGGGTCACCAGCGCGGGAACGTCGGCAGCGCCGAATAGGACGGCGTCATCTTGATCGTCCAGGTCCGTATCTGCGCGAACGCTCGCTGACGCGTTGGCCGGAATCGCGTTGTGGTCTCCGTCGAAGCCGTCCGCCGACATGCGGTTCTCGTACGCGGTCCCGGCCCGCGTCGGGCCGTTGACGCGTGCCTGGAAGCGCAGAGTAAGAACGTTGTCCGGCGCAAGGCGCGCGTCGAGCGGCCACCAGAGGCTGCTCGGCCCACCCAGCGGGTCGGCGGTGGCCGTTCCCGTGCCGAGCGGCCATCGCGCGTCGGTCGTCCCGGAGACGTACGTGAACGGAGGCGGAAGAGCATCCCGGACGTCGACGTCATAGGCTGTGCCCAGTCCGACGTTCTGCACGACAAGCTCGAACGTGACCAGGTCTCCCTCTCGCACGGCGGCGGTCGCGCCGAGCCGGGTTCCGCCGCGCACGACGTCGAGAACGCGCTTCTCGGTTACCAGAGCTGGCTGTACAGCTTGGAGACTGGCCGAGCTCGCGTCATCGAGGTCGTCGTCCTCCGGAACGGTGTCCCGCGCGTCGGCTGGAATGGCGGCCCCGGCTGCATCCTCGCCCGCGGCGAGCATGGTGTTCTCATAGCGCAGGCCCTGGCGAACGCGGTTCGACACCTTGGCCTCGTACGACAACGTCAGAGCTTCTCCTGGCTCGAGCGCTGCCCCAAGAGACCAGGTCAGCGTGGGTCCGGGCGCGCCCGCCGGCGCGACCGTCGAGGAACCCCTCGGCCACGCGGCGTTGGTCGGGCCGCGGTAGTCCAGCTCTTCGGGAAGGGTGTCCACGACCGAGACATTGAGCGCTGGACCGCTGCCCACGTTGCGGACGACGAGCGTGTACGCGACGACATCGCCCGGCTCGACGTTTTCCGACGACACGGGACGTGCGCCGCGGAGCACGCGATCGATCCGCTTTTCGGTGACCAGCGCGGGAGCGCCGACGCGAATCGTTGCAATTCCCGTGTCATCGGGGTCAGAGTCCTCAGCGTCGTCATCGTTGGTGTCGCCGAGCGCGGCGTTCGAGATAGGGATAGCAGTCCCGAATCCGTCCTCTCCGGTGGCCGTCGCCACGTTGGTCAGGCTCACGCCGGGAGGTGCCGAGAGCGTGACGCGGGCGGCGAACTCCACCGTCAGCGTTTCTCCGCCGGCGACCGTCGCGTCAAGGGAGGTCGAGAACCCTCCCGCGCCGTCCGCCAGGCCGAGGCTTCCGCCGGCGACCGGCGCGCTCACGGAGTAGGTCCCCGAACCTTGCGGCCCGGACGTATCCACGACAATTCCCGTGGGCAGGTCGTCCTCCAGCTCCACAGCGTAGGCCGTCCCCTCTCCGACGTTGCGAACCACGATGCGGTAGATGATGAGGTCGCCGTACAAGAGGGGGTCGACGACCCCGATCGAGGATCCGCCGCGTCGCACGTCGACGACCCGCTTGTCCACCGACAGAGCGGGTTCCGCGACGTCAATGGAGGCGATCCCCGTATCATCAGCGTCCGGATCTTCGGCGTCGTCGTCGCTCAGGTCGCCCGCCGCCGCATTCGAGGCGGCAGTGGCCGCTCCCAGATTGTCGACTCCGTTCGCCTGCGCCACGTTGACCAGCGCGATCCCCTGAACCGCCGCGCTCGTGACGCGCGCGGTGTAGTCCGCCGTCAGCGTTCCCCCTCCGGCGAGCGCGGCGCCGACCGCCGCCGTGAACGACGTTAGGCCGCTTGTCAGGCCGAGGGAGCCGGAACTGGCCGGGGCACTCACCGTGTACGTTCCCGCCGACCCCGGTGCCGCAGTCTCCGTCAGGAGACCTGTCGGGAGGGTGTCGGAAATGCTGACGGCGTAGGCTGTTCCCTCTCCCACGTTCCGGACCACGAAGCGATAGACGATGAGGTCGCCGGGCTCGACGGGGCCGGACGTTCCGACACTGCTGCCGCCTCTCAAGACGTCCGCGATGGTCTTGTTGACCTTGAGTGCCGGACGATCGGCTTCGATCGTGACGCTCGCGCTGCCGGCCGGAATATCCCTGCCGCTCCCTTCCTGTCCATCTCCCGTGACGATATTCGTCAAGATGTCGCCTTGTTCGAGCGTGCTCTGCGCGATCGCGCAGTAGCGGAGGGTCAGCGACGCGCCGACGGCGAGCGTGGCGTGAAGGGAGGTCGTGAAGGTGGAGCCGCCCGCAGGAACGGGGAACGTCCCGCTGCCGCCGGCCGACAACGTGTACTCGCCGTTATGTCCGGGCGCCGCCGTGTGGTAGACAAGGCCGTCGGGCAGAGTGTCGGCGAGGTCCACGTGGAAGGCGATGGCCGCTCCGTTGTTGGTGATCGTCGCCATGTACTCGACCACATCCCCCGACTCGACGGTGGAGGTCGGCCAGATGCTCGCTCCGCTTCGCCAGACGTTGGTGATCGACTTCGCGGTCGTGAGTGCCGGACATGTGCACAGGGCTGCGGCGATCGAGGCTTCGTTGTCTGCCTCGGAACACTCGCAGATTACGCCCGCCTCATCTGCCACCACCCGGATCGCGTGCGGCGTCGCGCAGAGCAGGGGCGGCGTCGTGTAGCTCAAGGAGTAGGTTGCGCCTGCGTCGATGGACTGCGTCTCCTCATGGACGCGTGTCCCATCCGCGTACACGCGGATCGAAACGCCGGTTGCCGTCTGCCCGCCGGTGTTTCGGATGCTTGCCGTCACGGTGAACGTATCGTCGAGATTGCAGACGGCGCCAACGTTCGACACCGCGAGATCCGGGGCGCTCACCGAGAAGGTCGTCGAGGCGGTGTTGTTCGCGCCCGTGCATTCACAGACGGCATTCGCCGGATCGGCCGTCGCCGTCACGGCGTAGCCCGAGCCACATCCGACAGGGGCGGCGAAGGGAACCGTGATGGTTTCGCTCTCTCCCGCTGCAAGGGCGACCGTGGTTGACGCCTGTCCCGTTGCGGCGCCCGTGATCCCCACGACGACGCCCGACGGCGCGATGCCGCAGCCGGAGTTCCGCACGGTGACCTGGGCGGATCCCGGCAAACACGGGTTCGGCGCGCTCGCAGTGAATGTCGTGATCACGAGGTCGGGAAGCGGCGACGTGTAGACTGCCGTTCCGGTGTTGTTCGTGCCCGTGCACTCGCAGACCTCGTTCCCGGTGTCCACCGTGGCCGTGAACGTGCAATCACACGTTGCGCAGCCGCTCCACGCTCCGGCGACCGGGAACTGCACGACGACGCTCGCTCCGGCTGCAAGGCTCGTCACGCGCTGGCTCGCGAACGCGAGGCAGCCGCTTGTCGCGAGGCCGACGTCGAACGCCCCCGCGGATCCGCAGCCTGTGTTGGTCACCGTGACGGCGGCGAGTCCCGAAATCGTGTCGCCTGTGCAGCCTAGACCTGCAAAGTCGATCCCGCTCGCGATGAGATCGGGGAAGGCGACGGGCAGAGCCGTCGCGCAGAACGTGTTGTTCGTCCCGCTGCACTCGCAGAGCGTATTCGAGTCATCCGCCTCGATCTGGACGGAGATCTCGCACGGCGAGCAAGCGTTGGCCGTCGTGGTTCGGTCGACGGCGAAGGCCTGCGTTCCACCTCCGGCGGCGAGGCTGACGCCCGTGAACGTCTGAGTCCACTGATCGAGCACGGTTCCGCCACAGCTTGCTCCCGCGAACACCGTGAACCGCATCGGGATGTTCGTCGTGAGGGAGCTTGCGCCGCAGCCCTGGTTGCGCAGAGTGACACTCCCTTGGATGCGCAGTTGCCCGTCTCCCGCGCAGGACGGAGCCAGCGTGCTCGCGTGCACGACGACATCGGGAATCGTCGGCGTGTAGACAAGGGACGCGATGTTGTTGTTCTCACGGCACTCACAAACAAGCCCGCCCGTGTCGAGGGTAGCGGCAAACGTGTAGCTGCAGGACGAGCATGCGATGGGCCATCCAGATAGGGTCAGGACTTGACTTCCTCCAGCGGCGAGAGGCAGCGTGCCCCCCAAGCTCGTGAACGTTCCGCTTCCCGTCCATCCGGTCGTCGACTCGGAGAAGCTGATCGTGAAATCGCTCGATATAGCGGCTGTCCCCGCGTTGCGAACCGTGAGGAGGAGGCGCCCGTCGGAAATCCCGTCGCTCTCGCACGTGAACTGCGGGCTGATGTCCGAGGCGGAGATCGAGAGGTCGGGTACCGTGACCGTGGCCGTCCTCGTGACCGAACCTCCGCTTGACGTACAGAGGTACTCCGCGGTGGTGTTCGGATCGCCGTCAAGAGCGGCAAGCGTACATCCCCACGTCGTCACAGCCGTACCCGTGCGACGCGATGCGGTGCAGTTGTCCGGCGGGGGCGCGAGTCGGACCCCCAGTTGGACCGACTGCGAGCCGCCGGGCGCTAACGGGCCGATCTCCCAGCCCCACTGCTGGGGATTCGCCCCGATCTGTGTGCCGCCGGAGACGCGCACCAGATCTGCGCCGAGGGTGTCGATGATCCTGACGAACTCCGCGATGGAAGCTCCCGTGTTGGTCACCGTGATCGTCCACGTGACGGTGCTGCCGGGATTCGCGCAGTCCAGGACCGTGGTGGACGGCGTCTTCGTGACCGAGAGCGTGGGAGGAGCCGCCGTGAGGGTGACCGTCGACGTCGTATGAACCTGAGTTTCGCTGCAGCAGTCGTACGCGTACGTGTCGATCGTCGCCGACGCCGTCGTCCGATAGCAGGCGGCACTCACGCCGAAGCGCACGGCGACCTCGCCGCCAGGGGGAATCGTCGAGCAAAGGTCGTTCCCCGGCCCCGAGGCGGACGTGCTGTACCACGTCAGCACTTGGCCAGCCTGGACCGGGTTCGCCGCCGGCGCAAAGCCGCTCCCGCAGTCGATCTCCGTCGAACCGGCGAGATAGGCCAGCCCCGCGGGGAGCGTGATCTTCACGTCGGGCGAATACGCCGGCGCCGAGGTGCTGTTGTTCGTCAGCGTCAACGTCAGCGTGGCCTCGTCTGCGCACGCGCCGATGGACGTGGGCGACAGCGTCCCCGCCGAGGAGAGCGATATCGTGCGCGTCGCCGTGGCCGACCCCGAGGCGTACGACGACGAGAGACACGACGGGGCCGAAGCGCTGCTCCCATCACCTCCGCAGGCCCAATAGGCGCGCACCGAGTTGGACAGCGGGCCGCAGCTCGCGGAGGCTGCGGTGACGGTGAGCGTCTCCGTCTCTCCGACCCCCAGGTCGGCGATCTCCCAGGTGACGTCTTGTCCCGAGCCGTGACCGCCGTCGACACCGCCCGTCGACGACGCGTACGTGACTCCGGCACCCAGTGTCGCTTCGACCCACACGACGGAGGCGACGGCCGGTCCGCCGTTGCTCACGCGAATCTGCCACGTGACAGTGCCGTCGCACGCGATCGGTTGCCCGGGAGCCGGCGAGGTCTGCGTCACGGTCAACGAAAGAGAGGGCTTCCTCGTGGCGATCGTGAAGGATCCGATGCCCGAAAGGAAGACCTGGCCACATGGGTTCTCATAGCTCGAACGGGCCTGGAGCGTTCCCCCGTTGAACCCGCAGTCGGCGGCGACGTCGAACCGGATCTCGACCGTCGTCCCCGCTGCGACGGCTGCCAGCGCAGGAACTTGAGCCCCATCCCACGTCAGCGTGGGGCCGGGTGCCCCGTTTGGCGCGGCCGCCGGATTCCACGGACCGCCGCTGACCCTGTATTCGGCATTGCCGAGATACGACAGACCGGTCGGCAGGGTGGCGGTTGCGACCAGATCGTACGCGGTCGCGATCCCCGAACTGCGCAGGGTGATCGTGGCCTTGTCGACGGCGCACGCGTCGAGCGGCGTGGGCGCGAGCGACGTGGCGACGACGCTCGCCGGGGCGACCAGCACGTAGGAGCTGTCAGATCTCTCCGGCTGGCACGACGCGCCCCCGCACCCCCAACCGACGGTCGCTGCATGCGTCAAGTTTGAGCAGGACACGAGGTCGGCCGTGAACTGGATGACGGGACGCTCGCCCGGCTCAATCCGTTCGAACAGGAACGATGCGCCGTTGATCGCCCCGCCGGAGTGATCTTGGTTCGGCTGCGTGGTCAGGGCGCCCGAGTAGCCGGACGCGGACGACGACGCGTAAGCAAGCCCGCTTCCGAGGAGGTCATCGACGTAGACGTTGTAGGCCGTGCCGTTGGAGCTGTTGTAGAGCTCGATTCTCCACGTCACCGACCGCTGGGTTGTGTACACGGCCTCGGGCGTCATCGTGATGTAGACGTCGCCCGAGAGCCGCAGCGATGCCGCGTCGGAGCCCGACACGGAGCACGTATCGTCGTAGCCATCGTCGTCGGTGCAGAGATCGTCGTACGTCCCCACGGCAGATAGCGCGGCGAGCGGACCGCCGCACTTCGTGGTCACGGGGACCGTCAGGCTGGCGCTTGAGCCCGGCGTGGAAAAGCCGTCGGCGAATCGCCACTCGACGGTGTTGGCGCCGACGATCGGTGGCTCGCTCGGCGCCACCCCCGACCCCGTGGCGCCGGCGAAGTCCGCGAGCACGCCCGCGGTCCCCGTGAGGACCAATCGGGCGTCGTAGGGGACGGCAACGGATGATGTTCGTGCGAAGCTGATCGTCACGGGGTACGTCGCGCAGTCCTCTTGGATCGTCGGAACCCCCGAGACCGAGACGCTCATCGCCGGCGGCTGCAGGGTGAGTTGCACCGTGTCGTAGAACAGCGTGCACGGCCCGACCGAGGGGATCTCGTGGCTCATCCACACGTAGAACGACGAGCTTGCGCCGCACGTCGGCGTGCTGGTCGATGTGGCTTGCAGGTCGTAGGTGAACGTCAGCGTGTGTCCGCGCACCGAACGGGTGTCCATGACGCGGAACTCCACCGACGTCGGTCCGTCGGTCACGCTGACCGGCGTCGCGATTCCGTCGATGCTCGCCGACGCGCTGCCGGGGACGACCGCAAGGCCGTTCTCTTTCAGGAAGGCGTAGGAGAAATCGCTGAACGTGATCGTGTCCAGAGCTGGATCGTCCGCGAAGGGGTGGGCGTCGGTGAGGGTCACCGAATCCCCGCAACGCTCCAGCGTTGACGACGAGATCGTGTAGTCCGACGTGTAGAGGCGATCGCACGTCACGGCCGTCGTGGACGTCGCGGAGGCCGTCAGCACGCACCCGCAGCAACTCAGCGCCGTCGCTGTGACTTCGTTGGTCTGCTCGGTGTAGCAGTAGTCGCAGTCGAGAGGGACACTCACGATGAGTTGCCACGAGACGACCGACGTCACCGAAGGGTCGAACGTCCAGACCACGGTACCGCCCGTTCCTCCCGGCCCCGGGGTCCACGTTCCCCCGCCCGTCGCGATGACGGGGAAGCCGTCGGGAAGGGTGTCCGTAACCGTCACGAGGCCGGTGGAGCCGGAGCCGCATCCCGTCGGCCCGGTGTAGCTGGCCGTGATCTCGTAGGTCACGTCTTGGCCGTATCCCACGACAGCGGGTCCTGACTTGGAGAGTGTTAGGCGAGGAGCCGCCGATGCACTGACGGAGCCGAACTGCGGCTGTGCGCGGTGCAAGACGCCGCAATCGTTCGTGTACTCCAGCGTATAAAGGGGCGTGCCGCTGGGCGTTGTCGCGCACCAGTCTCCGTTGAACGTGACGTCGAAGATCAGATCGAACGCCGATCCGCCGGCGATGTCAGGCAGGTTGAAGCATCCGCCGCTGTACGTCGCGCCCCCCTGAACGTTCGAGATGATCATCGCGTCCAGGCCTGTTGCGCAGAGCACGCCGTCGTGCGCCGTGCCGTCGCCCGTGTTGATGACGGGGATGGTGACCGTTGTCGTGGTCGCGCAGTAGGGGATCACGATCGACGGCGCGGCGAACTCGAGAAACGGGAGTCGCTGGACAAACGACACGGAAGACGTCGCCGTGCCACACCCGCACTCGCCGAAGTTCGTTGCCGTATCGGCGCAGAGTTCGCCGTCGTCGCAGCCGAACTTCGCGTCGAGCTCGTTCCCGAGACCCGTGCACGCCACAACGCGGGCGACGAGCGTGATGAATACGGAGTCGTCGGGATCGATGTCGGCCAGCCCGGGAACAGAGCCGGAGTCCCATGTGACGATGCCCCCCGCCTCGGACCCCGATGGCGACGACGAGACGTACTCAAGCCCCGCGCCTAGAGTGTCCGTGACCAAGACGTTTCGAATGCTCCCGAGACCCGTGCTGCGGACCTCCAGCGTCCATGTGACCAGATCCCCCACGCCGGCGGACGGAGACGCCGGCGTCTTGATCACCGCGACGGCTCCGGGAAGGATCTCCACGGCGTGAGAGTCTGTCACGTGAAGAGAGACGCCCGGCTGGGCGCACTCGATGTAGTCAACCTCCGCAAGGTCCGTTCCGGAGACCGCAAGGCATGTCGTGGCAAGCTCGAATTCGAGCGTGGCGGTCTCGCCGGGCGGGAGCTCATAGCTTCCTCCGACGATCGAGTCGAGATCCCAGGCATTGAGCACCGGATCGGCGGCACGCGTCTCGCCCGTGTGCAGTGTGATGGCGCCCGATCCCGGGACGAACTCGTACTCGGCGCTGGGTGGTGTGTTCCGGAAGACAATCTGGCAGGCGGTCTGAGTCGGGCTGGAGTTCGTGAACGACATCACGAAGGTCCCCACATCGCACAGTTCGAGCGAACTGGGTCCGGACAGAAGCTGTGCCGTCGCCGCGCCCGAAACCAGACCCACCATCAGGAGTGCACCCCAGATACCGCGGAGTCTATTCAACACTGCTGACCCTCCTCACAACCCCTAGCCACGTCTTCATGCCAATTGCCGATTATACACATGCCCGCCGCCGTCAGCGGGGACATCTGCGGCTGCCGACTCGTCCCGCGCGTCCCACGCCCCGCGTGGATCTGCGAGGGTGGAGTCCCCCTGCGCTGCGGGCGTGGTGTTCCGCGCGATCGACGACGTGCCGGCGCCTACCGGCAAGGCTCCCGTAGATCGAGGCGTCGTGGCCAGGTCCGGGAGTCGGCCCTTACGAGCGTCGTCAACATCGGATCCCCGGGCACCTTGTCGCAGACCGTTCAACGCGCTACACAGGAGCGTGCCCAACCGACCCCGGCGACACTTCATCGGCAGAGACCGGCGCTCTTCCTGGCCGCTGCTCGTTTCTCTGGGCCTCGTGACGCTGATCGGGCCGGCCCCTTACGTCGCGGGGCTCACGGTCTCGGTGTCCGAGTTCGATCTCGCGGCGACTCCCTGTGAGCAACGCACGCTCACCTTCGTCGTGCTCAACGATGAGCCGCGCAGCGCGCTCCTTGAGATCGTCATCGTGGATTGGGACGAAGCGCCCGATGGAACCACCAAGCTGTTCCCGGTCGGCGACGTCGACCGGTCTTGCGGGATGTGGATCGCTGTCCCCTCCGGCCAACTCGCTCTGGCCCCGTTCGAGGAGGCCGAGGTTACGATCTCCCTCGAGGTGCCTCCCGGGGTTCGCGGGACGTACTGGAGCGGCCTGCTTGTGCGTGCCGCGATGCCGGCCGCGCCGGCCGCAGGCCTTGTCGTCTCTCGCGAGGCGCTCGTCCGCCTCTTCTTCACGGTGTCCCCGGCGACGCGGTCCACAGCGGTGACCGACATGGAGGTCGTGTCCGTCGAGCCTTTCTCCGCGTCGGTCGAGCTCGAGAACGCAGGCGAGACGCGGGTTCGATTTCGCGAGGCCATCGTCACAGTGGAGGGACCGGCGCGAGCCGTTCGAACGGTGGTACTGCCTGCAACGGACGTTCTTCCAGGGCGAACCGTCCGGCTCTCCACTTCGGCACCGTGGGGTCTGGCCGAAAGCGGGATCTACATCATCCGCGCCGTCTTCGACGATGGTGGAGAGACCCTGATTGCCGGCCAGATTGCCGTACGCGTCCCCTAGCCCACGTCTCAACAGGACCGGGAGGAGGAAACATCGAGTCACGAGGGAGGCGGCCGACCATGCGCTCACAAGACACGGGAAGATCCCTGCTGCGTCGCCTGCTGGTCTTTCTCGCGCTGGGCGCGTTGGGAGCGTCCGTTCTCGCGGTCGAGACCTCGGTCGACGTCAAGGTCCGATGGCGCGTTCTCCCGTACCAATCGTTGTCCGTTGTCGGATCCGCGTCGGCGGGATCGACGATTGAGCTCGCTCTTCCCCAGGAGTCGCCGCTCGGGAGCGGGCAAGACGAAACGCCGCGTGCGCTTCGCCTGCTCGTGGCGAGCAACGTTCCATGGAAGGTGCAGATCCGGCTCGAGGGCGAAGGCATCTCCTCGGCGGCGTACGTTGAAGCCCGCCAGACCGGCGGGACGTACGTCTTCCTTTCCGGAGATCCGGTGATCGTCGCGCGCGGAGCCCACGGAGTCTACGACGTCGACCTCGACATCCGGTGGACGATCGGCGGACCCTCTGCCCGCGAGGTCCTACAGCGCACGCGGCTGATCGCCACGATTCTCCCCGACTAGGCCGCCGTGCGGTGCGTCTGGACGGGCCCGGGAGTCCTGCGATAGAGTGGGAGCCATGAAGAGCGGGTTTCCTCTAGCCAAGCGGATCTGGGCCGCTGCCTTGTCCTCCGTCCTCGTGGGGGCGGCGTTCCTCGCGTCGTGGGCGCTCACGCGAGATCGTCTACCGATGGGCACGATTCTGGTCCCGCGAGACGCCGAAACCGTGGCTGCAGCCCTGGAACGCGTCGAGACCGGAGGCACCATCGCGCTGGACGCCGCGCACGGGCCGTTCTCGGGCCCGTTGACCCTTGACGTCGAAGGGGTTCGTCTGATTTCACACAACGGACGGGCACTCGTCGAGGGTGCCGGAGGCCCGGGGATCCTCCTGTTGGCTCATGGCACCTCCGTCGACGGCGTGTCGGTGCGCACCGCCTCTGTGGGAGTCACCGTTACCGGCTCGAACTGCGTGGTACGAGACGTCGACGTGCAGAGGTGCGTCCAGGGAATCGATCTCACGGGAGGCCACGACAACCGCGTTGTCGGCGTTCGAGTTGTCGGCGGTCGCCTCGGCCTCGCCGTGACATCGGCTCGCCACGAGCTGAGGGACCTCTTCCTGTCAGACCTTGACGAGGCTGGCGTCCACGTGGTCGACGCGTCGGAGATCTCCATCGAAAACGCGAACGTCGTCGAGTGCCGCGTCGGCCTGTCCATCGAGCGTTCGACGGATGTGCGGATCGAGAGGTCCCGAATCCTCGAAGGCGATGTGGGGGTGGAGATTGTCGCGAGCGAAAGAGCGGACGCCCGCTCGGTCTCTGTGGCGGGCGTCAGGACAGGCATGCTGTTTCGAGACGTTGAGATGGCAACGGTCGAGGACTGCTCCTTCCGTGACGTAAGCGGCGTCGGCGTGTCCATGGTCGACTCCCCGCGCGTCCGCGTCGCGCGATCCTCGTTCCAGGGTTGCGATGTCGGCGTCGAGGCGTCGGGTGCTGAGGACCACACGATTTGCGACAACACGTTTGCGGATTGCGTCGCTTCCGGCGTGCTCGTTCGCTCCTCAGCCGGCGACGTCGTCGCTCGCAATGACGTGCGCGGCGGAAGGCTCTGCATCTGGCTCGATCGTGCCGTCGGGCCTTGGGTTCTCAGAAACACGGCGGCGCAGGCAGGTGCTGTCGGGCTGCTTCTGGAAGGCGTCGAGAAGGCGCTCGTCTTGGACAACCAGGTCGTCTCGGCTCCCAGTGGATTGGCGTTGGTCGCTTCGCACTCGATCGTCGTCCGCCGGAACGAGGTTCGCGATGCCGCGTCGGAGGGGTATGCCTTCTGGAACGGGTCTCTCGGAAACACGGTTGCGTCCAACCGCGTTCTCGATAGCCACGTCGGAATCCTTCTCGCCGGCTCGGAGCGGGAGATGCTGTTCGACAACAGCGTCGCGGGTTGCGACGTTGCCGTGGCCCTGCACCGCATCGGACAAGGGGTCCACGTGGAGAACCATCACATCGAGGCGTGCGGCGCGGGCATCGTATGGGACGATGAAGGTGAGATAGACTCGCCGCTCGTGGACCAGGGTTTCCGCGTCGAGCGCGAGGCATCCTCTTCGTCTCCCCTCGTGGTCGGCAACCTGTTCCTGAGAGTGCGGGCTCTGGAAGTCGAGAATCGGACGCCGATCGCGTTGTTGGCGACCGAGAACCAGAGCTTGCCCGGCGAGCTTCGTGTCGCCGGACACGTGATCCTCCCCACAGACTCGGGCGAGACGATGGCGATCGCCGCGGGATCCTCGACTACCGAGACTCTTCTTGGGCGCCTTCTTCAGATTGCCCTCGCCGAGAGGGGAGTCCGGGTCGTGGATCTCATCGGCCTTCCCGACGGAGAGGCGGCGAGAGCCGTGCAGCGGGGAGACGCGGACGCAGCTTGGCTCGTCGGCAGCGGAACTGCCTGTAACGCGTTCTGGCCGATCTCGGTACGCCGTGCGTGGTCGCTCGTGGTCGCGGCGCCCGTAGGCGCTGCGGGTTCCGTCATTCTTGCCGCTCCCCACGGGGCCCCCGTGGCTTCCGCGGCCGCGGCTCTTCTGGCGGAAGGCATCGTCGTCAGCTCCGTGCGCGATGTCTCGACAAGTGACGAAGCGGAGTCCCTCTTGAAGTTCGGCGATGTCGACGCCGCGCTCCTCGATCGCATCGAGGAGACCCTAACCCTGGTGGGCTACGCAGAAGTACCCATGGAACAGGGGGCACTGCCTGCGATAGGACTGTGTGTGGGTCCGTCGGCCGCGGATCCGGTGGGACTCCGCGCGACGTTCGATCGCCTGCTGCCGGTTCTTCACGACGATACCCTGCGGCAACTTGCGGGTCGCGTGCGTCTCCTGCGGCGGGAGCCGCTGGATGTCGCGATGGATTTTCTCATCAAGGCGGGGCTCGTCGGCGACCTCGCCAGAGGAGGCGAGTCATGACGACCGAGCATCGGGGCGACGGGAGAAGGACTGCCGCAAAGTGCCCGGGCGAGCCGCATGCCGTGGGGCCGGTCGCCCATCTGCGGTCGCGGGTCAGGTACGGAATCTCGCTGCGGGGCAAACTCGTCGTACCGACGTTGGGTTTGGGCCTTCTCGTTGTCGCGGCGCTGTTCGCGTTTGCTTACCTTGCACTGATCTCGTCCGTCGAGTCGATCTACGAGGCGCGCGCGCGCAGCGTCGCCGCCGTTGTCTCGAAGTCCATCCAGGACAAAGACTACGTGCTCTACTACTCGGAGAAGCTGAACGAGGACATCCAACGGCTGCTCGAGCAGTACGACTCGATCGTCGGGATTGCTGTGATCGGCGCCAGCGCGCGTGGATTCGTCACGGTGGCGAGCACAGATCCGACACAGGTGGGGATTCCGGCCAGCAACCTGCAGACCGAGCGCCTCGAGTCCCTCCGCGAGGGAGAAGTGAGCCGGACCCGCATAGGCGCGACGCCCGTGTTGCAGGCGGTGCATCCGATCGAGTCCAACGGCCAACGCGTGGGGGCTGTCGTTGTCGACATGTCGTTGGACGAGCAATCGACCCTTGTGCGCCGTCTCTCCTGGCAGTTTGCCGCAGCCGCGGTGGGGGGCTTCGCGCTCCTGGGCGGCCTCCTCTATCTGATCTTGACCTGGGCGGTGACGCGTCCGGTTCGACGCCTCGCCGATGCGGCGAATGCCGTGGCCGGGCGAACGTACGACGTTGATCTCGCTCCGCAGACCGCGCGCCTTCCCGGGACGCCCCTCCGGGATGAGGTCGGCCAACTCGTGGACAACTTCCACCTGATGGCCAAGGTGATGCATGCGCACGAAGGCGAGCTGCGTCGGCTCGTTCTCCTCGACGAGGTCACCGGCGCCTACAATGCAGAGCACTTCCGGTCGCAGCTTCCGGTCGAGCTATCCAAGGGATCCCGGTACGGCCATCCGACGTCGCTGCTTGTCATCGATCTCGAGGGGGTCGAGCGTCTCTCCGAGGCCGAGCGCCGGAAAGTGCGCATCGCGACGGCCGCCTACCTGGTCAAGTCGCTGCGCAAAGTCGACTCGCTGTTCGCTCTCTCTGACGACCGTTTCGTCGCCCTGCTCCCCGAGACGCCGCCTGCCGGCGCCGCCGTGGCGGCCGCGCGGCTTCTCGCGTACTCCTCGGACGTCGCGGCATCGACGGAGTATTCCGTCGCATGGACCGCTTCTCCGATGGGCTGGGAGGCCGGCGCGGGGCCGGTCGCCGAGGATCTCGTCGCCCGCCTCTTGCGTAAGGAAGCGCGCTCTGAATGACCGTTCGGCCCTGGAGAGGCTGGTTGGCGATTGCCCTGGCCGTCTCCAGCGTTGGGTTGCTCGGGGGCCTGAGTCGTGCGGCGGCGATCACCGGTCTTACGGTCACAGACCTGACCCCGCTCACGATCGCGTTCGACCTCGAGCATGAGGGGAGCGCACCGCTTCCTGCGGCACGTGGCGTGGCAACGCTGAGCGAGCTGGAGGCGGGCGACATCGAGCAGTTCGCTGTGGAGTCGCTGCCGGTCCCGGCGGGAGGGCGTGTGCACGTCGAGGCGGCGAGCCGCTGGGAGTTCCAGCTTGCGGGCATCTACGTCGTCGATGTCGCCCTGGACTTGGGCCCGAACGGCCTCGTTTCGGCATCGTTGCGCCTGCGAATCGCTCCCGTCCGCTTGCCTCTCGGGCCTCGCCCGGAAGCTGCGGCAGACCTCACGCTGGTTCAGGAGCCCGTGAACTGGGGACTCACCCGCGTCCATGCGCAGGAAGTCTGGGCGATCAGCCACGGTTCCTCGAATGTTGTCGTCGCGGTGATCGACTCCGGGATTGACCGATCGATCCCGCAGCTCGCCGAGGCGATGTGGCTCAACGAGGACGAAGTCCCCGCGAATGGCGTCGACGACGATCGGAACGGCTACGTCGACGACGTCCATGGGTGGGACTTCCGCGACGGCGATGCATCGTCCCTTCAGGGAACCCCTCTTCATGGTCACGGCACGGTGGTCGCGTCGATCCTTGCCGCTCGCCCCGGACGGTATCCCGTCGTCGGGGTCGCCCCCGGAGTACGTCTGATGGACGTCCGCTTTCTCGACTCGTCGAACGCGTTTCGGTCGGCAGACTGGAAGACCTTCGAACGCGCCATCGGCTATGCCGTCGACAACGGCGCCGATCTCATCAACCTGAGCATCTACGCAAACGGCCGCCCGCCGGCTTCCTTCGAGAAGGCGCTGCAAGACGCGCAGGCCCGAGGCGTCGTGATCGTTGGCATCACCGGCAACCAAGGTCAGGCCGAGGTGATGTATCCCGGACGGTTCTCCTCGGTTCTTGCGGTCTCAGCGTTGGGTCAGAATGGGCAGATCGCTGGTTTCAGCAACCGAGGCGCGGACGTCGCGATCTGCGCTCCGGGAGACATGATCTCTGCGTTCACCGCGGGAGGGCGCGTCGTCACGCTGTCGGGAACATCCTATGCCGCCCCGCATGTGACAGGCGTGCTCGCCCTCATGCTGTCGGCTGTGCCCAATCTGTCGCCGGCGCGCGCGGTGGAGATCCTCCTTGAGACGGCGTCAGATCTGGGCCCGCGAGGCCGGGATGACGCCTATGGGGATGGTCTTGTCGATGCTGCGGCTGCAGTCTCGGCAGGTCTGGGACGGTAGGCGTGGCGGTTCTTGCCTTGCGAACGTCGTTCGCCCATACTGCCAAGGGGGGGCTATGGGACAGCTCGTTGTCTTGGTGGGTCTTCCGGGCTCGGGGAAAACCGCGTTTGTGCGCGATTGCCCGGGCTGGGTGATTGTGTCTCGAACTGCCATCCGCCATGCGATGTTCCGCTGCTCCTACGATCCCGACTGCGAGCCTACGGTCGATAGGGTCTTCTCGGCCGCCTTGGTCGAAGCCCTCGACTCCCCGGCGGACGTCGTCTGCGTCGACGAACCGAATCTGACGCGAGCAGAACGGCTCACGCTGATCGACCTGGCGAGGGTCTTTCAGCGCGAGCCCATAGCGCACGTGATGCCCTCCGCTTCGCCCGACGCGCTATTCGATCGGCTGCAGAGGAATCTTCGCCGTCTAGCGCTCGAGCAGTCCCACCTCAAGGTGCGTCCCTTCTCGCGACGATCGTTCGACCTGTTGGTCGAACGGCTCGAACCTGTCGGTTCTGAAGAGGGCTTCTCTCGCGTCGTCCTCACGACGTCGACGCAGAGAGACCCGCGCGAGGTCTCGCCCAGGCAAGGGAGGGATCGCGGGACGAGAGACGCTCTTCCTCTGTTCGCTCCGCTGGCGACGAGCGACCCGCGCTCGGGCTAGCCTAGCCCGAGAAGGCTGTCGATGCGGACTCTGTCAAAACCCACCACGACTTCGCCGTCCACGTCGACCACGGGAACTCCGTACTGCCCGCTCTTCTCCACCATCTCTCGCGCCTTCTGCATGTCGGCCGACACGTCGACCTCCGAGAACGCGACACCGCGGGATCGCAGATGATCCTTCACGGCGTGGCACCAAGAACAGGTGGGCGTTGTGTAGATCGTCACGCTGTGGTCCATGATTCCTCTCCCTTCATGCATGCTGCCATGAGGTGCGCGATCCTCGCGTCGACCTGATAGCAGTTTCGCGTACCGTGTTTCGTCTTGTGCAGGATTCCCGCGTGTTCGAGCTTCCCGAGATGATAGGACATCGCCGGCTGGCTCAACCCCACAGTTTCCTGTAGCTCCCCGCATCCCACGGGCCTCCGCATCAGTTGCTCGACAATCAGAAGCCGAGCGGGGCTCGCGAGGCATGAGAAAACCTCGGCCCACTCGTCCTGTGCGGTTCGCTGGGACAAGCCTCCCCTTTGCTTCTTGCGGTTCACGGGTAGCATCGTAAGCGGCGAGCGTCCTCTTGTCAAGTATTTGGATAATTCGATATAGAAAGGGGTCCGATGATCACCGTGAACTATGGCGGGGGCATGAAGTTCGTCGGCCGCGGGGCAAGCGGCCACGACGTCGTGATGGATGCCAGCGAGGCGAACGGCGGCGGCGACAGCGCGGCGCGACCGGTTGAGGTTCTCCTCTGTGCGCTGGGCGGCTGCACCGGGATGGACGTCGTCTCCATCCTCCGCAAGATGAAGACCGAGCCGAAGAGCTTGCGAATCGAGATCTCCGACGAGCGTGCGCCGGAGTATCCGAAGGTCCTCCGACGCATCCATCTGAGCTACGTCCTCGGCGGAGACGTTCCCCGCGTGAACGTCGACAAAGCCATTGATCTCTCGCTGTCGAAGTACTGCCCGATCGCCAATACGCTGGCAGGAGTCTCCGAGATCACGCACGACGTGCGATTCGAGAAGGGCTAGAGGTCTCGCGCCTTCTCGAGAATGCGCTCCACATCGATGTTGGACTGGACGTGATCGACCGCGTAGTCCAGCGACGGGCCGGGATGCAGCCAGAAGCGGTCGAGCATGCTCGAGCAGGCTGCCGCGGTGGCTAGCGTATTCTGTCCGGCGAGGATCACCGGCACATCACGTGCCTCGGCCTGGTCCACGACCGAGCGGGGCGGGCGCTGAGCTCCCGTCAGGATGAGACCGCGAAGCTCGTCGACCTCGAGAGCGGCCGTTTGCAGATCGGTGCGATCGGCTCCCGTGATGGCCGCGAACTCCGGGGTTCTGCGGAAGCTCCGCAACGACGCCTCGATCCCCATGGCGCCGACGACGAAGTGCCTGACCTCGCGCGAAAGGTCTGGTCGCGTCAGCACACGGCCGCCCAACCGCCGGGCGATCTCATCGGTCCGCACGCAGCGCAGATTGGGATCACTCGGAATGATCCCCAGCACCTCGGCGCCCCGATCCGCCAAGAACGACGTAAGGACCTCCTCGACGAGGGCGTACGACCGATCCAGCGGGACGTCCTTCAAGATCACCCCGAGAACGGGAGGTCCGCCCTCCAAAAGGCGAAGGGCGACGAGGATTCTGTCGATCGCAGCCTCTCCGTCGAATCGTGACAAGAGGAGCACGTCGGATTCCAGAAGCTCGGCGATGTCCAGATCGCTAAGCCCGGCGCTGATCCCGGTTCCGAGCGCGCTGCGGCCTTCGATGAGCGCTGCGCCTCGGCCGACCGCGATGTTCTCGAATGACTCGACGATTCGCTGTCGAAACCCGCGGTCTCCTGCCTCGATGGCCTCGCGAAGCGACGGTCCTTCAAGGGGGATTGGGGCGACGTCGTGCAGATCGTCCTCGAGTTCGAGGAAAGACCGCACGGCTGCTGCATCTCGATCGACCGGCTCGCCCGTCGCGTAGGACACCTCTTCGCTGATGGGCTTCACGTACGCCACCGAAAGGCCGCGGGATCTGAGCGCGCGGCCCAGCGCCAGGCAGAGAAGGGTCTTCCCTGAGTGACTCTCGGTGGAGACGACGAGCAATCGTTTCATGGCAGCCCGGGATCGAACCCGTGAGAGTCTATCGTACGACGGCGCTGGAGCGGGCGCAATCGATTCCCTTCACAGGATTCTCACGCGCGGAGCCAAGAGCCTCCACATCGCGCGGCCAAGCTCTGATGTTGTTCGGGACGGCCGGGCGTTCTTTCGGCCGGCTGCGTGGGAGGGCTATAATGGATCTCGGCATGAAGAGGATCCTCATCGTAGATGACGAAGAGATGATCGTCCGGACGGTGAAGGCATACCTTGATCGCGAGGGCTTCAAGACGTACACGGCGTACGATGGAGCCACAGCCCTCCAGTCGTTCGACGAAAAGGGGCCTGACCTGATCATCCTCGATCTCATGCTTCCGAAAATGAGCGGACTCGAAGTGACACGAGCCATCCGAGCGAAGTCGGCGGTGCCGATCATCATGCTGACGGCCAAGGCTGGAGAAGCCGATCGCGTCGTCGGGCTCGAGTTGGGAGCGGACGACTATGTGGTCAAGCCGTTCAGCCCGCGCGAATTGGTTGCTCGCGTTCGCGCGGTCCTCCGGCGGTTCGAGGGCGAGGGCCTGGAGTCGGAGCGGATCATCGCAGGGGACCTTGAGATCGACCTCAAGACGCGGGAGCTTCGCGTGAAGGGCACGCCCGTCGACCTGACGCCGACTGAGTTCGACCTCTTGACCTACCTTGCGCGGCATCCCGGTCAAGTGTTCACGCGACTTCAGCTTCTGCGCGAGGTTCAGGGGTACACGTACGACTCGTTCGCGCGCACGATCGATACCCACGTGAAGAACCTGCGCCGCAAGACGGAGGACGATCCCAAGGCGCCCCGGTACGTCCAGACCGTTCACGGTGTGGGGTATCGGTTCGCTCGCCAGAACTAGCATGCTGCGAAGAGTCCCGCTCTCCCTAAAGCTGGGCGCGGCGTTCTTCGGGATGATCGTTCTGTCAGTTGCCGTCGTCTACTTCCTCACAGCGAGTTCCGTATCCCAGAGATTTGACGAGTACCGACGAGAGAAGCAGGCGGAGTTCACCGAGTCGGTACGCTCCCTCTGCATCTGGTATTGGCGGCAGTTCGGGTCGTGGGTCGGCGTCGACCAGATCTTCTACCATCGCGTGACCGTGCGCATCGGCGAGGAGGTCTTCGAGGGCGTATCGCCGAACTACAAGGGCCGTTTCTCTCTCGCGACCGCCGACGGCCGGATCTTTCTGACCACGGAGCGAGATGCCGTGGGAACGACGCTATCCCCCAGCGAGCTCGAACGCTCCGTTCCGATCGTCGTCGACGGCGAGGTCAAGGGGACTCTCTTTCCGGTGAGCGTGGCTCCCGATCTGGATCCCCAGGAGGCAACGTTCCTGGCCTCGGCGAAGAAGTCGGCGCTGATCGGCGGGGGCATCGCGGCGACGGTGGCGTTCGCCCTCTCGATTCTCCTGATCGCGCAGATCCTGTCGCCTCTCCGCGTCCTGACGCGCGCTACGGAGAGCGTCGCCCGCGGCGAGCTTCCGACCGAAGTCTCCATTCGCTCTCGCGATGAACTCGGCCGGCTGGGCGAGTCCTTCTCACGGATGGTGGAGAACCTTCGCCGTTCCGAACGGCTTCGGCAGACCATGACGGCTGACATTGCCCACGAGATCCGCACGCCGGTCACGATCATTCAAGGGACTCTGGAGGCCATCCTGGATGGTGTCTACGAGCCGGCGCCCGAGACGATCGCGCCGATCTACGAGGAGACCCTCCATCTGGGGCGGCTCATCGACGATCTACGCGATCTCGCCCTTGCCGAAGCCGGGGAGCTGCGCCTCAACCGGGAGATGATCGATGTCGCCCAGCTCGTTCGACAGGTCGTCGAGGCGGCAGCGCCATCTCTTGAGGGGCTGGCTGCCGTAGACGTTGTCGTCGAGGGCGATTCCCCTGCGGCACTCATCGATCCCAAGAGATTCCGTCAAGTATTGGCAAACCTCCTTAGCAACGCGCTGCGACACACCCCCGCCGAGGGGAAGATCACGGTAACCCTTCAACACAGCGCCGCCGAATTTGAGTTGTCGGTTGTCGACAGCGGACCCGGCATCGCCCCGGCAGATCTCCCCCATATCTTTGAGCGGTTCTACCGGGGAGACCCATCGAGGAGCCGCACGGTAGGGGGAAGCGGACTGGGTCTAGCCATCGTCAAACAGTGGGTCGAGGCGCATGGCGGCCGCATCCGCGCCGAGAACGCGGGGAGCGGCGGAGCCAAGTTCACGCTCCACATGCCCCTGGGTTGAAACGGGCTTGGGAAAACGGCTAGCATGAAGCATGCGCACGTTCCACAATCCCCACTTGGGGGATCTGGAGTTCGACGACGTGGTCGCCGAACTCGTTTCGCAGATGAGGTCGAACCCGAAGGATCGGTTCGAGATCCTCATCGGGACGGATTCCTCTGCGTCGCCGGATCGACTCGACTTCGTCAGTGCGATCGTCCTCCATCGGCTTGGAAAGGGAGGGCGTTACTTCTGGACGCGGCACCGCGAACCGACCATGCCTTCCCTGCGACAGCGCATCTGGCGCGAAGCTTGGCTGTCGTTCGAACTGGCGCAAGAGCTCATTGAACGTCTGTCGTCGTTGTCGCTCCTCCAGTTCAACCTTGAGATTCACGTCGACATCGGAGAGAACGGTCGGACGAAGGAAATGATCGACGAGGTCGTCGGGATGATCATCGGCAACGGACTCCGCGTGAAGATCAAGCCGCACGCCTACGCCGCCACTTCGGTCGCCGACAAGCACACCTAGCGCTCGCGGTGCGCCGCGTCGTACGCGCGGTTCCGCGCGATCCCCAGAGCCCTGAGAAGACGCTCTTGGACTCGCTTCGGAACGCCCTCCTCGCGGGCGATGTCGACGAAAGAAGCGAGCATCCCCTCGTCGGGGTCCTCCGGCCCGACGGAGCATCCTGCAATGATCAGGACGATCTCCCCGCGCACATCGCCGCGCGCGGACAACGACTGCCGGATTTCGGCCGCCGTGCCGCGGAGGAACTCCTCGTGCAATTTCGTCAATTCCCGCGCGACGACAACTGCTCGGTCCGGCAGCACGCGAGCGAGCAGGTCCAGTGTCTCGAGCAGCCGATGGGGTGATTCATACGCCACGGTCGTGCGCGGCTCGCGGCCAAGGCTCACGAAGAGCGCCTCCCGAAGTCCCCGCTTGCGTGGCAGGGAGCCCTCGAACGCGAAGCGATCCGGTGGGAGCCCCGACGAGACGAGGGCGGCAAGGGCTGCGCAGGCCCCCGGAACCGGCGAGACCTCGATGCCTGCCCGTAGGGCTGCGCGCACGAGCGGGTACCCCGGGTCGCTCATCAGGGGCGTCCCGGCATCACTCACCAGAGCGATCTGCCGACCCTCGACCAGGCGGCGTACGATGTCGTCGATGCGGCTGTCCTCGCTTCCCTCGTAGAGACTCGAGTAAAAGGGAGTGTGGATCTCGTAGTGGTTGAGGAGGGGGCGCGTCGTTCGCGTGTCCTCGGCGACAATGGCGTCCACGGTTCGAAGGACTTCCAGCGCACGAAGCGTGACGTCGGCGAGGTTGCCGATAGGAAGCGACACGATGTACAGACGTCCTGTCATGACCCGCTGCGACGCGTCCCGCGCCGCAGACGTCCTCCTTGGCGGGACTCTAGAGGATCGGGCCGGAACACACAACTCGTCGGGTGCGGCGACGGGCCGTTGACATCGACCAGAGGTTCGCGGTAGCCTCTAGATGCTCCGGGAAGAGGCGCCCTCCGTCGGGGGTCGTTGGGCGCGGGAGGATGGTCCCGATGAACGGCTCGTCTCTTGTCCTGGCGCTGGTCCTTGTTGGTGCTCTCTTGGGAGCCCTCTTCTTTCTCACCCCGCCACCGGTCGTTCCCGTGGAGACCACGGGCGGTTCTCTCGAGTCCACGGTCGCTGCGGCCACGCCATCTAGCGATGCGCTGCGCGTCGACGTTGGGCCGGATCAGGTGATCGAGGAGAGGACATCGATTCGGCTCGTTGGCGTGGTTGCCGGTGCGGTCGAACCTGTATCCGTTGCCTGGACGGCGGACGGCGGACTTGGCTCGTTCAGCGATCCGCTGCGTCTCGAGACGTCGTACACCGCAGCGTCAGCGTGTGGATGCGACGACTGCGTCACGGTCACCTTGGCCGTCGTCGACGCGCAAGGACGCACCGCTCGCGACCATCTCGTCATCTCGATTCGGGACGAGTTGGCCTGCCCGCAGCCGGCTCCCGTCTGCCGATGTGTAGAACCGGACCCGTGTGCCCCTGCGCCGCGGTCGCGTTGCCCGGAACCCGTTGTGGCTTGCGCGTCGCCGTGCATCACCCGTGCCGCGGTTCCCACCTGCAACGAGGTCCCGGTGCCCTGCTCGTGCAATGCCTGCGGACCCACGTGGAGCCCCGTCTGGCCTGCGGGTTCCGAACCCGCCCCGCAGAACAGGCCCCAGGGACAGATCGTCTCCCACGTCGACGTCCGGGTTCGCGAGGGTGGAGCCGTCCCCCTCGTCGCCGTCGTGCGCAACCCGGGGTGCGTCTCGGTGTGTTTCACGTGGTCGGCTTCGCGAGGGACGTTCGAGGGTGCCGACACCCTGACACCGGTCTACCGCGCACCACAGATCGACCGCCCCGGCGGCGAAGACGTGACGGTCACGTTCGTCGTACGAGACGCGTGGGGAAGCCGCTCGATCGACCAGCTGCGGCTGCGCATTCTTGACACGAGTTCGCCCTAGTCTCGCGGTCGTAGATCCTGTACGGCGAGTGAACCCAATGCTGCGCGGAAGGGGTAGAGGCGTGCTCGAAACACACCCGCCTCGACGGCGGGATCCCTCAGCATCGTGGACTGCGCCTCGCGTTCCGAACCGGCAACAAAGAGCACGATGCCGAACGTATCGTCCGTCTCTCCTTCTGTGCGGCCCGCGAGAAGAACGATTCCGCGCTCGGTTAGCGTGCGCAAGTACTGGAAGTGGAGTTCGACGGCCTCTGCCTCGCCTGCGTTCGGAGCTGCAAGGAAGCCTCTTCGCGCGGGCTCGATGACGTAGAGGAACTGCGGCATGGAGAGATCCTATGAGTCGACCCGCTCGACGACGATGCTGCACTCGGTCAGCAGAGCGGCGAGAGCGCCCAGCGCGGCGAGCGTCGGCAACAAGACCGCGCCGACCAGCCCGAGGGTGAGCGGGACCTCCATGAGGACGCGACCCTCCTTGTTCTTGATCGTGATGCGCCGGATGTTTCCCTGGTGAACGAGTTCCTTGACCGTTCTGACCAGATCCTCGCCCTGGACGTTCAACTCCTCCGTTCGCCGCTCTTCGCTCATGAGCTTCTCCTCGCGCATCGTAGATCCCGGAGGTTGCGTCGTCCAAGCGACAACGCGACCTCTGGGCAGGCCGGATCGTCCAGCGACATCCCACCGCGCCGACGGGCAACCGGATCCGACGTTCGCCTAGCCGCAACACGGCGATCGTAAGGAAGCGCATGAAGGACGTCAACGGAGGGAGAGCTTGTGGATCCGCGCCGCGGGATCTATAAACACGGGGCACTCGCGAGGGTGCGAGGAGTGTGATGTTTCAAGAAAGGATCGACGACCTTCGGCAGAGCCTTGCGAAGATCGGTGAGCACCTTTGACCGAGCCGTCCTCGAGCGCGACATCGCGACGTACGAAGAGGAGATGACGCAGCCGGGCTTCTGGGATCGGCGAGAGCGCGCGACCGAAGTTGCGCGCGCCGCCGAGCACAAGAAGGCCATCCTCCTTCGATGGGATCGGGCGCTGGCAGAACTCAACGACCTCGAGCTTCTCCACGGGATGGCGCTTGAGGCGGCAGACTCCGGCGAGCTCTCGGCCGTTGGCTCTCGCCTCACTTCGCTCGAAACCTCGCTGCGGCAATTTCGGATCGAACTGATGTTCTCTGGCGAGCACGACAGCTCCGACGCGTACTTGTCGATCAACGCAGGCGCGGGCGGAACCGACTCCCAGGACTGGGCGGAGATGATCCTGCGCATGTACGGCCGCTTCTGCGAGCGACTGGGGTTCTCGGCGTCTCTGCTGGAGGCAAGTCCAGGCGATACGGCCGGCTTGCGCAGTGCGACCCTCGAGGTCAAAGGCTCCTACGCCTTCGGCCACCTACGGTGCGAGTCGGGCGTCCATCGTCTCGTCCGGCTCTCGCCGTTCGACGCGGCGCACCGGCGTCACACCTCGTTCTGTGCCGTGTCCGTCGCACCGGCCCTCCGCGAGGCGACGCTCGAGATCGACCCCAAAGACCTCCGTGTGGACACCTATCGCTCGTCGGGAGCCGGAGGCCAACACGTCAACGTCACGGACTCCGCCGTCCGAATCACGCATCTGCCGACCGGCGTCGTGGTCTCGTGCCAGAACGAGCGAAGTCAGCTTCAGAATAGGGCTACGGCCATGCGCGTGCTCCACGCGAGGCTCTCGGAACTCCTTCGGCGCGAGCGCGCCGAGAAGCTCGACGAGCTTCGCGGCGAGCTGCGGGAGATCGAGTGGGGAAGCCAGATTCGGTCGTACGTTCTTCACCCCTATCAGCTGGTGAAGGATCATCGGACGGACGTGGAGACCTCCGACGTCGATGGGGTTCTCGACGGCGACCTCACTCTGTTCATCGAGGCCTACCTGCGGGATCATGCAGCGGAGGAGCGTCCCTAGGGTGCGGACGCTGGATCGACGTAGGAATACGACGCGGCGTTGCTCGATCCACGATATGCTGCTACAATAGATCCCGAACCATACCGATACTGAGGGGGACAAGACGTGGCCAAAGAGCTGCTAGATAAGATCTCTATTTACGTGCCGAAGAGTAAACTGGATCAGCGACCGGTCGAACGCCTCATGAAGCTTGCCGAGGCCAAGGATCGATCGGTCAACTACCTCGTCGTCGAAGCTATTGTGGAGTACTTGGCTCGCGAGGAGAAGCGGAAGAACTAGATCTCGGTCTGATCCTCGACACTGCGCTCACGCAGAAGGGCGAGGTAGCCCTGCAGAATGAGTACGGCCGAGAGGCCGTCTCGTAGGCTCTTGCGCCTCCTTCTTGATACATTGCCTTCGAGGAGCGCGCGTTCTGCCTCGGCTGACGAACCCCGCTCGTCGAAAACCTCGACGGCAAGGCCTGTCGCAGCGCCGACGCGTTCGGCGAATTCACGCGCTTCCTGTGCCATGGTCCCGTGGGTTCCGTCGGGAAGCAGCGGCAGGCCGACCACGATCCGCACGACTCCGTGGGCCGACGCGAGCGAGATCAACCGGGCGAGGTCCTCGTCTTCGCTTCTCGATCGTCGGAGCGGCTCAAGAGGTCTGGCGATCAGCCCGTCTTCGTCGGAGAGCGCAAGGCCATGCCGCCGGCGCCCGTAGTCGATGCCGAGCGTTCTCACGTCCCTCCGCCAAGGATCTCCAGAGCGCGGCGCACGAGGTCTTCCGCGGCGAGACCTTCGCCCCGCAGGCGGGATAGCGCGTCGCGTGCCTCGCGAACCGAGAAACCGAGCGACCGCGACGTCAACGCTCGCAGGGCAATCTCCTCCGCCGGCGAGAGAAAGAGCGAGCCCGCGCGACGTCCGGAGTCCACGATCTTGTCCCGCAGATCGACGAGGATCCGCTCCGCGGTCTTCCGCCCCACGCCCTTGACCGACATCAGGAGGTCGGCGTCACGGGCAGCGATGACTTCGGCAAGCTTCTCCGGCGGGATCACGGACAGGATCTGAAGGGCGACCCGAGGGCCGACCTGGCTGACGGTGAGGAGCTTGCGGAAGACGTCGCGCTCCGACTCGTCGGCGAAACCGAACAGCTCGATCGTGTCTTCGCGGACGAGCAAATGGATGAACACAACGGCCGAGTGCCCTACGTCGAGGGCTCGGAGCGTGACGGCCGAGCAGGAAGCTCGATAGGCAACGCCGCCCGTGTCGACGACCACCGAGTCCTCCGTCTTGCGCAGGACGTCGCCGCACAAAGAATCGATCATGGGTTCACCTCAACCACGGCGCGGGCCCCGGTCTCGGCCTCCAGCGCTGCAGCGAACTCGTTTACCCGACTCGGCGCCAACGCGACCGATACGGCGCCGTCCGCATCGTACCGAATCTCGAGGACTCTGGCTCCATAGCGGTGCACGAGGCGCAGGACGGCCGCGTTGGCCTCGACGGGGAAGCGGACCCGTACCGCAATCTCAAGCCGGCGCTCGACAATCGTTCCTGCCGAGATCGTTTGAGCGACGGCATCGGCGTACGCTCGTGCGAGGCCCCCGACGCCGAGCTTGATCCCTCCGAACACACGCGCCACGACGGCGACGACGTTGAACAACTCCGCGCCTTCGAGGACGCGGAGCATCGGCATGCCAGCCGAGCCGGTCGGCTCGCCGGCATCGTCGAGCCGCACGATGTGCTCGGGGGGAGCGAAGACCCGATAGGCGTAGCAGACGTGCGACACGTCGTGGTGCTCGCGCCGCACGGCGCCGATTTTCTCTGCGGCTTCCGCGGCCGAGGCGACGGGTTCGACGGTACACAGGAAACGGGATCGTCTGCGAGTCAACCGCGATGCCGACGGCGCTGCCAGGGTCCGGTACGCGTCCATCACGCGTGGCCAACCAGTTCGACGTCTTGCTCGTCGTGCCACGCCGAGATCGCGGCCAAGGCGTTTTGGATTGGCTTTGCCTCGCCTCGCAAGAGGAGAGAGACCGAGCCTCGACCCGGGCCGACGCCGCCCGAGGCGATGTGGAGGGATTCGACTCCGAAGAGGAGGTCGAGCGCTTCGATCTCCGTCACGATCCACCCGTGGAGAGGGAAAAGGCCGCAGGAAAGGCCTTGGTGCGGCTCCGTGCGCCCCGAGCCCATCTCCAGGGAGAGGTCCGCGACCGACGCGTGAACGGACTTCGAGACGCTGATGGGAATCACGAGGTCGGCGCCGCGGGCCACGGCCGCGGGGATATAGGTTCCAACCGTCCCGCCGCTTGCGGAAGCGAGCAAGACGCCGACGGTTCCCCATGGGTCGAGGGCGTTGCCTCCCTTGATGACCACGTCGCCCGCCTGCAGCCTCTGAACGACCGCCTCGGGCTCGGCATCGATGCGTCGGCCCTTCTCGAGAAGGATGTCCGTCATCTCACGGAACCGCGCGTTGAGATTCCATCGGTCATCGATGAACCCCGCGGCGAACGCCGCGCGGTCGATCGGCTCTCCCAGGAGTTCCTCCGCCACGAACGCGTTCGTCGTCCCACGCGTGATGACGACTCGGCCCTCGGACATGGCTTGGTGCACCTTAGGGTGTGCTGCGACACCCCTGGCGATGAGACGCTTGGACGCGGCGGACGAGAGCACAACGGACGCATTCATCGTGGTCTCCTGTTTGCGAAAGGGTCTGCGGGTATGCTATAAGCACCGACGCAGCAAAGCAAAACCTAGAGACAAGGTGGTCATCTCGATGCGTTACGACAAGGCCGGTTACGAGAAGGAATGCAGGGACTTCGTCTGGGACATCCCCGCCGACTACAACATCGTCGATGTCGTCGAGGGGCACGCGAAGAGAAACCCGAGCAAGCTCGCCATCCTGTGGGAAGATGCCGACGGCAACGCGAGAAAGATGACCTATGGTGAGCTGGTCGAGGGGATGCGCCGGTTCGGCGACGCTCTCATGAGACTTGGGCTGAAGAAGAACGACCCGGTGATCCACATCCTACCGCGCATCCCCGAAGCCCACGTCGCTCAGCTTGGAACGTTCGTCGCCGGAGGCGTCGCGATCCCCAGTTCCGAGATGCTCAAGGAGAAGGAGATCCTCTACCGCTCTCAGGCTTCGGGGGCACGATTCATCGTCGCCGATACGTCGACCGTCGAGACGGTCGAAGCCGTGCGCGGCCAATGCCCGCTCGAGGTGTTCATCCTGATCGGCTCAACGAATCCGAGGAAGGGCTGGCTTTCGTTCGAGGATCTCGTCAAATCGGGAGATCCGAACGTGAAGAAGGTCCCGCTCGTTGCCGAGGATCCGATGACGATCAACTTCACGTCAGGCACGACGGGCAACCCGAAGCCCGTCGTGCACAAGCACCATTGGATGTACTGCCACCACCGGATCACGGCCAAGTACTGGTACGATGCGGACGAAACCGACGTCGTCTGGGCCACGACGGCCCCGGGGTGGGCGAAGTGGTACTGGAGCCCGGTCGGCGTCTCGCTGACGACGGGCGCCACGCAACTCATCTACAACGGGCGGTTCGACGGCGAGCGATACCTTGACCTGCTCGCGAAGTACAAGGTGACGAAGCTCTGCTGCACGCCGACCGAGTACCGTCTGTTCGCCCAGCTTCCCGAGATGGGTAGGTTCAAGATCCACCTCAAGGATGCGCTCTCGGCCGGCGAGCCGCTCAACGTCGAGCCGATCGAAGCGTTCAAACGCGCCTTCGGCGTCACGATTCGGGATGGCTACGGGCAGACGGAGAGCGTTTGCCTTGTCTGCAATCTGCCGGGGATGCCCGTGAAGCCTGGGGCGATGGGCCTGCCGACCCCCGGTTCGGGGGCCGCCTTGATCGATGAGAACGGCCAGCCCGTCCAACGGGGCGAAGTCGGTGAGATCGCGATCAAGCCTGGGAACCCTATCATCTTTGACGGGTACTGGAAGTCCCCCGAACTGGACCGGGACGTCTTCTCCGGCGGATGGTACCGGACCGGAGACCTGGCCAAGGCCGACGAAGACGGGTACTTCTTCTTCGAAGGGCGCGCCGACGATGTCATGCTCACGTCGGGATACCGAATTGGGCCGTTCGAGGTCGAGGACGCCCTGGTCAGCCATCCGGCGGTCGTCGAGGCTGCCGCTGTCGCGGCACCGCACCGAGAGCGCGGCGAAATCGTCAAGGCGTTCATCGTTCTGGCCAAGGGGTACGCGCCTTCGGAGGCCCTGACCAAGGAGCTACAGGACCACGTGAAGAACGTCGCGGCGCCGTACAAGTACCCGCGGGCGATTGAGTACGTCAGCGATTTGCCCAAGACGACAAGCGGCAAGATCAAGCGTGCCGAGCTGAAGCGCAAAGAGTGGGAGGGCTGGGACCGGCGATGAGGGCCCGGGGAGTCTCTGCGGCGTTCGCCATTTCGTTCATCCTCCTTGCGGGGTTGACGGCGCGCGCCGTGGGACTCGATTTGGGATGTGAGGTCGTGCTGATCGATCTCACCGGAGCCTACCCGAAGGTCTCGACAGCGCTCGAGGCGTCAGCCGACGTTCTCCTCGGCCTCGCCGGAGACCAGGGGACGCCGCCCAGCGAGTTGGCGGCACTGGAGACGACCTTCAACGCGGGAATCGCCAACGTGGTCGCCGCATTGGCGACCTTCCCTCGGGCGATCCCGGTCCCTCTCCTCGGCGCGGGTCTTGAGATCCCGCTCCCATGGATCGTCGTCGATGCGCTACGCCTGTCGGGAGGATGCCTCGACTCCTCTTGGGCACGATCGCTGGCCCGCGTTGCGGGCGTCGTCCTTCCCGAGCCCCTTCTCGAGCAGATCCTGCCGCTCGGCGCGGAGACGGCGAGGTTTGCCCTGGATGCCGACGCCCTCGTGTGGGCAATCGCTGCCGACGGCGTGAAGCGCTTTGACCTATGGATCGCGGCGCTCAGTCTCTCCGCCGGGTTGGGGTACTCGGCGGGAGCGCTGGCCGTCAACGTGGAGCGCGAGGTCCCTGTGGCTTGGGAGGGAGGCGTGGACTCCGCCGTCGCGGCTCTTCACCTTGCGGATCTTCGCTGGGCGGCCCTTGCAGCACGTCTAGGGGCTCGACTTGAGCTCGGACTGCCCTTCTTCCGGATCTATGCCGAGGCGCGCCTCGTGGCACCTCTTGCCGAGTGGATCGGGTGGTGGGACCTCCGGGTCGCGGGATGGGCGGGGGCGATAGGAGTGGTGATCCGTTTCTGATGGACGATCGAGATCTCGTAAGGTTGGCGAACGAGGCGAGGCGAAACGCCTACGCCCCCTACTCGCGTTTCCCCGTCGGCGCAGCGCTCTTGTGCGCCGACGGGACGGTTGTGACGGGGGTCAACGTCGAGAGCGCGGTCAACGGGCTCTCGCTCTGCGCCGAGCGCGTGGCGCTGTTCAAGGCGATCTCCGAGGGCAAGCGGGAGTTCGTGAAGATCGCCGTGTCCTGCGAGTCCGACCACTGCCGCCCGTGCGGGGCGTGCCGCCAGGTGCTCCACGAGCATGCACCGAAGCTCGTGGTCCTGATGGGAAACCCCGTCGGGGATTTCGTGCGGACGACGGTGGCCGAGCTTCTGCCGGACGCCTTCCGCCTCGAGGCGTGAAGAGGACGGCGACCGGTGGAGCGTCCGTAGCCCGTCGCTAGACCAGTCCCGTAGGCGTCTCGCCCAAGATCCGTTCCACAATGAGCGGCGGCGGCGTGTGCGGCGTTCCCGACGGGTCCGTCTCGAACGCCGACTCGACGAGTCGCCGGGCCTCTGCCAAGGGTCTCTCGTCGCCCACGTGAAGCAGGACGAGCGGCTCGCCCGCGCGCACGGAGTCGCCGACCTTCTTCAGGATCTCCGCTCCCACCGCAGGGTCAATCGCGTCCTCCTTCTTGGTGCGTCCCGCGCCGAGGGCATTCGCTGCGCGTCCAATCGAGAGGGCATCGACTTTCCGTAAGATTCCCGTGCCCTGTGCCTCCATCGCGATGCGGCGCGGGGCTTGCGGCAACCGACTAGGGTCGTCGATCACGCGCGGATCCCCTCCCTGCGCTGCGATGAGCGAACGGAACTTCTCGAGGGCGTCCCCGTTCGCGAGAAGACGGCGCAACGCCGCGAGTGCGTCCTCCCGCGTCGCCGCGCGGCCCGAGAAGAAGAGCAACTCGGCTCCGAGTTCGCAACAGAGGTCGGCGAGATCTTGCGGCCCTCTCCCCTGAAGGGTCTCGATGGCTTCGCGTACCTCGAGCGCGTTGCCGACTGCCCGCCCCAACGGCTGCGACATGTCCGTGATCACGGCCGCCATCTTGCGTCCGAGTTTCGCGCCGATCGCGACGAGCGCTTGCGCCAGACGGCGCGAGTCCTCGAGCTTTGGAAGAAACGCGCCCGATCCCGTCTTGACGTCGATCACGATGGCCTGCGCGCCTCCGGCGATCTTCTTCGACATGATCGAGGCGACGATGAGCGGGAGGGAGTCCACGGTCGCGGTGACGTCGCGCAACTCATACAGAATGCGGTCTGCGGGCACCATGTCGGCGGTGTGGTCGGCGAGCGCGCGGGGCGGAGG
>JBFMGK010000004.1:0-2970 GCA_040752575.1 Candidatus Bipolaricaulota bacterium
GCCGAGCGAGCGCATCGAAGAGACAAACGTGGGGTAGGTCACCTCGACTGCCTCGGCGCTCTCGATGCACGTTTCTCCTCGAGCGATGAGCCCCGCCACGGCCAGCGCCATGACGACGCGGTGGTCGTCGCGCCCATCGACCACGGCTCCGTGCAACGCGCTCTTGCGGATCGCGAGGCCGTCGGGGAGCTCTTCGACATCGGCCCCCATCTTGGTCAGTTCCTCGCGCATGACGGCGATCCGGTCTGTCTCTTTGATCCGAGCCATCGCAACGTTCTCGAGAATCGTCTCCCCTTCCGCCGCGCAGGCCACAACGGCCAAGACGGGCAATGCATCCGGAGCCCCCGAGAGGTCGATCCGCGTTCCGCGAAGCGATGCACCAGGCCGGACAATGACCTGGCGATCGGCGACCTCGAAGGTCGCGCCCATTCGGCGAAGGATGTCGAACAGGACCTTGTCGCCCTGGGTGTCCGAGAAGTCGAGCCCGCGCAGCACGACGTTGCCCTGGGCGGCCAGGACGGCGGCACACGCCGGGAACGCGGCGGTCGAGAAGTCTGCCGCGACGGCTCTGTCGACCGGACCGTAGATCTGGCCTCCCGGAACTTCAAGACGCGTGAGATCCTCGTTGGCTTCCACGCGGATTCCGCTGGCGGCAAGCCAGTCGAGCGTCATCCGCACGTATCCCTGTTCGTTCATCCTTCCGCGGACGCGCAGGCGCGAGGTCTTCGGCGCGAGGGGGCATGCGACGAGAAGCGGGGTCAGGTAGATCGACGTCGTGCCGTCGACCTCCGCTTCGCCGCCGCAAAGCGGACCGCAGAGGGTGATGGGGGCGGTGCCACTGGGACCGGCGCTGAGGATCTTCGCACCCAAGGCCTCGAGCGAGGCGAGAAGCGGCCCGAAGGGACGCGTGCGAATGCTTGCATCGCCGTCGAGCTTGACCGGAGCGGTTCCTGTGGCGCACACCGCAAGGAGGTTCCCAAGTGTGGTTCCAGAGTTCCCGACATCCAGGGTCACCGGAGAGGACGGCAAGCAGCCCCCGCAGCCGCGGACCTTCCAGCGCGCGGCTTCGGTCTCGATCGCGGCGCCGAGGCCGCGGCAGCACGCGGCCGCCGATCGTGTGTCGGCAGCGTCGAGCGGATCGCGCAAGACGGAAGTCCCCTCAGCCAACGTCCCGATCACAACGCCGCGGATCGTGTGCGACTTCGATCCCGGGATGCGAACCTCGCCCTCGATCCCCGACGGAGACACGCGTAAGCGCACAGCAGAGCCCCTTCCACAGTCGGCACCGCGAGGTGCCCGCGATTTGGTGCTTGATGACCGCGCGAGCCGGACCGCGGAGGCTGTGCCGCCAGCTGACCCCGCCGTTCCGCATCCGGCTCGCGCGCCTTGTTTCGGTGACTACTCCTGCGACGAGATCACCTCGACGATGACCTGCGCGCCGTTCTCGATCTTGACGAGGAAGAAGTCCCGATCGACGGTCCCATCCTCGCGATAGGACGTGTTGAGGAAGACGTTGGGCTCCATCTCCGTCGTGATCGTGTTCTCGTGCAGCCACGTGCGAACGAGGTCCGCATCGAACGCGCCGACTTCTTCGATGGCCGTCTTCAACGTGTACACGGCCACGTAACCCTTCATCGCGTCGTGCGACGGGATCTCGCCGTACAGGAGCTGGAACGTGTCCGCGAAGTCCTTGATCGGCGGATACGCGTACGACCACGTCGCCGCTCCCATCACGCCTTCCATCGCCTCGCCTCCGAGGCTCAGCGCCAAGGCGCTCAGAAGCGGGCTGTACCCGACGACCTGAAGGTCGATTCCCAGCGTCCGCAACTGGATCATGAACCGCGCGTTCTCCTCTTCGTGTCCGTAGAGGAAGATCGTGTCCACGCCCATCCCCTGAATGCGGGCGATCTCGCCGGCGAAGTCCGCTTGAGCCGTCTGAACCGCGATCCCTTCGAAGGCTACGCCGAAGTCCGCCGCCGCCGCCTCGAGGATCTCGCGGCCGTCGGTCCCCATTTCGTCATTCGTGTAGACCATGACGACCTTGGAGACGCCCACGTCCTCCACCATCCAGCGAACGAGCCACGGGAACACGTTGGCGTTCACGGGCGACGTCGCGAAGATGTTGTCGTTACCCTGTTCGTAGATCGACGTCGCCGTCGAGCCGACGAACTGAGGGATGCCGGCATCCTTCAACGTCTGCATGTTCGCAATCGTCGACGAGCTGTAGATCGTCCCGAAGACGGCGAACGGCTCCTTCGTCACGGCGTACTGCATCGCCGCCACAGAGACCGGCGCCCGGCTCTCCGTGTCCACGGTGAAGTACGTGATCTGCCGACCGAGGATCCCGCCCGCGTTGTTGATCTCGGTGAACGCCTGCAGGATTCCATCTCGCCACATAGCTCCGTTGTTCGCGCCCGCACCGCTCAACTCGCACACGATTCCGAGCTCGATCGTGTCTTGGGCGACGGCCGTGAGGCCAGCGCCCACACCTACCACCAAGCCGATCAGAACGACTGCCAGGTACAACTTACGGACCATCAAGACCTCCTTGTACGCGTTGCCTCGTCACAGCCACCTTGGTCAATCGGCCCGATCACCCCCCTTGGTCGCCAGGCGTCGGCCCCTGACTGAGGTGAGGCAACGCCCACGTGGGTCTGTCATGAGGAATTGAGCAAGTCCAAGCGGTTGCCCAACGCGTCTTCAGTTCGCCCGACGCGCCGGCATTTGACATAGTCAAAGGGGAGTTTATATACGCCACACCCCACCATAGGGAAGAGACGCCCGATCGTCAAGGCGGAAAACTGGGACAACTGCATCAAAGGGGCCTGGCCGTGCACATCACGCCGGGATCCGCCTCGCGCACTGCGCTCCAAAAGAAGCGCGGCCGGGCGTTGCCCGGCCGCCGTCATAGCACCCGTATCGGTCGACTAGACGACCACTTCGGGACGTTCCGGAACGTCGTACAGAATG
>JBFMGK010000005.1:0-7502 GCA_040752575.1 Candidatus Bipolaricaulota bacterium
GACGCACCACGCGAGCTTCGCCCGGCGACGGCGCAGGAGGCCGTGCGCGAAGCTCGCGACCACGAGAGTGATCCCCGCGGAGACCAGCGCGCCGAGCTGGGCCCCGGCCTCGTACCCCGTGAGAGAAAAGAAGCGCAGACCCGGCGCGTAGGTCCCGCCGTAGTGCGCTCCCATGGCGAGCCCGAGGAGATACGAGGAGAACGCGAACGCAAGAACCGAGGCAACATCCTTCGCCCGCACAAGCCGCGGCAAGGTCCACCTCCTGACACGAAGCGTCCCGTCGCACGTCGACATCCCAGGATAGTCGCCACCGGGAAGTCAGCCAAACGGCCGTCTGGCATCGGCTCTCTGCGTTGCCCAAGCGCTTGAGGAGTCGCAAGAGCGCGGCGAAGTGAGCCCAACGTGCACCGGCAGGGCCGCCGCGGCGGGGTGGCTCCGAAGAGGGGCCCGCCCTCACCACCTCCCGCCGAGGACTTGCCACAGGAGCGCGGCGGAGAAGAAGGCACCCACAGCGCGCGCGGTCCAGCTACGCGTTCCGTTCCACAGCCGATAGGCCCAGGTCGCGAGGAGCGCGACGGCCAACACGCGAAGAACGATCAGGAAAGCCTGCGTCATGCTTCCACCTCCTGCCAGATCCTCCCTGCCGCAAGAAGCAGCACGACGGCCAGCGCCAGCATGATCCACAGCGGCTCCTGCGGCAGCACCAAGGCGGGATGCTCGAGCGAAACCGACACGGCCGGGTCCTCGGCGATGCCTTGTGCCGCCTCGATCAGATCGGCGCCGACGCTGCCGAGAACGGGCCATCCAGGCAGCGCGTACGCGACCCGCTCGATCCCGTTCACAAGCCAGCGCAGGGCAAACGGCGTCCCGAGCGCCATCACCGTCCCGGGAATCCAGCCGGTTCCGGATACTCGATAGGCACTCTGAAACGTGACCAACAGCAGCGTCCAGGCGAGAAGCGGGATCACCGACACGCCGAGGGCGTAGAACGGCAGCCCGAGCGCCAGTTGCGCCACCGTACCCGCGTCAAGGGGCAACCCGGAGAGCCGCAGAGTCCACCAGGCCAGGCCGCCCAGTCCCATGTAGTAGAGGGCCGCCGTTGCAGCAGCGAACGCGTAGCGCGTCCCGACGTGAACGTACCCCGTGGGCGGCGTCATGAGGAGCATCTGGAACAGCCCCGCACGCGTGTCGCCGCGCAGGCGCCCGACCATCAGCGCCAGGACGAGCGCTCCGATCGCTCCGGCGATCCCGAGAAGGAGCAGCCGAATGCCGAGCTGCTGCGCGACGTCCACCGCGCGAACCTGGAACAGGCCCCACGCCCAAAACGCCAGCGAGCCGAGCAGAGCCGCAGCCCAGACGCCGCTTCGCCGGAACTCCAGCCAGACCAGACATCGGAACGCCCTCACGACAGCACCTCCCGGAACGTCTCTACGACGCTACGTCCCCGCTCGCGAAGCTCCTCGGCCTGGGCGTCGAGGACTACGCGACCCTCCTTCATGTACAGCACGCGCTCGAACAGGCCTTCCGCTTCGGCCACCTCGTGCGTCGAGAGGAGGATCGTCTCGTCTCCGTGCCACTCCTGGACGATCGACCTCAGGATGCGTTCGCGGGACAGCAAGTCGATTCCAGCCAACGGCTCATCCAACAGGTAGAGGCGCGCTGATCGCGACAGCGCCATCGCGAGCCGCAGGCGTCCACGCTCGCCCTTCGACATGGCCCTCGCCGTTCGCCGCGGGACGGCGAGGCTTTCGCACAATCGCCCGAAACGCCCTGCGTCGAAGTCAACGTACAGCCCTGCGAACAGCCGCTCGGCGTCGCGAGGCGTCATCCATCCCCACAGCGCATCACCCTCGCCAAGATAGACGACGTCGGCCCGTGCGGCTCGCGCCGGCCTCTCGAGCACGCGAACCGAACCCGACGTGGGGAAGAGAAGGCCGGCCAACAGCTTGAGCAGCGTCGTCTTTCCTGACCCATTGAGACCGAGGAGCCCGATGACCTCTCCGCCGCCCACGTCGAGGTCCAGTTCGCGAACGCCCTCCGTGCGCCCATAGCGTTTCGTCACCCCGTCAAGCCTTGCGATCTGCATCCAGCATCTCCTTCGCGAGGGCGAGCGCGTCGCGCGCCGACACGCGGAGCGCCCTCACCTCGCCGACAAACGCTTCCGCCGCCCGGGTCAGCATCTCCGTTCGCATGGCCGCAACGGGTGCCGTCGCGCGGACGAACGTCCCCAATCCGCGTCGGGTCTCGATCACGTCCATCTCCTCCAGGAGCGCGTAGGCGTGGACTACGGTGTTCGGGTTCACGCCAAGGTCCGCGGCGAGATCCCTCGCGCTGGGTAGCTTGTCTCCCGGGGCGAGGTCACCTCGTGCGAGTCGCCGGCGGACGCCCTCTGCGATCTGGACGAAGATCGGGCCGGCATTCATGTCGAGCGACCATCTAGGATCTAGCTTCATAGTGCACTAGTATACTAGTACTCTAGAGGATGTCAACCCCAGAGCGCCGGGATGGCGAGAACTGAGGGGACGCCCGAAGGCGTCCCCAGAGACGTACCTCGATCCACCTTCCCCGCTATTCGATCTGCCGCAACAGCACGATCTCGCGCATGGGCAGGCCGGTGCCGTCAGTGAAGTAGCCGATGATCTCCGCCACGAGGAACGGCCCTTCGCGCCGCAGGAACATGACGGCCATCCACGGATCGAGGTCCCAGATTGCCACACCCCACTCGTTCACGTAGCCCGGCGGCATGGAGGCGAGAACGAGCGGCGTCGGCCCCCATTCGCAGAAACTGGGAGTGCAGACGCCGAAGCCGTAGATGTCGAGCCCCCCACCGGGTGAGGTGGCGATCTTGACCTCGGCCAGCCCAGACGCCAGCGTATCGACGTTGCCCCACGTGCCCAGGAGTTCGTCCGGGTGAAGGGGCGCAGCTCCCACCGACAACCCGATGAGCCCCACGAGGATCCATGCGACCACGGATGTGCGCATCACGGTTCACCTCCAGATGGCGGGAAACGGCCTACCCAACGCAGGACTCCACCGCCGGGATAGCCTACCCGGTTTGCCGTGCCGAGGACCATAAGAGGTCGTGAAACCTTGGAGCACCGCACGGTGTATAGTGGTCAGCTAGCTGGAGGTGACGCGATGAAGAAGTGGGCTCTCGTTGGGTGTCTTATGGCGCTCCTCGTCGCCACGGTGGCGACGTCAGCGTCCGGCGCCACGCTTTATGGAACGCGGTTCAATCTCGGGACCGAGATCCAGTTCCAGGTGGAGGACTCCTCGACGTGGTGGTGGGGATGTTGCTGCCCGTGCACACCGACTTCGGTTCTTGGGTGGCGCATCACGAGCTCGGCCGGTCTCGTCGTCTACAACGTGGTCTTTGACGCGCCCGTCGCAGCCTCGACGTGGATCGGCTCATGGCTCCAGGTCGACGCGGGCGGCGTGGCGGTCCCTGCCGGGCAGTACATGCTCTACGTCGACACCACGGCCGGCACGTTGTCGCGCTGCCTGACTCTCTACGACCCGTGCGCCTGCTCGTGGTGCTATACCGCCTGTGGAGCATGTGTCTGCGGGGAAGTCCCGAGCATCACGACGTGCGCTTGTCGCACCGAACTGAACTTCATTGAGCCGTGCACGTGCGGCTGCTTCTCGCTGTTCTGGTGGCTCGGCGGCTGCTGCTCGCCGTGCGCCACGTGCCCGTAGCGAAGCCATCACGAAGATGACCAGAGGGAGGCGTTCTCACGCCTCCCTCGCTTGGCTTGTGCTTGGCCTGTCGTGCCGCTACTCTGAGAGAAGACGCATGCGCGAAGGTGGCGGAATCGGCAGACGCGCTAGCCTTAGGAGCTAGTGCCCTCGGGCGTGCGGGTTCGACTCCCGCCCTTCGCACTGGGAAGTTGCGATCGGTTGATGCGCGGAGCGGGCGCGGTATAATGACCCGGCTGTCTGCGGGAATAGCTCAGCGGAAGAGCACTGCCTTGCCAAGGCAGGGGTCGCGGGTTCAAATCCCGTTTCCCGCTTAGACGACGCCGGGAACTCGATGCGGAAGCCGGGGTGGCGGAACAGGCAGACGCAGGGGACTTAAAATCCCCTGAGGGTTTCCTCGTGCGGGTTCGACTCCCGCTCCCGGCAGAAGAGATAGACCGCGGGGTGGAGCAATCTGGAAGCTCGTCGGGCTCATAACCCGGAGGTTGTCGGTTCGAATCCGGCCCCCGCAACCAGCGGCATGGCGGCGTAGCTCAACTGGTTCAGAGCGCTCGGCTCATATCCGAGAGGTTCGGGGTTCGAGTCCCTGCGCCGCTACTGCTGAAGAGTGAACAGGTTGGGGGCGTAGCTCTAATCGGGAGAGCGCTGCGTTCGCATCGCAGAGGCTGGCGGTTCGAATCCGCTCGCCTCCACCAGCCAAGAACTGAACGGACTCGCGACGGCGGGTCCGTTCCGCTCTTCTCGGCACAGAAGGATGCGGCGGCTACCAGGCAACGCGGAACGAAAGCGACCAGCCGGTGAACCCCGTGCTGTCGATCGTGATCGATGTCCCGGTCGAGACCGAGGTCCCAAGGGCTAGCGAGATGCCCATGGTGCTCTCCGCCCATTCGAACAGCAGGCCGTCGGTCGTGCTGAAGAACGTGTCCACCGAGAACGTGAAGCCGCAACCTAGCGGCGGGACGTCCACGACCAGCGACAGGATCTGCCAGTAGTCCTGCGGGTAGTAGAGGTGGCCCTCGGCCATGGCGTCCGCCAGCGACTCGACGAACCACCCGAAATCGGGAGTCGTGATCACGTACTGCGTCGTGTCGAGGTTGGTGATGCTCGTCAGCGTCGCTCCGCCGAACGAAGCGCGGAAGGCGATGCCGTAGATCTCAAGGCCCGTGATCAACCCACCGTTGCCCAAGAGCCGCGAGTAGATCGATAGGCATCCGAAGTCCGTTTCCAGGCTGGGCGTGAACGCGTAGCTCTTGGTCTGAACCTCGTAGACGATGTCGAACGACAACGTCAACGGGAGCCCAAAGACCCGCAGGATACTCAGGGAGATGGTCTCGCTCTCGAACCCCAAGTCGCTGAACAAGGTCACGCTCGTGAGTTCGAGGCAGTCGTAGGCCATGCCCGAGAACGTGATCTCCTCGCCACAGAAGGTGACCGGCGGCAAGGCGATCGTAGGATCGGTCAGGAAGGTTCGCGTGAGCAAGGAGGAGTTGGTCTGGGTCGCCGACGCCGTAAACGTGATCCCACTCAGATCCGCGTTCAGGAAGGTCGCGCTCTCGAACGTGAACAATCCGCCGAACAGGTCAGCCCGTAGATCGAGCACGAATCCGTAATACGCGGGCTCCGTCGAGGTCTCCCCGGTGATGGCCGCGTAGATGCTGAAGGTGATGGGGTCTACGTGCAGAGAGAGCACGCCTTCCGCGTAGAGGAAGGAACCGGTCTGCGGCTCGAACAGCATCGCACCGTCGAACGTGACCAGTCCAAGGTCAACGCCGAGGTCGAGCTCCTCCCAGACCCACCCATCGATCACGAAGTCGGAAACGCTGGCCACGGTCAGAAACTCGAACGTCAGCCCGACGTCAAGCGTCGACTCAAACGCGGTGAACGGCATCGCCTCCTGAGGAGACAGGACGATCATCGCATCCCAGCTCCCCGTGAATCTCTGACCCGTCGCCGCGGTCGCCGCCGCCGCGAGGAGGAGGATCACCCACAGCACGATCGTTCGGGCCTTCACGTCTCGAACCTCCTCTGGCTCCGTCGAGTGTCCCATCGACCCGCCGGGCGACGCGCCGATGCTGGCGCCCCGCGTGTACGACCCTACGCCCTCCACCCTCCTGGCCCCACGTTCCCCGACCTGTCCAGAGGGGAAACGCGTCACCCGCAAGGGCTTCGCCCGTCCCTCCGCGAACGATCGGCCGACGGCGTCCTCCCTTGGCGGCGGGTCGGCGCACCGGTAGACTCGGAGCATGAGACGGTTCATCGTTCTGGGCCACAAGGTTCCGCAAGACGGTCAGTTCTCGCTCAACGATCTGCCGGGTACCGGCGGGCGCGTGGATATCCTTTGCCGCGCAACAGGCGCGGCGCTGTTCGTCTCGCATGGCATCCGGCGGGACACCGAGGTCGTGCTTCTCGTCCAGAACGCCATCCAAATACGCATCGTGGGGGACCGCGTGAAGCGGCTCAATCCCGACGAGCGGTCCACAGCAGCGATTCTTCAGGCCGCCCTCGCCGCTGCCGGACCGGATGAGATCCAGAGTTCCCCAGGCGTCTTCGCCTCGCGCGAGGATCTCGCGCAGGCTCTGGATCGCCTCTACCAACTCGAAGCCCAGCCGATTGTCCTCGATGAAGGGGGCACCCCCGTCGCGGACTTCGTCTTCCCGCCGAACCCCGCGTTCATCCTTTCCGACCACATGGATTGGGCGCCAGAGGACCTCGACGCCCTCGCGGATCTTCCCCGCGTGTCGCTGGGCGGACAGCCTCTGCATACAAGCCAGTGCATCACGATCGTCCACTACCTCCTCGACCAGCTCGAAGCCCTCGGCGAGCCGGGCGATCTCGACGCCGACCTGGTGCTCTGCCACAAGGTCTGGGGGGAACCGAAGGCGCAGCTCATCACGGGCCTCCTCGCCGACTTCGGCATCCCGGTGAATCTCGTCCGCCACGCTCCCCCTTCGGTCTACCCGGGGATGATCGACGGACTTGGCGAGGTCAGGATCATGGTGCGGCCGCGTGACCTCGAGCGCGCGCGAGCGATCATTGGCGACTACTTCGAGCAACCCGTGGAAGACTAGCTGCCCGCGGCGACAGCAAGAGAAGCGAGGAGGCATCCCGTGCGGTTCATCGACCTGCGCAGCGATACCGTAACTCAGCCGACGCCCGACATGCGCCGCGCGATGGCCGAGGCTGCCGTAGGCGACGACGTCTACGGCGAGGACCCTACCGTCGGTCTTCTGGAAGAGCGATTGGCCGAACTCGTCGGGAAAGAACGCGGCCTGTTCGTCGCAAGCGGCACGATGGGCAATCTGGTCGCTCTGTTGACACACGCCGGGCGGGGCGACGAGGCGATCGTCGGCGACCTGTCGCACACCTTTCTCTACGAGGTCGGGGGGATCGCCGCCCTGGGCAGCATCCATCCAGCCGTCCTCCCGAACACGCCGGAAGGCACGATCGAGCCAGGCGAGATCGAAGCCGCGTTCCGCAATCCCGAAGACGTCCACATGCCGCGCACGAAGCTCGTTTGCCTCGAGAACACGCACAACCGTTGCGGCGGCATTGTCCTCTCTCCGGAATACATCGACGCGGTAAGGCGGATCGCCGCAAGTCGCGGCGCCGCGGTACACCTTGATGGAGCTCGCCTGTTCAACGCGGCGCGTGCCCTGGGTGTGCCGCCGACTCGATGGACCGCTTCCGTGGACTCGGTCATGGTCTGTCTGTCCAAAGGACTTGGCGCCCCTGTCGGGTCGGTCCTCTGTGGATCGCGCGAGTTCATTCGCGCCGCCCGCCGGCTTCGGAAGATGGTTGGCGGCGGG
>JBFMGK010000006.1:0-7743 GCA_040752575.1 Candidatus Bipolaricaulota bacterium
CCCGCCTGGGCGGGGGAAGCGTCCCCCTCGCCCTCCCGCCGACGGCGGTGCCCCAGATGCACCGCTACGGGATCGACCCGACGCGGATCGACGTGATCCTGATCAGCCACCTTCACGCCGACCACGCGTTCGGCCTCCCGTTTCTGCTCCTCGAGTACTGCGTGCGATACGAGCGCAAGGAGCCCCTCACGCTCGTCGGACCCCCGGGAATCCGCGAGCTGTCCGAATCCAGTTGTTGCGTCGCGTGGCCCGACATGCGCGAGGCCGGATTCCACCCCCGCGTTCCCCTGGTCTATCGCGAGGCTCGCGCCGGCGCATCGTTGGAAGCCGCGGGAATTCCGATCGAAGCCGTCCCAATGAACCACTTCGGCCTCGCCGCGTTCGGCTACCGGTTCACGGTCGACGGGAAGCGATTCGCGTACACCGGCGATACCGGCAACTTCGACGGCCTTCGCGATTTCCTCGCCGACGTCGACGTTGCGATCGTCGAACTCACCCACCCGGCGCCGAAGAACGATCCCGGGCATCTCGACGTCGACGCCGTGCGGCGTCTCGCCGCGTCGCTGCAAGCGCGCGGCACCCGCGTCTTCGCGACCCACCTGTCGGCGCGGCCGAAGCCGGTCGAGGGCGTGACGCTGCTCGACGACGGCGGGCTCTACTACGTCTAGAGCGCGTCAGCGCTCGTAGCAGTCGCGGCACCGCGCCTCGTAGCTCCCCACGCCGCCGACCTGGATCACCGGCCCGTCGGTCTGTGCCGGCCGTCCGTCGACAAGCCGCTGCGAGCGCGTCGCCGCGGCGCCGCAACGCACGCACACGGCCTGAAGCTTGTCCACACGGTCGGCCAGCGCGAGCAACGTCGGCATCGGCCCAAAGGGCTCCTCGGCGAAGGTCAGGTCGAGCCCGGCCACGATGACTCGCTTCCCCCGCGCCACGAGGTCTTGGCACAGCGCAGGCAGGAGTTCCGAGAAGAAGTTGCCCTCGTCGAACGCGACGACGGTGGCCGCGGCCAGCGTCTCGTGCCCGGCGATGCGCTCCAGCGCCTCGATGGATTCGTCGCCCGGCGCGAGGAGGTGCGCGGCGAACTCGCGACCGTAGTGCGTCATGACGGCGTTCGTCGCGTAGCGCGTGTCGATCGTCGGCTTGAACAGCAAGATCTCGCCGCGGGCGATCCGCACGCGCTCCAGGCGACGGATCAGCTCCTCGGTCTTGCCCGAGAACATGCAACCGGTGATCACTTCGAGCTGGCGCAGCTTCGACGACATGGAGCCTCCTTAGGGCATCGGGAGAAACGTCGTGTCCACGAGATCCGCGTACGGGAGCGGTTCTTGCATCAGGCCTTGGGCGACGAGGAACCGCTGCACGGCGTCCCAGGTCGCCTCGTCGTCGTGCCGCAGGCCGTCGGCGTAGAGGGGGATCGTTGCCGCGAACGAGCGCCGCGACAGCTCGTCGTCCAGTTCCGGAAACGCGCCGAACAGCGCGGTCAACGCTTCGTCCGGCGCGGCGCGTGACACTTCCACCGCGACATCGACGGCCGCGAGAAACCCCCGCACCTCGTCGCCCCGCGCTGCGAGAACGTCGGACCGAGCCACCCAGAGAAGATCGAACGTCGCGGGAACGCAGAAGTCCTCCTCGGGGAAAAAGACCACGGCGCGGCCGAGGAGTTCGACCTGCAGAAGCTCCACATTCCGGAATGCGCCGATCGCCGCGACGCTGCCCGTCAAGAGGGCCTGCACCGCGTTGAACCCCACGTTCACGAGATCGACCGCGCGCGGTGAGACCCCGGCGCACTCCAGCATCGTTCGCCACAGCGCGGGTTCGAGCGGCGCGAGCGAGTAGCCGATCGGCCGGCCGGCGAGATCGGCCGGCGCAGCGACGCCGGACTCCGCAAGCGCCAGCAGACCGCCAAGCGGTTGATCGATGAGCGCCCCGACGGCGACGAGCGGAAGTCCCTCGGCGCGCGCCATGAGGTAGTTGATCTGCGGCGTCAGGGCAAGGTCCGCCGCGCCCGCGGCGACGAGCTTCACCGGGTCGCTCGCGTTCGCCGGGATCCAAAAGTCCACGGCAAGGCCTTCCGCGGAGAAGCTGCCGCCCTCGGCCGCCAGGTAGAGCGGCGCGTGGTTCGCGTTGGGCAGGTAGTCCAACACAACCGTCAACGGGCTCGCCGCCGCGGCGAGGCCGAGCCCGGCCATCCAGATTGCCAGCATTCTCAGGATGCGCACGCCTTCACCCCCTTGTCCCGCCGTCTCGCCAGTGGAGCAGGCGGCGCTCGATGATCCGCAGCGCCCCGAACAGCGACAAGGCGACCAGAGCGAGGAACAGGATCGACGCGAACACAAGGTCGACGCGCAGTCGAGCGTTGGCCTCGAGCATCAGGAAACCCAACCCGCGGCGCGCGCCGACCCACTCGCCGATCGTTGCGCCGACAACACAGAGCGTCGCCGCCACCTTCAGCGACGAGAACACGGCCGGAAGGCTCGCCGGGAACAGGAGGTTGACGAACGTCTGTCGGCGACTCGCGCCCATCGAACGCAGCAGGTCCTTCGTCTCGCCGCTTGCCTGGCGCAGCCCGTCGCGCGCCCCGATCGCGATCGGGAAGAACGCGACGAGCGCCGCGACCAGCGCCTTGGGCAACAGGCCGTACCCCAGCCAGACGACGAGCAGCGGGGCGACGGCGAAGACGGGCAGCATCTGCGAGCCCACGAGAAACGGCGCCGCCGCGCGTTCGAACGTGGGCGACGCCGCCATCGCCGCGGCCAGCGCGAGGCCGGCGCCCGTCGCGGCGAGGAGTCCGAGCGCGATGGCGGCCGCGGTGGCCCCCGCGTGGTGGGCGAGCAGCCCCAAGTGGTCCCAGAACGTCATGGCGATTCGCGACGGCGTCGGAAGCAGGTAGGCCGGCACGCCGCCCCAGCGCACGGCGCCCTCCCAGATGCCTAGGACGAGCGCGACCACGGCGATCGGCAACAGCACGCCGCGCAACGTCATGACCCGCCTCCCGTGAGCTTCGCGAGCATCCGCGCGCGCTCCGCGACGATCTCCGGGGCGTCGCGGCGCCGTCCCGACGTTGCAGAGCAATGCGTCTCCTCCAGCACCTTCGCCGGACGCGGCGACAGGAGCAGTACGCGGTCCGAGAGCAGGAGCGCCTCCTCGACGTCGTGCGTCACGAGGACGACCGCCGGCCGCGTCGCCGCCCACAGCGCGCGCAGCTCGCCCTGCAGAGCGGCCCTCGTAATCGGGTCGAGGGCTCCCAACGGCTCGTCGAGCAGGAGGACGTCCCGCTGCGCGAGGAACGTCCTCGCGACCTCGACGCGCTGACGCATGCCACCGGAGAGCTGCGCCGGGTAGAGACTCTCGGCGCCGGCGAGGCCGAACGCCGCAAACAGCTCGCGCGCCGCACGCCGCGCCGGTTCTCGCGGACGGCGGTCGATCTCGGCGGGCAAGAGGGCGTTGTCGAGCGCCGTGCGCCAGGGGAGCAACGTGTCCAGCTGCGGCAGGAATGCCACCCGGCCGAGCGGTGCGTTGCCGGAACAGCTGACGGTTCCTTCGTCCGGAGGAAGAACCCCAGCGAGAATCCGGAGCAGCGTCGTCTTCCCGCAACCCGACGGGCCGAGAAGCGTTACCCACTCGCCCATCGCGACGTCGAGCGACACGCGAGCCAGGACGTCGATCGTCGCGCGCGACGTGACGAAACGCTTCGCGAGTCCGTCGGCCTTCAGTGCCTGCATCCGTCCCCCTCGCGGCGATTCTAGCCCTTCTGCGCGTGGGCTTCCTGCGGTTGGTCGGGGGACCCTCCCCGGCTATACTGGACCTCCACTCCGCAGCCGAGGGAACGGGAGGGAAGCTGCGTGCTCACGCGCTCTGAAGCCGGCCAGCTCGCTCGACAGAGAGCCTACCGGGTTCTCTTGTACTTCCTCATGTTCCTGGGCTGTGCGATCATGCTCCTGCCGTTTTTCTGGATGCTGACGACGTCCCTCAAAACCGAGGCGCAAGCGATGCGCATGCCGCCGATGTGGATCCCGTCGAAGCTCCACTGGGAGAACTACATCCTTGCTTGGAACCGCGCCCCGTTCGGCCGCTACTTCTTCAACAGCTTCTTCGTGTCGATCGCCTCGACCGTCGGTGAGGTCTTCACGACGATCCTCGCCGCGTACGCGTTCGCCAAGATGCGGTTCTTCGGCAAGAACGCCCTGTTTGCGATCCTCCTCGGGACGATGATGATCCCGGGCGAAATGCTCCTGATCCCGAACTACGTGACCCTCACGCGCCTGGGGTGGCTCGATCGCTACGAGGGGCTGATCATCCCGTGGATCGTCTCGGTGTTCGGGATCTTCCTGTTGCGGCAGTTTTTCCGCGCGATCCCCGACGAGCTGTGGGACGCGGCGCGAATCGACGGCTGCCGACGTAGCCGTTTCCTGTGGCGCATCGTCGTGCCGCTCTCGAAGCCGGCGATCTTCACCGTCGGGCTGTTCAAGTTCCTCGGGAGCTGGAACGCCTACCAGTGGGTGTTGCTGATGACCAACTCCGAGAAGATGCGGACGATCCCCGTGGGTTTGGCAACGTTCAGTTCCGACATCGGAACGGCCTACCACCTGCTCATGGCGGCGTCGGTCATGGCCATCGTGCCGATTCTCGTCCTGTTCTTCTTCACGCAGAAGCAGTTCATCCAAGGCATCGCAAGGACGGGCATCAAGTAGACACACGCATGAAGGGGGTGAGCGCGGGGCGCAGAAAAGGTTCGGAAGGGCGGGACATGAACGATAACGACAAGGAGGACCCATGTTGCGCAACGTAATGGTTGGATTGCTGGCGGTCTTGCTCCTCGGAGCGGCCGCCGTCGCGGCCGATGAGCCGGTGACGATCGAGTTCTGGCACGCGATGAGCTCGGGCCACCAGCCGAACCTGCAGAAGCTGGTCGACGACTTCATGGTCGCCTACCCGCACATCACCGTAACGCCGGTCTACCAAGGCTCCTACAGCTCGCTGCAGGGGAAGATCAACGCCGCGGTGGCCGCCGGGAACCTGCCGGCGATCGCCCAGGTGTACGAGAACTGGATCACGCCGCTCGAGTCGATTCTGTACCCGATCGGACCGCACATGGCGCCGGGCGAAGCCGAGGACATCATCGACGGTCTCGTGCCGAGCAACACGTTTAACGGCGTCTTGACGACCGTGCCGTTCAACAAGTCGATCATGGTCCTGTACTACAACGCCGACCTGATCGCGACGCCGCCCGCGACGTGGGCCGAGTTCTACGACGTCGCGAAGTCCCTGACCGCCGACCTCGATGGCGACGGGACAATCGACCGCTACGGCACGGCGCTCCGCCCCGCGGCGAACCCCGAGCAGTTCCTCACCTTCCTCGACCAGGCCGGCGGCTCGATCCTGAACGCCGACTGGACCGAGGTCACGATCAACGACGCGCCCGGGATGGCCGCGATTCAGTTCTGCGGCAGCCTCATCCCCTACACGTTCGTGACGAGCGAGTACATCAGCGACCACATCGGCAAGATCGCGATGTTCATCGACACCTCGGCCGGGTATCCCTACAACCTCACCGCAGCGAACAACGCCGGCTTCCAGCTCGGCGTCGCCATGCTGCCGGTGGGCCCCGTGACCCAGGGCTCGATGATCCAGGGCACGAACCTGGCCGTGTTTGACGTCCCGAACCAGACGCAGGCGCAGAAGGACGCGGCCGTTCTCCTGGCCCGCTTCATGCTCCGCGCCGAGAACACCGTGTTCTGGGCGACCAAGAGCGGCTATCAGCCGGTCACCAAGTCGGCCTACGAGCTGCAGGCCTGGAAAGACTTCGTCGCCGCGAATCCTTATCAGCAGGCGATGTCGGCCCAGATGCTCCTCGGCTTCTCGCAGATTCTCCATCCGAACTACGGCGACATGCGCACCGTGCTGTCGACGAAGTTCGACGAGATCATGCGCGGAGCCGTCTCGCCGCTTGACGGCCTGAACGACATGGCCGCCGAGATCGAGCTGTTGCTCGAGGAATAACAACGACCCTCGCGCAGCGCCCCGGGGAGGGACAGCCTCCCCGGGCCCGCGGGGGGAATGGGAAGCGATGAACGACGCTGCGAGAGTCCGCGAGAAGAAGCCGCGACGGCCGCTCGGCGAACGCTTGCGCGAGCTGCCGGCTCGGTTGAATCCGGTCGCGAGCTATCGCCGCAATCCAACGCTGTGGAAAGAGAGCGGCACCGCCTACCTCTATCTCCTGCCCGCGCTCGCCGTGTTGTCCGTCTTTGTCTTCTATCCGTTCTTCTCGGCGTTCCGCATCAGCCTCTTCAAGTGGGGCCTGCTCCCGCCGCGTCCTTACGTGGGGCTCGCCAACTACCAGTACATCTTTCACGACAAGTACTTCTGGCGCGCGCTCTGGCACACCCTCTACTACGTCGCGGTCACCGTTCCGGTCACGCTGTTCCTCGCCATTCTCGTCGCCAGCCTGCTCAACAAGGGTCTCAAGTTCCTCTCGTTCGCGCGGACTTCGTTCTTCCTTTCGTACATCAGCCCGATCGTCGCGATCGCGATGGTCTGGCGCTGGATGTACAACGCCGACTACGGACTGATCAACTACTTCCTCTCGTTGCTCGATCGGCTGCCGTTTCTCGAACTGAACGCGATCCAGTGGCTGAACGACCCCAAGTACGCGCTGAACGCCGTGATCGTCCTCAGCATCTGGCACTTCGTCGGATACCAGGCGATCATCCTGCTGGCCGGCATGCAGAACATCGAGCAGCAGTACTACGACGCCGCCAAGGTCGATGGCGCGTCGGGCTTCCGGGCGTGGTGGCATGTGACGATCCCGCTGTTGACGCCCCAACTGTTCTTTGTCTTCATCATCTCGCTCATCGGCTCGTTCAAGGTGTTCACCGAGGTGAACATCCTCCTCAGCGGCTCGGGCCCGCTGCGTTCGGCGGAAACCATCGTCTACTACATTCTGAGGTTGTCGGGCCGCGTCGACGGCGGCACCCAGCATCTCGGCCGCGCCGCCGCCGCGTCGGTCGTCCTGTTCGGGATCATCTTCGCGCTCACTGTGTTCCAGATGACCGTCACGCAGAGAAAGGTGCACTACCAATGAGGCGCCGCCTCGCGAGTCTGATGCTCGTCTTTCTCGTTGCCCTAGCTTCGGGCGCGCCGCCCGCCGTCGCCGACGTGCCCGACCCGGCCCACGCGACGATCGACACTCGTGTGCTGAAGATCCTTGACGGCGACACGGTCGACGTACGCGGCGGAACTCGCGTTCGGCTGCTGAACATCGACACCCCCGAGGTCGGCCAGCCGTACTCGGACGAAGCGATTGCGTATGCCAAGGGCCTCTTGCAGTTCAAGAACGTGCGCCTCGAGCTTGACGTCAAGGAGCGCGACGCCTACGACCGGACGCTCGCCTACGTGTACGTCGAGACCGACGACGGCTGGGTCCTGGCCAACCTCGAGATCGTGCGCGCCGGGCTGGCGCGGCTCCTGATCATCCCGCCGAACGGCAAGTACCGTGCCCAGTTCGAGGAGGCGCTGCTCGACGCCATGGTGCACCGGCGCGGAATCTGGGGCGCCGTCGGCGGCGTCATCACCGTCGCGGAGCTTGAAGAGGACATTCTCGACGTCGTGAACGAGGTGGTAACGGTGCGGTTCGCAGTTGCCGCGATGTCGGAAACGCCGCGCGGGCTCCGCATCGAGCCCGCCGAGACGCGCCTGCGGTTCCACACCCTGATCTCGCCGTCGTGCGAGCTGATGGCGCTCAAG
>JBFMGK010000007.1:0-33422 GCA_040752575.1 Candidatus Bipolaricaulota bacterium
CGAAGCGCAGCGTCTGGGGGCCGTCGCAGGCAAGCTGCGACGCTACAGGGGTTCTTGGGACGCGACGTTCAACACGTGCGCGCGCGTCCTGCACATCAAGTCGCGCCATCTGGGGCCGTCGCAGTCTGGCCCAACGTCGGGTGTCTCATCGCAGCCGCTGTTGGGCTGGCGCTGCGCCGAACGTCGCAGACAAGCTGCGACGCTACAGGGTTCTTGGATCCTCGGCCGTGCGTGCCGCCACGAAGGGCGGGGCGGCCACTGTCGCAGCGCGCGGACGCGGCCGGTGTCCTACGCCGGCTTCTCCTGGGCCCACAGCGAAACGAGTTGAACGCACGCCTCGAGCGACTTCTCCATCTCGAGCACGCTGGCCCACTCCCGCGGGCCGTGCGGGTTGTGGACGCCGGCAAACAGATCGGGCGTCGGCAGGCCCCGTTCGGTGAGCTGCGATCCATCGGTTCCGCCGCGCGCCGGCTTCACTTTGGGCTCGACGCCCGTCCGGCGGACGGCCTCGAGGGCCAGCTCGGCCGGCCTCATGTCGTTCTCCAGCACGTAACGCATGTTGCGGTACTGGCGCGTGATGGTGCACTCGACGGCGGCCCGCGGTTCGAGCGCTGCCACGGCATCGGCGGCCGCCTTCACGGCGCGGCCGAGGGCTTCGAGGCCCTCCAGCTCGAAGTCGCGCAGGATGAAGTCCAGGGTGGCCTCGGCGGCTGTCCCTTCGGCGCGCACAACGTGCAGGAACCCGTCGCGGCCGTCGGTCGTTTCCGGCGAACGCGCGTAGTGCGGCAACAGGCTCACGAGCTTCGCGGCGAGCGTGAGCGCGTTGACCATCTTCCCCTTCGCAATGCCGGCGTGGATGGCGACGCCGCGGATGCGGACGGTCGCCCGGTCGGCGGAGAACGTCTCGTACGTGACCTCGCCGAGGCCTTCGCCGTCCAGCGTGTAGGCGACGTCGGCGCCGAACTCCGCGAGTTCGAGGTGGCCGATGCCGGTACCGGTCTCCTCGTCGGGCGTGAAGGCGAACCGCAGCTTGCCGTGAGGGATTGACGGGTCGGCGAGCAGATGCTCGACGAGCGTTACGAGCACGGCCACGCCCGCCTTGTCGTCCGCGCCGAGCAGCGTCGTGCCGTCGGCGGTGACGATCGTGTCGCCGACGCGGGCGGCCAGGGCGGGGTCCTCCTTCGGGTCGAGCGTGACGGCTGGATCCCCGGGTAGACGGATCACGCGCCCGTCGTAGTTGCGATGAACGATGGGCTTGACGTCGTGCGCCGCGAAGTCCATCGCCGTGTCGACGTGGGCGAGGAGCCCGACGACCGGCGCGGGCGCGTTGACGGTCGAAGGAAGCGTGGCAAGCAGGAATCCCGCGTCGTTCAGCCGGACGTCGGCGACGCCGAGGCGCCGAAGCTCCTCGAGCAGCATGCGCTGCAGGTCGAGCTGTCCGGGCGTCGTGGGGACCGACGACGACGCGTCGTCGCTCTGTGTCGCGACGCGCGCGTAGCGCACCAGGCGCTCTTCCAGTTTGGCGCGAAGGGCTTCGTTCATGCGGACCTTCCTTTCTCCTCGCGGGCCTCGCCGGTCACGATCGACGGGAGGCGGTCGCTCTCCTCGGGATGGCGGGCGAAGTAGGCGTCCCGCGGCAGGCTCATGATCACGGCGTCGAGCAGCCGGCCGTTCTTGAATACCGACTCGCGCAGCCGCGTGCACTCGGCGAACCCCGATCGTTCGGCGAGCGAGATCGCGTGGGGATTTCCTGAGTGCGTCCACAGATGAACCTCGCGCAGGCCGAGTTCCTGGAACAGGAAGCGCAACAGGACTTCCTGCGCATCGAACGCGACACCGGTGCCCCAGAACTCCTTGGCGACCATGATCCCGATGCTGGTCGAAAGGCGGTGAGCCTCGTCGTTGTAGGAGATCACGCCGGCGAGTCGCCCGCTCGCCCTTTCGACGATCGCCAACCGTGCGCTGTTGCGCTCGAACGAGAACTCCCGCGCCTGGAATCGCTTCACGTACATCGCTTCCGTCGTGTCGGGCGGAAGCGATTTGCCCCACGCCTGCGTGTCCAGATCGTTGCGCAGGGCGGCGAACAGCTTCTGGTCGGCGAGCTCCTCCTCGCGGAGGATCACGAGTCTGCCCTCAAGCGCCATGGAACCTCCGTCCGGCCGCGATCCACTCCCGACGCAAGAGATCGAAGGCCACCTCGTCGTAGAGCCGTCCGTCGCGCACTCCGCCGCACGGGCACCTGCCGGCTTCGCGGAAGCCCAGATGTCGGGCAAACGAGATCGCCTCGTGGTTCCACGAAGACGCCCATCCGGAAACGACGTGGGCCGGCGTCTGCAGGAACAGGTACTCGACGGCGAGCGTGAGCGCCGCGGTCCCGAGACCGCGGCGCCTCGCGTCGGAAGCCACCACCACGCTGGCCGAGGGACAGTGCGGGTCCCATCCCCACTCGGCGCGCACGTGGCCGAGAACCTCGCGCGTGCGCGGGTCGGTGACGGCGAGCGTCCACGCCGCCTCCTCGCGCCCCCAGAGGCCGAAGAGGTCGTGGATCTGCACCAGCGCCAGCGGCGCGTCGTTCGAGATCTTCCCGGTCACGTAGCGGCGCCCGGCGAGGTCCGGCTGGTTGAGGTACGAGGCGACGGCTGCGGCGTCCTCGGGCTCGAACGCTCGGAGGGCGACGCGTTCGCTCTCGAAACGCAACGTCACGGGGAACCTCCTTCGACTTCCGCCGTCGGGGCCGGCGTCGTGGCGGGGCCGGCTCCGTCCGGCTCCGCGAGCCCCGAGCGCTGTACGACGATCCGATCGACGCTCACGCCGCCCTCGCGCGACCTCAGCGTGAGTTGATGCTCGCCGGCCGCGAGATGCTGGGACGAGACCGCGCGCACCCACGTCCAGGTTTCGACCGCCGCCCGTCCCCCCGAGACGGCGACAGGTCCGCCTCGCAGCGAAACCCACAGGGCATCGGAGCGCTCGCCGCCGAGGAACGGACCCCACGTCGACGGCGCCGAGAGGCGCAGCCAAACGTCGTACGAGCCTCCGGCGAGCTGGAGATCGTAGACAACGCCGCGCGTCGCCTCCCACTCCCGGGGGTTCGGATCGATCACGTTGGGATCTACGAGGGCGCCCGCTCCCAAGGCGGTCGCTCCGCCGTCGCGAGCGATCCACGTTCCGTCGAGCGAGTCGCTCGGCCTTTCCGCTTCGAAAGCGCAGATCCCTTCGCGTTCGATTGCGATGCGCGGCCCTTCGCCGAGCGGGTTCTCGAACCACGCGACCGCGACGACGGCCGGAAGGGCGCTCGCATCGTAGAACGGGGCCATGACCGCGCCGTCTTCCCACCATTCTTCGCAATTCGCGACGATGTCAAGATCGCCGTCTCCGTCGATATCGATCACATGGAGCTGATCCCACTTCTCGCCGAACACAGGAATCAGCATCGTTCGGCCCGAGCCCCACTTCACGACGTGGGTCGTCCACGCGTCGCGCACGGGGTCGGCGGGCGCCTCCATCCAGAAGAGGGCTGCCTTGTCGCCCGGCAAGAGACCGGCGTCGTGAATCAGGGCCGCCGCAAGGTCCAGGCGTCCGTCGCCGTTCAGATCGGCAGCGCGTACGGCGCGGCCGAGCCACTGTGTCGCGCGGTCCTTCATCAGGACGACCCTCTCCCACGTCACCGGCGACGTACCTGTCTTGCGGAACCAGTAGATCGCGTCGCGAACCTGCGTCGCCAGATCTCGTCGGCCGTCACGGTCCAGGTCGGCGACGGCGATCTGGGGCTTGGCGAAGAACTCCTCGCCTCGGTAGATCACGTGCTTTGTCCAGGAAGCGGCCGCGGCAACCGCACCGGAGCCCGGGTTCTCGTACCAGACCAGCTCCTCTTCGGCCTCGGGGGTGTCCCAGTCTGCGTTGGCCAGAGCGAGGTCCAGGTCGCCGTCTTCGTCCACGTCGTCGAAGGCGAACCCGTGGCCGCTCCACTGGTCGGGGTCGATCGGATGGACGACCCAGCGCGCGAGATCGCGCGGCAGGTCGGCGGGAACCTCCAACCAGACCAGGCCTGTCTTCTTGCCGTTACCGGCGTGCACCCGGCCCCCGGCGACGACATCGAGCCGCCCGTCGCCGTCGAGATCGGCGGTCTGGACGTAGAGAAAGTGCCCGGCGTCCATCGTCGCCGAAACCCTGCCGCCGTCGGTCCAGCCTTCCGTTAGGGGTTCCCGCCCCCGGCCCCAGAGCACCCGGATGCCGGGCGAGCTTCCCTCGTAGCTCGTCATCGAGGAGTAGCCCTGGGCGACGAGGATGTCGACGGCGCCGTCCGCGTCTAGGTCGGCGAGCGCCGCGTGCTCCGGGTTCACTCCCGCCGACGGCGAACGCGGCGCCGACCACGCGTCGGCCGTCGGCCAGGCGCGCGCGGCGTCCGCGGGGCCGGGGTGAAGCGCGACGACGACGCGCTGGTCGAACTCGTAGTTGGTCACGTAGTCGATCCAGCCGTCCCCGTCGACGTCGCCCGGAGAGAGCGCGTTCGCGCCGCGGAATCGAGCGTCCACCTCGTGCATGACCCACGGCACGGCTCCCGCGCTCTCTAGACAGGCGACGACCAGAGCGAACCCCACGATGAGTCGGCGCATGATCCTCCCGCGGGCGCGGCCGCCCGCGAGGCGATGCTACGGAAACGCTGCGACCGGGGCCAGCCCCGCCACGGGACGCGGATCGGGGACGTCCGTATACTGGTCCCGTGCTGACACGGGGCGCGGCGCGCGAAGCCAGGCTGTGGTACTGGAACCGTCTATTCCACGGCGTTGCGGTCGACGAACTCGACCTGACGCCCGCGCTGTTGTGCGCCGACCCGCAGGACGCCAGCGAGGCGAGGGCCTTCGCCCTATTGCGGGCGTGTGCCGCGCTGTTTGCGAGTTCGCGCACGGCCGTCTGCTGCGCGTTGCGCATCTCGATCCTCTACTGGTTCTCGAACGTCGGCCGCCGCCGCGGCGCGGCGCGCGAGCCGCTGCGGCCGAAGCGCTCGGCCTTCCACCTCGGCGAGGCCGTCGGCACGGGCCTTACCTGGGATGAAGCCGTGGCGCTGATGGGCCACCAACCGATCGACTTCTCGGCGTACCTGAAGCTCCTCGAACTCCTCGAGGCCGAGGTCGCTCGGCAGTGGACCGAGCACTTCCCCCAGCCCAGCGTGCGAAACGGATTCCTGGGCGACGGCGGGAGCGAGGGACGGCATGTCTCACCTCTTTGAGGACGAGCTGCTCAAGGCGCTCGAGGGCGAAGTCGCTGCGCAACGCGGACCTCACCTGGACGAGGGCGAGATCGGCCGTTGGCTCCGGGGGCGTGTCAGCGGGAGAGAGGCTGAGGCGCTGGCCCAGCACCTCGCGGCGTGTCACGCGTGCCGCGGGCGCCTCAACGAAGCGCGCGAACCAGAAACGGAGATGGCCGCCGCTCGACGACTGGCGATCCCGCGCACCGCGCGGCGCCGAGTTGCCCCGCTGCGCGTCCTGGGCTTTGCTGGCGCACTTCTGGGCGTTGCCGCGGTCTTGATCTCGCTCGGACACACGCACGGCGTGCCCTCCGGCGCGGCGCTGCCGGCGGGGGCTCGCGCTGTCGAGGCGCCCGGTGCGGCCGAGGAGGCGGCGCCCCTGACGCCCGCGGCCTTCGCGCGTGAGGCGGCGACGTTCTCTGAGTACCCGGCGTTTCGCGCCGCCGCGTACACGATCGGCCTGCTGCGGAAGTACGGGGTTCCGCTCGAGGCGCCGTCGCTCGCTTTCCGTTCGGCGACGATCTACATCGCCGAGCCCGGAGATACCTGGGAGCGTGTCGCAGAGCGGGCGCTTGGCGACCCGGCGCTGTGGCCGATCGTGCTTCTTCTGAACCTAGACCTTTCGCCCGACGGGGCGTTCGTGCCCCCCGGCACGTACCTGCGCGTGCCGCACTCGGAGGCGGGCGCGTGACCGGGCGGCTCGCGCTCTGCCTCGCCGTCGTCGCCCTGGTCTCGTCGGCTGCGGCGCTTGGCGGCTCCTACGCGCTTGTCGTCGGCGTCTCGCGCTACAGCGATCCGAGCGTCGCCGACCTTGAGTACGCGGCGTCGGACGCGCGCGAGGTCGCGCTTCTTCTCGAAACGGCCTGCGGTTTCTCGCGCTCGGACATCCTGATGCTCACCGAGGAAGAAGCGACGCGCGACGGAATCGTCGCCGGCTTTGCCTGGCTGGGCGAGCGCGCCGGGCCGGGAGACACGCTCGTGATCTACATGGCCGGCCACGGGACCACGACGGTCGACCGCGACGGCGACGAGGCCGACGGCGACGGCGTCGACGAGGCGTTCCTGCCGCAGGATGCCGCCCTGCTGGATCCCGCGACCTACCTGGTCGACGACGAACTCGGGGCGAGGATTGCGGCGCTCGAGTGCGGTGCGGTGACCTTGTTCCTCGATGCCTGCTACAGCGGCGGGCAGAGCCGCTGGGTCGGCGCGCCGGTGCCCGAGATCGACGCCCGCGATTCGGTGGCGCGCGACGTGCTCACCGCCGGGCTCGGCGGTCCGGCCCGCGCCGTGCTCGCCGCCTGCCTGCCCCAGGAACTCGCCTACGAGAACCCGACCCTGCGAAGCGGGGTGTTCACGCACTTCCTCCTTGAAGGCCTGAACAGCGACTCCGCCGATGCCAACGGCGACGACGTCCTGGCGTTGTCGGAGCTGTCGGAGTACGTGATCGGGGCGGTTTCGACGTGGAGCGCGACGCGCGCCGAGAAACAGACGCCCGTCCTCGACATGCCGCCGGGCCACCACACCCCGGTGGGCCCGGGCCTCTCGCCCGGCCGTCGCGCCGCACCGCGGCTCGTCGTCCACTTCCCGTTCGACGACGATCTCGACGAGAAGGCCGGCGGGTACTCCACGGTGAATCGCGACGCGGAGATCGTTCCCGGCATCATCGGAAGCGCCGGACGGTTCGACAACGCGGTTGGCCACACGACCTACGTCCGCACGACCGACGCGTACGCACCGCTCGAGGGGCCGTTCGCCGTCGCGCTGTGGTTTCGCTCGGACCGGATCGTCTCTGGGCAGGGTTTCCTGTTCTCGTCCCACGCGCGCTACAACGACTACGGCCCCGAGTACGGCGTCGTGATGGCTGCCGACGGCTCGCTCACCTTCCGCACCGACGACGAGCGCGGACAGAATCACCGTCAAGATCTCGCGACGACGACGTACCGCTGGGACGACGGCGCCTGGCACCATTTGGTCGTCCAACGCCTGGCGGACGGCCGCAAGGAGATCTGGGTCGACGGCTGCCTCGAAGCCACGGAAACCTATTCCATACAGGACCTTCGCACGGCCGGGCAGCCGCTGACGGTCGGCGGCAGCGCGTACGCGGCGTGGTCGTCGAACCGGTCGTTTGTCGGCGACCTCGACGACTTCCGGGTCTACTCCGGTGCGCTCGACGCGGAGCGGATCTCGGCGCTCGTCTCGATGGGCGTCCCCGATCTGCCCGTGACCTTTGCCGACGCCGTTGTTGCCGACGCCGTCCGATCCGCATCCGGGCTCGCTGCCGGCGCGGCGCTGTCGACCCACGACGCGCTTCGCGTTCGAACGCTCGAGATCGACGCCGAGCGCGACCTCGACCTGGCTGGAATCGAGGCGTGCCGAAACCTTCGCACTGTTCGCCTACGCGACGCCGGCATCTACGACCTCGGGTTCGTTCGAAGCCTTCCGGCGCTCGTCGACCTTGCCCTCCCCGGGAATCGCATCGCGCGGCTCGAGCCGCTTGCCGTGGCGACCAGCGTCGAGGTCCTCGACCTCTCGCACAACCAGATCGCCGATCTGACACCGCTCGCGAAGATCCCGTTCCTCGCGTACTTGTCACTGTCGTGGAACGAGATTGGCGATCTCGGGCCGCTCGTCGGCCTCACGAAGATGAAGGAACTGGCGCTCCGCGGGAACGCGATCATCGACCCCAGTCCGCTGGCCGCGCTGACCTCGCTGCGGCGGCTCGACCTCGGCCAGAACAACGTGCGCAATGTGCAGCCGCTCGTCTCGCTCGACAAGCTTGTGTCCCTCGCGCTCGACGGCAATGGCCTGTCGGACGTGGAGCCGCTCGGGCGGATGCCGGGGCTCGAGGAGATCAACCTCTCGTGGAACGCGATCGCCGACGTCGCGCCGCTTGCCGGGCTCGAGTGGCTGGGCGACTACACGATGGACACGCTCGGGAGCTGGCACGGGGCGACGCTCGAACTGGCCGGGAACCTGATCGCCGATCCGCGCCCGTTGCTGGATCTCGTCGGCCTCGGGCCGGGCGACTCGCTTGACGTCTCGTGGAACCCGTTCGACGCCGTCACCGCGGAGGAGGCGGCGCGGGTCTTCGCCGAGCTTCGCGCGCGGGGGATCGTCGTCCTTACCGACTAGAGCGGGTCCGCTTGGGCGCCTCGTGTTGCCAGACCGCGGCAGGAGCGGACGTGGCGATGGCCGCCGCGTAGCCGACGGGCGCGGCAAGACTCTGGACGAGCCAACGGGCTTCGCCGCCTGCCCCGTCGAGGACTGCGGCCTCGCGGCCCGAGTCGTCCAGGGGAACGAGGACCCGGCGCAGGCGCGAGGGCACTCCCCCGCCGCACGCCTTGAGCACCGCCTCTTTGCGCGTCCAGATGCGAAAGAAAGCCTCGCGCCGCGCGGCCGGCTTCAGGGCCTGCAGCGCGGCAGCCTCACGAGGCGCGAAGAAGCGCGCGGCGAGACGCTCGACGGCGACGTCGGGGTCGATCCGCTCGAGATCTACGCCGACCTCGACGTCGGCCGAGACGGCGAACAGGGCCCACGGGCCGGAGTGCGAGAGCGAGAGCGAGTGCGGAACGCCGAGAAGCCGCGGCTTGCCCCGTGAGCGGTCGATAACCGCTTCGTGCGACGCGAGGCCGAGCGTCTCGGAGAGCGCAGCGCGCGCGAGCGCCCACGCGGCAAGGCTCCGCTCGGCCGCGGGCGAGTGGGCAACGGGGGCCTCCACTTCGGCGGCCGAGGCTTGGGCAACCGGGCACGGAAAGTCGGGCGCGACGTCAAGCGCGAACGTCCACACGTCGACCCGTGGGGCGTTCGACGCGCGCTCGGGTTCGCCGTTCATCGCCCGGCGGGCCGGTAGGTCGGCACGAGGCGCTGGAGGGCCGTACGGACTGCGGCTTCGTCGTCCCGGTGTGCCGCGGCCACGAGGTCGTCGATCCCGCCGCGCCACTGGGCATCCGGCGCGGTAAGCCGCGCGACGAGCAGGCGCTCGTGCTCGGTCTTCTCGGTCCCCTCTTCGGCGGTCAACAGCTCCTCGAAGAACCGCTCGCCCGGGCGAACGCCGGTGTAGACGATCGGCACGTCGACGTCGGGCTCGAGCCCGTAGAAGCGAATCACGTCGCGGGCCAGATCGACGATCTTCACCGGGCGCCCCATGTCGAGCACAAGGACCTGGCCGCCGGCACCGACCGCGCTCGCGAGCAAGACGAGCTGAACGGCCTCGGCGGGGACCATGAAGAAGCGCTCCATGTCGGCGTGCGTCACCGTGACCGGGCGGCGGGCCTTGACCTGCTCCTGGAAGGTCTGCAGCACGCTGCCGCGGCTGCCGAGCACGTTCCCGAAACGCACGGCGAGGGCTCGCGTCGCGGCCCCGTCGGCGTCTCGGACCAGAAGCTCGGCCACGCGCTTCGTTGCGCCCATGACCGAGGTCGGGTTCACGGCTTTGTCGGTCGAGATCAAGACGAACGTCTCGCTTCCGGCGGCCCGCGCCGCGTCGAGAACGTTCCGCGTCCCCTCGACATTCGTGCGCGCCGCCTCGCACGGGTGGCGCTCCATCATCGGCACGTGCTTGTACGCCGCAGCGTGGTAGACGACGGCCGGGGCCTCGCGCTTCATGACCGAGGCCACGCGGTCGCGGTCGCGGACGTCGGCGACGACCACCTCGACGTCGGCGGTCGAGAAGCGACGGCCCAAGTCGGCGGCGAGGTCGAAAAGGCCCGTTTCGTTCTGGTCGAGGGCGACGAGCCGCGATGCGCCGAAGCGCAGGACCTGACGGCACAATTCGGATCCAATCGATCCCGCGGCGCCGGTCACGAGCACGCGCTTGCCGCCGACGAAGCGGGCGATGGGCGTCGGGTCAATCACAACCTCCTCGCGCTGCAGCACGTCGGATGGCTGCAGCTCGCGCAGCTCGGCGACGGTGATCTCACGCGTCGTGAGTTCGGCGAGGTCGGGGACGATACGGATGTCGCGAACGCCGGCGGTGCGCGCCCGCTCGACGGTGTCGCGCAGCACGGTGCGCGAGGCGGAAGGCATCGCGATGAGCACCGACGAGATGCGCAGCCGCTCGACAAGACGCTCTAGGGCGTCTCGGCGGCCGAGGACGGGGACGCCGCGAACGATCGCCCCTTGCTTGTGGGGGTCGTCGTCGACAAAGCCGACGATGCGAATGCCGGGCTGTTCCTCTTGCTGCAGCGCGCGCACGAGCTGCGCGCCGGCGTCGCCGGCGCCCACGACAAGGGCGCGCGTTCGCAGGGCGCGCCGGTCGCGCCCCGCCGCCCCGGCGAGTTCGGCCATGAGCCGCCGCGCCGAGCGCACGCCCGCCACGGCGAGGAACGTCAACGCAAGGTCGATCGCGAACACCGAGCGGGGAAACGACGCGACGGCGCCCGCGTGGCGCAGCGCGTAGACAACGGCGACGAACGCGACCGTCCCTGCGACGCAGGCCGCACCGATCGCGAGAACCTCGCGCGCATCGACGTGCCGCCAGCTCAGCCGGTCAAGGCGGAACAGCGCGAAGAACGGCAACTTCGCTCCCATAGCAATCGGAAGGCTCACGGCAAGGACCGGCAGGAGTCCGATGGGGATCGCCGCGTCGAACCGCAGCCAGAACGCAGCGGCCAGGCTCGCGGCGACCAGAAGGGCGTCCAACGCGAGGATCCCGGCGCGTCGCAGCCCGGGCGATACCGCCCCGCGCGAGATCATCGGCCCCTCACTGCGGCGCGCAGCGCCAGGGCGACGCGTTCGATGTCCGCGTCGCGCAGCGACGTGTAGAACGGCAGCGCGATCGTGCGGTCGGAGACGCGGTCGGTCACGGGGAACTGGCCGCGGCGCGTGCCAAGCGCGGCAGCGATGTACGGCTGGAGGTGGATGGGCGTGAAGTAGTCGCGGCAGCCGATGCCGGCGTCGCGCAGCCGCGCCAGGACGCGGTCGCGGTCGTCGCGCGAGAACCGGTCGGCCAGACGGATCACGTAGACGAACCAGCTCATCGTCACGCCCGCGGCGACCTTGGGCAGGACGACCTCGTCGAGATCGCCCAGCGCCTCGGTATAGCGCTTTGCGACGCGGGCCCGCGCGGAGACGATCTCGCCGAGCCGGGCGAGCTGCGACAGGCCGAGTGCGGCCGACATCTCGTCGATGCGGAAGTTGTAGCCGAGTCGGACGTGGTTGAGCCATCCGCCGTCGCCGCGCCCTTGGTCGGCCATGCTGCGGCACAGGGCGGCGGTCTCGGCGTCGTCGGTCACGATCGCGCCGCCCTCGCCAGTCACGACCTGTTTGTTGGGGTAGAAGCCGAAGATCCCCGCATCGCCGAACGCGCCGCAGGCGCGGCCGCCGAGCCGCGAGCCGAGCGCCTCGGCCGAGTCCTCGATGAGGCGCAGACCGTGTCGGCGGGCGATCGCTTGAATGGCCGGGAGATCGGCCGGGTGGCCGAAGGCGTCGACGGCGAGGATGGCCTTCGTTCGCGGCGTGATCGCCCGCTCGATGAGGCCGGGGTCGATGCACAGCGTCTCTGGTTCGATGTCCACGAACACGGGCGTTGCGCGCTCGAACAGGATGCAGTTCGTCGACGCGATGAAACTGAACGGCGTGGTGACCACCTCGTCGCCCGGGCCGATCCCGAACGCGCGGACGAGCAGGTGCAGGGCGCTGGTCCCGCTGTTCATCGCGACGGCGTGTCGCACGCCGACGGCTTCGGCGAGCGCGTGCTCGAAGGCTTCGGTCTTCGGGCCGAGCGACAAGCGGTCGCTGTTCAGCACGTCCACCACGGCCGCGACGTCCTCGGGAAGGATGTCGTGCTTAGCGAGCGGAATCGTCTCGTGAAGTCCACCCATACCTCGTCAGTCTCCTCTCAAAACCCGAGCCGGCACGCCGCCCACGACCGTTCCGGGGCGGACGTCGGTCAGGACGACGGCGCCAGCTCCGACCTTGGCCAGTTCCCCAACGTGGACTCCGGGGAGCACACAGGCCCCGGACCCGACGAGGGCGGCGCGGTCGACCGTCGCTCCGCCGCCGAGCCGCGCTCCGGGGGCGATGTGGGCGTAGTCGCCTACGCGAACGTCGTGCTCGACGATGGCGCCGGTGTTGACGATCGCGTGCGCGCCGATCGAGGCCGACGTATGAACTACGGCGAGGGGTAGGATCATCGCTCCGTCGGCGATCGCGGTCTCGCGGGCGATCCAGGCTGTCGGGTGAAGGATCGCGACGAACCCGCGACCGGCCGCCTCGACCCGAGCGACGACGGCCGCCCGCGCTTCGGGATCGCCGATTGCCACGACGACGCGGCCGTCGCCGAACGCCGACTGCGAGAGCAGGGTCGCGTCCCCGAGGACCTTGACGCCGAGGATGTAGCGTCCGTGGCATGACGGGTCATCGTCGAGCACGCCAAGGACGCGCAGGTCGGGGCGCGACAGTGCGGCGTCGAGCACGACGCGGCCGTGTCCGCCGGCGCCGTAGACGAGAACTGGCTGGGGTTCGTAGCGAATCGGTTCGGCCGTCTTCATGCTCCGCCCTCCGAGAGGCTCCTTGCTCGCGCTTCGCGCGGGGATCGCAAAACGCGCCTGGCTTGTCTGGCGGGATTGTACCGACTTGCGCGCTTCCGCAAGAAAGGAGCTGCGGGGCTCGTGAGCTTGACGCGATGGCCGGGAGTGTGAGGTGGGCGTAGTGCGGAGTCCGGCGAAGCCTCTGGAGCGTCGCAGTCTGGCCCAACAGCGGGGCATTGGCGCAGCCGATGTTGGGCTGGCGCTGCGCCGAACGGCGGAGACAAGCTCCGCCGAACGTCGCAGACAAGCTGCGACGCTACAGGGGTTCTTCAATCCTCGGGCAGTGCGTGCCGCTGCAGCGTCCTATGCGCTCGGTCCTTACGCGAGAGCGCACCACCTTCTGTGTGCGACGTCGCGGGCCGGGATGCGTGATCCGAAGGCCCTTGTAGCGTCGCAGCGCCAGCCCAACAGCGGCTGCGCTGAGACACCTTGACGTTGGGCCAGCCTGCGACGTTCAAGACGGGATGGTCCCGGGTTCGTGGGTCTTGCACGCCGAAGCGCAGCGTCTGGGGGCCGTCGCAGACAAGCTGCGATGACACGTTCCAGAAGCGTAAGGCGTCCAGGGTGCGTAGTCCGTGGTTCTGACTGCGCACGGCGGCCTACGGACCACGCACTACGGACCCGGACCCCGCACCTCGCTATGGCATGGCTACGGCACGACGTCGAGGCGGCGGCGATGGCCTTCGCCGAAGCGGTAGATGTTGTAGTGGGCGTCGAACGCGAACGCACGCGCGATCCCCTCGCGCTCCATCACGGCGAAGCTCGTCGCGTCGACGAGCGAGAAGGTCTGATCGGGAAACCGCGACAGGATCTCCCGTGCGCGTTCCAGATCGTCGTGCGTCACGTCGAGTACCGAAACGATGCCCGAGCGAAGAGCGTCCCAGAAACGGATGGCCGCATCGCGCCCCAAGCGACTGCCGAGAAGGAACCAGCACTCCACAAGGATGTGATCGGTCGTCGACAAGCCATCGCCAATCAGCGTCTCGTAAGCGGCCTTCGCTCGCCGGTGATTCCGGTCGCTTCCGTCCGCGAGCGCGTAGAAGGCCGAAGTGTCTACGAAGACGCGCATCGTCGCGCGGTCTCCTCGCCGATGTAGCGATCGTGCTCCTCGGACGCATCGGCGACGCCGCTTGTTCCCAACGCAACGATACGCGCGAAGTCCTCGCGGCGCGGCTCTTTGTGCAAGTGGTCGCTCGCCAGCTGCCGCACGAGCTCGGCAAGCGAGACGCCCTTCTCGGCGGCCTCCCGCTTCAGCAGTCGATGCTGTTCGGGTTCAAGATAGATTTGCGTTCGCTTGAGAGTCACGCCCACCTCCCCTGCTCCGATGTCGACATTATAATGGCGATGGTGGTCCGAGCGAGAGGCGTCCGTGGTGCGTAGTCCGGAGTCCGAGGAAGTGCGTCCGTGGTCCGTGGTTAGGAAGAGCCTCTGGAGCGTCGCAGGCAAACTGCGACGCTACAAGGGGTGTTGGGGCGCGGCGTTGGCGCTGACGTTGGGCTGCGGACGCGGGCGACGCTCTGGCCTAGCCACTATCTCCAGACCGCGGCACCAGGGCCTGCACGGTTTCGCGGACAAGGGGCAGATCCTCTTTCACCGTTCTCCAGACAACGGCGGCATCGACTCCGAAATAGGCGTGGACGACCTTGTCGCGCATCCCGGTCATGCCCCGCCACGGCACAGCTGGGTGCTTGGCGCGAAACGCCTGAGGAATGTGCTTTGCGGCTTCTCCAATGACTTCCAGCGCTCGCACGACGGCCATGAGGGTCTTCTCATCGTCCGCCAGCGCGGAGGCGTCGCACGCCGAAGCCATGAAGCGCTCCGCCTTGCCAACGTAGTCGAGGATGTCCTGAAGGTAGTCTTCGGACGTCCGCTCGGATGGCTTCATACTTCGACGATCTCGGCGAGGATCCGTTCCCCAATACGGGGCTTCAAGGCAGATCGCATGACAAGGTCGGTCTTGGTGCCGAGCAAATCTGTAAGTCGGTCCTCGAGCTCAATGAACTCGAAGAACGTCGGCGGGCGCTTGAAGTCCACCAGGATGTCCACGTCGCTGCGCGATTGCCGCTCGCCCCGCACGATTGAGCCGAAGACGCCCAAGGACTGGATGCTGTAGCCCCGCTCGAGCTCCGGCAGCTCTGCCCGAAGCGTGCGGAGCACGTCCTCGAGCATCAGAGTCCTAGGGTCTCTCTTCGCTGCGGCCTTACCCATGGCGTCATTGTAGTGGAATTGCCGAGCCAGGTCTGTTGAGTTTCTTGGGCTCGTTGAGTTCGTTGGGTTGCGAGAGGTGTGCGTAGTCCGGAGTCCGAGGAAGTGCGTCCGTAGTCCGTGGTTAGGAAGAGCCTCTGTAGCGTCGCAGCGCCAGCCCAACGGGGCCTGCGCTGACACACGTTGGCGTTGGGCCAGGCTGCGACGTGGGGAGTCGGCAGTCGAGATCCGTAAGCCTCTGTAGCGTCGCAGCGCCAGCCCAACGGGGCCTGCGCTGACACACGTTGGCGTTGGGCCAGGCTGCGACGTTCGTGTCGGGATGCGTGATCCGAAAGCCCTTGTAGCGTCGCAGTTTATCTGCGACGTTCACGACGGGATCGTCCTAGGTCCGGGAGCTTTGCGCGTCGAATCGCGGCATTTGGTGGCCGTCGCAGGCAAGCTGCGACGCTACAAGGGTTCTTGGCTCCTCGGGCCGTGTGTGCCGCTGTCGCGAGTCGGGATGCGTCGAAAGCCCTTGTAGCCCTGCGACGCTACAGGGGCATGGCTCACGACGCATCACGAATCCCGCGGATCGACGAACGGGTCGTTCACGCCGTCCTCGCCGTAGAGGCCCCTGCGGGTTACGAGCACGCACCACAGGGTCTGGAAGAGGATCTTGAGGTCGAGCGCGAGCGTCCAGCGATCGACGTACTCGACGTCGAGCTCGATTCGCTCCTTCCACGAGAGGGCGTTCCGTCCGCGAACGACGGCCAGGCTCGTGATACCCGGCCGCATCTCGAGCCGCCGCCTTTGGAACGGCGTGTAGCGTTCGACCTGATACGCGAGCGTCGGTCGCGGGCCGACTAGGCTCATCTCGCCGACGAGGACGTTCAAGAGCTGCGGCAGTTCGTCGAGCCCCGTGGCGCGCAGCAGACGCCCGACGCGCGTGATCCGGTCGTCACGGGCGGCAACGGTAACGCCGAGGCCCTTCGACACCGCGTCCACAACCATCGTGCGGAACTTCCAGACGCGGAAGAGGTGCCCGCCGCGACCTACTCGTTCCTGGCGAAAGAAGACAGGGCCGCGGCTGTCAAGCCGAATCGCAAGCGCGATCGCGGCGAAGGGAAGAGCGAGGAGTGCGACGGCAGGGATAGAGATCGCCAGATCTGTCAGCCTCTTCAGAGCGCGTCCGCCGGATCTCAGCACGTGTTCCCCCTGTTTCCCTGGGCATCCGCGCCAGGAGGGCGCGCGTTCCCCTGCGCTATTCGTTCGTGTGGGTGTGTTCACCACAGGGTTTCTACTTCGTACTGCGAGATCTGACGATCCCGCGTCAGAATAGGGAGCCTCTCCATCAGAGCTTGCGCCACGAGCATTCGGTCGAACGGGTCCCTGTGCAGGTGCGGCAGACTCTGAACGCTGAGCGCGTGGGCCATCTGAATAGGCAGCGTCTCGATTCCATTCAGGCGGAGTTGCTCGCCAAGAAACGGGCCAATCGGGGCTGGCAGATCGACTCTCCCGAGACCGACCTTGATGGCGATCTCCCACCCGCTCGCGGCGCTCAGCAAGAGCTCATTGCAGCCGTCGGCGATCAGCTTGCGCGCCCTCGCGGACAGACGCCGGTCCCCCGCGATCCACCAAAGGAAGGCGTGCGTGTCGAGCAGCACTCTCATTGTTCGAATGAACTCACGAGCTCGTCCGGAAGCGGATCGTCGAAGTCCGCTGCCACGCGGATGCACCCGGCCGCCGTCCCCGACTGGCGCGTCCCGATGTGGGTCTCGATCGGTACGAGCCGAGCGACGGGAGTGCCGGCACGCGCGATGATGAACTCTTCTCCCGCTTCGACCCGCGCGAGGAGTCTCGAGAGTTGCGTCTTCGCTTCGTGCGTGTTGATCGTTGTCATGGTGAGCCTCCGGGCTAACAGTAAACTAAGTCTAGAACTTAGTCAACATCGGTTGTACGTTCCCGCCGCGGACCCATCACTCTTCGTGCGATCACGCCTTCGAGCACGCCCGCAAGACGCGCGGCCAACAGATCCCAGTCGTGGTGCGCGGCAACGTACGCGCGGCCTCTCTCGCCCATCGCCTGCCGCTCTTCGGCCGACATCGCTGCGAGCTGCGCGATCGCGGCGGCGAGTGCGTCGGGGTCCTCCGGCGGTACGGAGAGGCCGCACTGGGCGGCCTGCACGGGATCCTCGGCGGCCTCGTGGGCGAAGACCACCGGCCGGGCGGCAGCCATGTACTCCCAGAGCTTGTTGGGGCTGATGCCGTACTTGCCGATGCCGATCCGGGCGTAGTTCAACAGCAGGACATCGGCGCCGGCAAGGATCTCGGGCACGCCGGACTTGGGTACGGCGTCGTGGAAGTGAACGCTCGCAAGGCCCTCGGTGCGCGCCCGCTCGACGAGCGCCGCCTTCTCGGGACCGGACCCCGTCAAATGGAACTCGACCTCGATGCCGTCGGCAAGGTTCGCCGCTGCCGAGAGGATGTTGCCAAGTCCGTTTGCCGGTCCATGAGCGCCAACGTAAACGACGCGCAGCGGACCGACGAGCGGGCGCTGCGGCCGTGCGGCAAACGCGGCCAGATCCACCCCGTTGGGGACGACGGCCAGGTTGTCGGTCGCGATCCCCAGGGGCCGAAGGTAGTCGCCGATCGACGGGAGGAGACTCACGATCTGGGCGGCGCGCCGATAGAGGCGGCGTTCGATGACGGCCAAGGCGCAGACGATGGGGTGGCGTCGGGGGAGGACACCCATCTGCACGATGGTTTCGGGCCAAAGGTCGCGCACTTCGAACACGAACGGGACGCGGAACCGCGCCGCGAGCCCCGCGGCCGCCCACGCGGCGAACAGGTGGGGTGACGAGCCGACGACGACATCCGGCTGGGGAATGGCTCGGCCGAGTCGAGAACATCCGAGAAGCCGTGCGCGCAACGCGAACTCGAGCATGTTGGTCGCGCGCGAGGCGTCATTGACGCGGTACGACGTGCGGGAAGGAACCCAAAGGATCGAGAGTCCATCCGTCTGTTCGACGCGTCCGCGGCGTGGGCTGGAAGCTGACTGCGTCCGGGTTGCGTGATGAAAGGACGATGCGATCAGTGTCACGGTCCATCCGCGGTCGGCCAGGCGTCTCGCAAGTTCGTAGTGCCTCGTGCCGCCGGGCAGATCAGGGCCCTGAGCGTAGTGGTTGACGATCCAGACGCTAGGCACCCTGCCCCCGCCACCAGTCCCAGCACGCGGCGGCGACGCGTTTGGCGGCCTTCCCGTCGCCGTACAACGGGGCCTTCGACGGGGGAACCGCAGCAGCCAGCGCGGCGCGGGCCGCCGTGGCGATGCGCTCTCGGCTGGCGCCGGCTAGTTGGTTCCATCCTGCCTCGACGAGTTCTACCCACTCGGTCTCGTCGCGCAGGGTTACGCACGGAACGCCAAGCAAGTAGGCCTCTTTCTGCAGGCCGCCGGAGTCCGTGAGGACAAGCCGAGCTTGCGACACCAGTTGCAGCATGTCGAGATACGACAAGGGTTCTACCGCGTGGACGCCGACGGGGAGTACGACGAGACCGGCTGCTCGTAGGGCGTTGCGCGTGCGCGGATGCAAAGGCAAGACGACCGACGTGTCGCGGGCCACGTCGCCCAGCCCGGCAACGATCTCGCGGAGACAGGCAGCGTCGTCGGTGTTCTCGGCGCGATGCACGGTGGCGACCGCGTAGCTGCCGCGCACCCCCAGCCGCACCGCGACGTGCGGGCGCTGTGCCGCGTGCCGGGCGTTCTGCTCGACGGCATCCTGCATCACATCGCCCACCTGGAGAACAGCAGGTGCGTCGGGCGTGGCTTCTTCGGCGGACTTCACCTTCGCGATTCCCTCGCGAAGGAGATTCTCCACCGCCACGTCCGTCGGGCAGAACAGCAGTGTCGAAACGTGGTCAGCGAGGACGCGGTTGATCTCCTCGGGCATGCTCTTGCGGAAGCTGCGCAGCCCGGCCTCGACGTGCGCGACGGGCATGTGCAGCTTCGCGGCGGCGAGGGCGGCAGCGAGAGTGGAGTTCGTGTCGCCGAAGACCAGGACCAGATCAGGGCGGCTGCTCAGGAAGACCTCTTCTAGGCGCGCGAGCATGTGGCCCGTTTGACTCCCGTGCGAGCCCGAGCCCACGCCGAGATTCACGTCGGGAGCGGGCAGTTCAAGGTCGGCGAAGAAGACGTCGGACATCGTGGCGTCGTAATGCTGGCCCGTGTGGACAATCTGATGCTCGATCCCCGCCACGCCGGCGAACGCACGGCAGATCGGGCCTAGTTTCACGAACTGCGGCCGCGCGCCGACGACACTAGTGATCTTCACCCAGCACCTCTCGATAGAGTGCGAATAGCTTCTCTGCCTCGGTCGCCCAATTGTACTTCTCAACGGCTGCCTTCCGCGCGTTCTCTCCCATCGTCTGGCGGAGCACCGGATCCTCCACGAGCCGCTCGATCGCTGCGGCGATCGCCTGCGGGTCCTGCGGATCGACGAGGAGTCCTGCCCCGGCACCCTCGACGATCTCGCGCCACAGAGGAAAATCGGACGCGATGACGGGAAGCCCGGCGGCCATGTACTCGAAGAGCTTCGTCGGCAGAGCCTCCGTGTGATTGCGGGCCGGTTGGTAGAGAAGGAGTCCGATGTCGCCATGCTCAACGACCCAGCGCCACGCGTCGTGCCAGGGTCGGTGGCCGTGAAGAGCCAGCCGTCCCGCTCCCGGAAGAGCGGCCAGCTCGCTCGCGAGTTGCGTTGGCTGAATGGTGCCTATCACCTCCAGCGAGACGCCCTGCGACCTGAGTGAGCCCAGGGCTTCGACCATCTGCCTAGCGCCGCGCAGGCGAGTCAGGCCACCCACATAAGCGAGGCGGGCGTGCGCTTGCGGCTGCCGCGGGAGCGGTGCCGGGAAAGCCTCGAGGTCGGGGTAGTTGTGCACCACCGTGGCTCTGGGAAAGCGTCTGGCAATGGCTTCGGTGGCCGCGATCACGGCGTCACAGCGAGCGGCGAGTCGCCTCTCCAGGACGTCGAAGATTCGAGCAGCGGGCCTTCGCAGCGGCCGGGGCATCCATTCCTTGTCAAGAATCTGGGCAGCCGTGTCCTCGTGCGCGTCGTAAACGAGGGCGCACCTTTGCGGGGCGAGGAGCCATCCCGTCAAGAGGAGTTCAGGGTCGTGGATGTGGCACAGGGAGGGGGCAAGTTGCCTGGCAAGATGGTAGGCACTGCGCGTGCCCAAGAACATCCGCCCGAGGCGGCCGCGCGGAAGCCCGATCGGCAGAACGCTGACGCCGTCCTCGATGGATTGATGGGCTCTCGGTGCCAGCAGGCTCACGGCGTAGCCGTGGCGAGCCAGACTCCGCGCTTCGCGCCCAAAGATCCGTGTGTCCGCCGGCGAATGCACGGTCGTCACGTGCGCAATCAGGGTTAGCGGCTCTGCGTTCGCCAAGCGGACGGCTCCCTTCTGTTACGATGCTGGATGCTCTGCACCTGGATCCGAGCTTGTCGGCATGATAGCCTGATCGCTCAGTGCCGCAAGACCCCGCGAGTCCAGACACATGCTGCCGTGGGACTTGTACGTGGTCGATCGTGGGGTCTGCGAGGTGGGGAATGCCAAACGAAACGATTGCCATCGTGGACTCGGGCATAGGGAACCTGAAGTCGATTGCGAACATGTTGTCGCGCATTGGCGTCGCGTCTCGACTCGTGTCCCGTCCGGAGGAGGTTGCGCTCGCGACGAAGATCCTCCTGCCCGGCGTCGGCGCGTTTGACGCCGGGATGGCAGCGCTTCACGAGCGAGGTCTTGTGGACGTGCTGAACGAGAGGGCGTGCGTCGCGAAGGTGCCCATCCTCGGTATCTGCCTCGGGATGCAACTTCTCGCCGAAGCAAGCGAGGAAGGTGAGCGCCAAGGGCTCGGGTGGATCCCCGGTTGTTCGCAGAGGTTCTCGTTCCCCGAAACGGTTCCGCCGCTGCGCGTGCCGCACATGGGCTGGAACACCGTGATCCCTAGCAGGGAGTGCGTTCTCCTCACCCACGTTCCCATGCCGCGGCGGTTCTACTTCGTGCACTCGTACCACGTCGTGTGCCGTGACCCGGCGGACGTTCTCGCCACGACTTCGTATGGCATTCCCTTCGTTTCCGCCGTCGCGCGTGGCAACATCATGGGTGTGCAGTTCCACCCTGAGAAAAGCCACAAGTACGGCATGGCCCTTTTGCGAGCCTTTGCGGAGTTGGCGTGATGTGGACTCCGCGCGTTATTCCCTGTCTCCTGATGCACAAGGGCGGGTTGTACAAGACCGTGAAGTTCCGCGATGCACGCTACGTCGGCGATCCCATCAACGCCGTCCGGATCCTGAACGAGAAGGAGGTCGACGAGTTACTTCTGGTCGACATCGATGCGACCGCACACGGCCGTGAGCCGCACTTCGCGCAGATCGAGGACATCGTCGGCGAGGCGTTCATGCCCGTCGCTTACAGCGGGGGCGTGACGTCTGTCGAGCAGATGAAGCGTCTGTTTGCCCTGGGTGTGGAGAAGGTCTTCACGAGTTCGGCTGCGCTTGCCTCACCGGATCTGGTTGCCGACGCTGCGGCGCGCTTCGGAAGCCAGAGCATTGGCGTTGTCCTAGACGTCAAACGCGGGTGGGGAAGCTCCAGGTTCGGCCTCGTGACGCACAACGGCCGCCGCAAAGCCGAGCTGACGGCAGCGGAAGCTGCACGGCTCATGGAAGGCCGTGGAGCCGGGGAGCTGCTGGTCAACAGCGTTGACCGTGACGGCACCATGACCGGCTACGATCTCGAGGCGATCCGTACGGTCACGTTGGCAGTCGGGATTCCGGTCATTGCGCTGGGCGGTGCAGGCTCCCTCGCCGACCTCGCCCGCGCTGTGCGCGAGGGAGGAGCTTCGGCGGCCGCTGCAGGCAGTCTGTTCGTCTTCACCGGCGTGCACCGCGCGGTCTTGATCACGTATCCTGCCCAGGCCGAGATCGAACGTCTCTTCGGCGGAGGTTGCGATGGCGCGTGAGTACCAGGTTTGCGTTCGCTGCGTGATGGACACGAGCGATCCAGAGATCGTGTTTGATGCGAACGGCGTGTGCAATCACTGCCACTACTTCGATGACGTCGTCAAGCAAAGGTGGTTCCCAAATGACGAAGGACTCCGACGGCTGGCCGCGATCGCGGCGCGCATCAAGGCGGAGGGCGATAGGAAGCCATACGACTGCATCCTGGGACTCAGTGGGGGTGCAGACTCCAGCTACCTGGCCCTCAAGGTGCACGAGCTTGGGCTACGCCCGCTTGTGCTCCACGTGGATGCCGGCTGGGACTACGAGCTGGCGGTACGAAACATCGAGATCCTCCTGAAGCACTGCGGCTGGGACCTTGAAACCGTCGTCATCGATTGGGAAGAGGTGCGCGACCTTCAACTCGCCTACCTTAAGGCCGGCGTGTCGAACCAGGACGTTCCCCAGGATCACGCTTTCTTCGCCGCCCTCTACGGATACGCCATCAAGAACGGGATCCGTCACGTTCTTGTCGGCGGCAACTACGCGACCGAATCCATCTTCCCTCGCTCCTGGCATCACCCTGCGATGGACAGCAGGAATCTGAAGGCCATTCACCGGCGCTTCGGCCGCATCCCTCTGCGCACCTACCCGACGGTCTCGTTCTTCAAGTACTACTTCTGGCATCCGTTCGTTCGACACCTTCAGGTGATCCGTCCACTCAACTACATGCCCTACAGCCGATCCGGCGCGGTACGAGAACTCGAAGCGCTTGGGTGGCGTGACTACGGCCGCAAGCACGGCGAGTCCGTCTTCACACGCTTCTTTCAGAACCACTATCTTGTGGAGAGGTTCGGCTATGACAAGCGAAGACCGCACTTTGCGAGTCTCATCCTCTCCGGCCAGATGACGCGGGAGCAGGCGCTCAAGGCTCTAGCAGAGACTCTCTACACGTCTGAGGATCTGGCGCGTGATCGCATCTATGTTCTGAAGAAGCTGGGCATCTCGGAGGCCGAGTGGAAGGGGTACTTTGAGGCGCCGTGCCGCCGCGCCGACGAGTTCCCATCCAGCGAGACCCTCTATCGCGTCATGAAGTGGGCCCAGAGCGTCGTGGAGAAGAGGATCCTGCATCGCTCTGTAGCACGCTTCTCTTGAGGCATGTCATGCACGAAGAGCCGATCCGGCGTGCCCTCATTCCGCGCGCCTACAGCGACGTGCCTTGCGTGCCGCTCGATGGCGCTTGCTCTGCGGCGTGCAACGCGGCGGGGGATGAGGCTGGCGCAGCGCGTGGCCTTGGAAGCAGCCTCAGAATCGCCGCGCCAATCAAGAGCCCATGCGTCGCCAGTGTCGTCAGCAGCGCAGCGTCGACAAGGTTGCGGATCGGAAGTGCTATGGCACCGATGGCCAAACTCACGGGGAGCCGTCTGGCCACGGAGTCGAGCCCTATGAGTACGACTCCCAGAAGGCCAGACATCAGGATGACCCCAGGGAGGCCTAGATTCATGTAGCCGTCGGCCAAGTAGCCGACATTCATCGAGAACGGTGTGCCGGCCCAGAGCTCCCCCATCATATAGACGGGGTTCCGACCGTAGGGATTCACTGTGATTCCACGCAAGACAGAGTGCGACCAGGCGAGTTTCCGATGCTGGGTGAAGAAGTAGTAGATCGTGCTGTTCATCGCAGGTGCGAAGAGCATCCGGCCAATCGCGGTGTTCGGAACGTTGTCCGGGTGCCTCAACGCTGCCGAGGAGGACGATGCGATGGTGATACCTTATTCGACGTTCCGGCGGTCTCTCGCGCCTATGTGGCTACAGCCTGAGGTATCCGCTCTGCCTGCTGGTCGGGTACACGTCTGGCTGCCTCTGCATTGGGGTATTCTGATGGCAAGGTACGCACGCGCTCACGTACAGCGCCTTGCGCGGATCTCTTCGTAGACCGTTTCTAGTTCGTGAGCGACCGCGATCCGGCCGTACCGCGCGAGGCAACGGGCGCGGATGGCGTCAGGCTCGAACTCGCCGAAACGCCGCCTTGCCTCGCTGAGAGCTGTCGCGAGATCGGGGCTCGACGGGGATCGGGCGAGCACTCCGTCTGTTGGGTTGACAATGTCGGTGGGGCCGCCGCATGGTGTGGCTACGACGGGGCGGCCGCAAGCTAGTGCTTCAATGAGGACAACGCCGAACGTCTCCGCGTGACTCGGCAGCACGAACATGTCGCATTGGAGCATCTCGCTTCTCACCTGGGTTGGACTGAGTGCGCCCAGAAGCCGAACGCGGTCCGTGATGCCCAGGGAGGTCGCATGATGCTCTAGCGCTTCGCGTAGCGGGCCGTCCCCACCGATTCGGAGACTGGCAAAGTCCTGCGGGTCTAGGCTTGCGAAAGCCTCGAGCAAAGACAGATGGTTCTTGATGGGAACGAGTGCGCCAATCGTGAGCAGCGCAAGGGGCTTGCCGCTTGGTTGACGAAGCTGCGGGGGCCGCTCATCCTCAAAGATGCGGTCGAGGCAGTTCGGCACGACGCGCCACAGCCCAGGGGCAAGCATCAGCGCCCTATCGACGCCCCGCCCGAGTGCCGCGCTGACGACGATGCAGGAGTCCGCTTGGTGCCATGCGGCCCGAGCAATGCGGCGCTGCCATGGCTGCAACTCACCGATCAAGAAGGCGCTGCTGTGTTCAGTGAGCACGCTTGGAACGTGGTACCTCGTCTGGAGGTACGCAGCCAGGCTACCCGCATAGAGCGCGCCGTGTGCGTGCAGGATGTCCGGCTCGCCGAACCGCGCGACGTAGTCCTCATAAAGCCTTCGGCCTGTCCGCACGTACGCGTTCACAGCCAAGTACGGCACGCGATCCGGTACCAGACTCCAGTTCAGGTTGCGGGCGACCCTTATGCCCTCCTCGCAGGAATGGGCAATGCCGCGCGATAGCCTTTGGAAGCCGGACGGCAACGTACGCAGGCTGCGTCCTTTCGGGGCAATGACGCTAACAACCTGCCCAGCGCGATGAAGGGCATCAACTTGCGTCTTCTGGAAGATCCCAGCAAGAGGTCTTTCAGGAAGAACATACTGCTCGGATGGGATCACGAGAATGTGCACAGGGTCAGCCCCCCGATCTACCAGACCTCGTGCTGAGTACAGCGAGTGCAGTTCCCCACACGAGCCAGAAAGGTTTGAGCGCCAGCACTGAGCTGGGACCCAGGACGGCCAAGAAGAGCCCGACGAGCGACAGAAGAACGGCGGTGGGTAGCGCTTCCTCACCGACCGTAGCGCGTCTCAGAAGACCCGCTGTACGCATGAGAATGCTACCGTAGAAGAGGCAGAATAGGAGCGCGATTGGAACGCCGTACACCACGAGCAGCTCGAGCCACCAGTTGTGCAAACTGAGAATGCCCTGCGTGGATTGAGCGGCCCTGTTCTCCATCCACCAGTCCGTCCCACCTACACCAGTTCCCAGGCCCTGGGTTCCTCGTACGGCCTGAACCCCATTCAGGACCAGCACCCAACGCACACCGATAGACTCGGTCTCCAGCTCGATCTGCTCGGCCATCACATCCATCTGGTGCCAGGAGTTGGTGAAACCCTGTGTCGACGCCGAGTCGATCAGCCCGGGGACGATGTTCGCGCAGAGGAAGGCACCCACGACGGCTGCCACCCGGAAGATGCCGTGAGCGCGTCGCGCAGCCGGCAGTACCAGGACCAGCACGAGGGTTGCGACTTCCGCAACCGCTGCGAGCAGTGCCGCTCGTGAGCCTGTCAAGATGATCAGATAGAACACGAGGCCGACGAGCACCCAAGACGGTACGAGCAGCAGTCTTCGCCTTGTGAACGCGAGTTTCGCCAGCGCGAAGGGGAGCCCAAGCGCCAAGAACATCGCAAAGTCATTCGGATTACGGTAAACACTGGTGGGTCGGTAGATCAACAACGGTCTCGTTGTCTGGTAGTACCCCGATACGGGTAGATGCGCGCCCAGGGCATTCTCGCAAAGGCCGATGCCAGAGAGCACGACGAGAGCGCCAAGCCATAGCCAAGCGAGCCAACGCAGATGGCGCGAGGTCCGTACGAAGAACGGAACGAGCAAAACGAACACGACCCCGACAGCTAGCTGTCCCAGATCGGCAAGTGCAGCGCTGCCGGCTGGAGTCCAGAGCAACGAGAGGGCGGCGTAGACCAGCCAGACTGCGAGGAACGCGACGTACCATCGGAGCGGTTTGAGGACCCGAAGCTCCACTCTGTATCTGGCGATCGTGATGCATGCCAGCAGTGCTTGGGGGACGAGGAGGATCCGGAAGGGGAACAACGTGATGGATCCTACTCGAAAGGGCAAGAGTGCAACGCCGAAGAAGGATGCTGCGACCAGAGCGAGAAATGAGCCTACAGCCCAACGGTTTTCTCGTGGGGTCGTTGCCAAGGCCCTTTCGTGCCCAATCATCGCCATGCTCTCAGCTCCAAGTCACGCATGCCCCGACTTTCACCTGAACCATGCCCAGTGTAGGTAGGGTGCACCTCCGTACAGCTTCAAGGTGTTGTTGCCTGTGTTCCGGCTGGTGGCTGCCGCTCCTCTCTCCGCCGTGGGAGAGATCTCTCGAGGACTCTTGCGAGGTCTCTAGCGATGGTCCTCCGCAGGAACCGAGGGTCAGGATCCGCGCCGCTCCCCCGGGGTGGTGCTTTGAGGGCCGTGCGAATCGCCTCTGCGACTCTTCGCGCGTCACCATTCGCGAGGACTCTGCCTTGGGGAAGTGAGGACACAATGCTTCCGAGATCACTGTCCTCCCGCGCAAGTGCTAGGATTGGCCTGCCTGCACCTATGTAGTCAAACACCTTTCCCGTCTGCTCGCCGGAGCTGCCGCCGCCTATGACCACGAGAATGTCAGCCCCCTTGCAGTAAGAGAGGGTCTCCGCGTATGGGAGCGGGCCTGTTGACTTCACAGCATCTGCGAGTTGCAGCTCATCGACAACTGACGTGAAAGCCGCTTCCTTGTCACCCAGATGCACCAGGCACACCTCCAGGCCTTCTGCGCGAAGCAGTCTGATCGCCTCCAGAAGAGGCCGCGGATTACGGAGGCCGAGCGATGTGGTGAACTTGCCCGCATACAGCAACGTCGGCACAGCCCACCGCACTGCTCCAGCCTGAGCGAAGTCGGCGGGGTCGTAGCCGTTGGGCACCACAGCGAACCGCTCTGGCGGAAGTTGCGGATACGCGGTGCGGTACGCTTCGCGTAGCGGCCTGGATACAACTACGATGCTTGCGGCGTGGAGCACAGCATGTCGCTCAACCGCCTTTGCCAATGCCCGCCGCAGCCGCGCCCCGTGGTTCCGAGCGACCGGCCGCAACCCGCCAGTCACCCAAGGATCACGGAAATCCAGGACGTAGGGGACCTTCCATAGACTGAGCAGTGGAGTCACTGCAAGTTGGAAGAAGGGGCCGCACGTTATGAGCACGACGTCTGGCCGCGCCTGCCGAACGCTACGCACGATGGCCGGCACCAGATACGGGAGCCACCGTGCGCCGTCTTCCCTGACGCGCCTCCAATGGAGAGCACGAGTTCTGTGTACATCAGCGCTGGCGGCATCGTCGCGACCTGACGTGCTATCTATCCAGCTTTCGGGATACTCGGCAATCGAGACCGTCAGCACCCGCACCTGCCAGCCAAATTCCGGTAGGAACTTCGCGAGCTTTGCCGCACGCCTTGCGCCGACCGCGCCATAGGGTGGGAATGCGTACGCGACCAGCAGCAACGACTTCGTCATATCCTGCTCATCCCCGACACTCCCCCCGGCCTATTTCGCATTCTCCACTTCGGTTTCGCGGGAACTGCGCCATGTCGGCAGGTCGCTGCAAGGCTACCGCGGCGCTTCGCCAACCAACCATCGTAGCGCTGGCAGTCGGGAGAGGAAAGCATGCGCAACAGCGGCTATGCCAACGACCGCCAGGACCGTCAGTGGGATGCCAAGCAGGGGGTGCACAAACCACCCACTGAGAGCGAAGCCGAGGCAACCAGCCATCAGACACTCAAGCAGCAGGTAGTTCAGGAAGTAGATCGTAAGGGCAGCCGAACCGACGAACCCGACTGCCCTCTCCGCAACGGGAAAGCGCGCGTAAGCGGTTCCGAACGGAAGCGACTTGAGAATTAGGAAGACGAGAATCGACATGAGCACGACGGCGGGCCCAAGATAGGAGTAGAGCGTCGTATCCAGCGACTCGGGCGTGCTGAGGAGTGCCGTTCCACTGGCGACGATCCCCGTCAAGAGCACGACACCGCCCGCCGCTGTCCACGTGGCTCGGCGCCCAAGCTTCACGTCACGAAAGAGATGTCCCAGCAGGTAGTAGCCAACGTAGTCCAGCGCTACGACGGACTGCACCGCCACTTCGATACCGCTGAAGCGAGAGAACAGAGCCGAAAGGGGCACTAGGACGAACCAGACTGCAATAAGATAGAGAAGGTTCTTGCGCGACGCATGTCGTACATAGACGCGCAGGACAGGCGTTGCGAGATAGAGCCCGAGGAGAACATACATGAAGGCGAACCCGGAGTACGTACGGCCGTCGATCAGTCGAGCGACTCCGCTCTTCCACGTGATGGTCTGCCCATGGAAGAAGACACGCCAAAGCATGTAAACAACGCTCCAGAAGATGAGGGGCAGGCCTACGCGACGCGCACGCTTCCACAGGAACACCCGGACAGGTTCTCTCTTCGCGGGATCCAGTAGTAGCATCCCGCTCAGCATGAAAAACAGCGGCACGGCCGGACGCGCGAACGCGTCAGCTAAGTTGGCGACCCACCACCACGAAGCGGGCATGGAGCCAAGGCGTGTAACTAGGTAGGCGGCCACATGGATTGTGACAACCATGACACCTGCATAGGCGCGGATGGCATCTGCGGGCTTCAACCACGCCTCAGATCCGCTGCTTTGACACCGTTTCCGATGAACCCTGCCGTCCTGGATGCCGCGCATGCAGTTTCCCCTATCCCCTTCGCTGCAGCCGTGTGCCGAAGTAAGTCACAGCCGTGCGATACAAGGCTACGTCTGCGCTGCTGAACTGGAACAGAAAGAGGGGCGACGTGCCCGTAAGCCGGCCCACGGCAAGCACTCTAAACAGGAGAACTGAGATGTATGCCAAGCTGGAAGCGAGTGCCGCTCCGCTCGCCCCCCACAAGGGTATCCAGAGGAGGTTGAACGCGACGTTGATGGCGAGCGCGATTCCGCTGCTGACCGTGTTCACCAACGGATGCCCGCGCCCCAGGATCTCGTTTCCGAGCACTCGCGCACCGGCAAGAGCGACGATGCCAGGCAGAAGGTACTGCAGCGGCTGAATGGTGTCGGCGAAATCAGACCCGTAGAGTGTCAGCACAAGTGACCTGGCCAGGTACCAGAGGAGAACACCGGCGAGTGCCGTGACTGTGAGCACGGCTCTGAAGAGCACGGGCGTCAGGCTTTCACGCAGGGGCAGACGGCCGTCCGCCGCTGCGCGGGGCAAGAGCACAACGCCAACAGCTTGAGAGAGCATGGCGAGTTTCTCAACGATGCTGACCGCCACGGCGTAGTAACCGACGGCGGCGGCGCCGGCCATCCCGTTCAGGAGAAGCATGTCCACACGCAAATAGAGGAAGGTCATGATCCCGCCGAGATGAGAGCGTGCGCCAAAACTTAGACTAGCTCTGATATATGCGCGAGACGGATGCCACACCCAACCCTTGGTCTCCTTCAACACGAACCCCAGGACGACGGCGTCCGTCAGCACGAGAACTAGGAGCGTCAGCCAAATGACGGGTTCGGGTGTGGCTGGGAGCCAGGCAAACACTGCCAGAAGTGCTCCGATGAACAACAGCGGGCGCAGCAACTGAACCGCGTTGTACCGGACGAACTCCTCAAGGCCCTGCAGAATGCTCTCGGTATAGGCAAGGACAAGCTCAAGCGGTATGAGCAGCAGGCCGACCGCTAGCAGTCTGAAAGGAACTCCTGGGACCACGGCGTCGCGGAAGAAGGCGACGACAAGAGCTGCACCGACACCCCCACCAGCGCCGAGCAGCAGCGCAAGCAGCATGTTGCTCGACAGGACCTGCCCCACGGTGTGCGTTCGCTTGGCTACGTGGTATGTGGTGGAGGTCGCGACGCCGAGCTGCGCGAACGTCACAGCCATTGTGGGGATCAGGAGCGCCAGCGTGTAGATTCCCCTGCCTTCCGGGCCCAGCCCGCGCGCCAGAATCGCAGACGACGCGATGCCTAGTAGAAGGAGGATGAACCGCGCGAGAAGCGTCATGCCAGTATTGCGGAACAGCAGTCGCTGCCTCTGCTCCAGGCCGTCCTTGACGGCCTGTGCCGCCGAAGGCTCACCCATGGTGTTCAAGCAGGCTCCTGACCAGCGCGCCGCCCGCCATGATCTGCTCCCGAAGAGCGGGGAGAGCCAGGCGGAGTGCTTCTGAACGCTCTGCGCGAGTCTGCCACATGGTGAAGAACTGGCCGCACAGCGCGTCGGCCGACAGCGTCCGCACGTCCGCAACAAGGGCAGCCTGACCAACGATGTCCATGGCCGATTCGTACTTCGCATGCCAGCCAATCGCAAGGACAGGAATCGCCATGGAGAGGGCCGCAACAATCGTGTGGTAACGCGATGCGACGACAACCGAGCAGGTTCCGATGACGCCTTTGAGCTCGGAGGCCGACAAGCTCTCCGCAGGCGCCATCACGGCGGCACCCTTGTGCTGCATCTGGGCCATGACTTCCCGACACGTTGCACGGTCGTCTTCTTCAGTCTTCGGAGAGGTCTCGTTGGGGATGAACACCAACTTGGCGCCGATCCGGGTGACAATCTCATCCGCAAGGACCGCTACTGCCCTGCAGTACCCTGCCGCGATTGGGGCTTGCCTAGCTGCCATGTGGCTCACAGACACACCGATGATGGGTCTGCCCGCGGCGGCCAGCGTCAGGTGCTCGGCGAACGTGCTAGGCGCTGTGTCAAGCAGAAAGGCAGTGTCAGGCAACACGTGCACCGGCGTGCGCACGCCGAGTTCCTTGATCCGCGAAGCGGTTGTCGCACTCCGTGCGAGAATGAGATCTACTGACCGGTTCAGGTAGAGCCGGGAGAAGAACCTGTTCCATCGCCGGTCAAAGGGACCAAGATCGGCCGTGTACTTCACGACAGGGATGCGCATGACGCGAGCAGCTAGGAAGCGGAAGCCCTGAGTCGCTCTCGCGCGGAAGGCGTCACTCCCCAACTGGTCGCTGAAGCCGATGCCCCAGATGTCCACAACAGCGTCTGCCTGCGCGTACGCATCGAGCAGCCGGGCCATCTGCGCTGAGCGCGGCCGCATGTGGAGCGAACGTCTGAGCAGAGCGGCTGCCAATAGCTTCTTGCCGGGAGCGTTCGGAACGAAACCCAACCCGACCGCCTGCGCCAGCAGCGCATCTTGAGGATCAGCACTCGAGAATTGGATGGCGACGTCCGGAAAGGTTGCCCGCAAGACGCGCACGGTAGAGAAGAGAAGTGACGGGCCACCCAGGTTATTGCGGAGTGGTGCGCCTACCAGGAGAAGGCGGGGGCTGTTGGCTGGAAGGGATGCCGCAGCCGTCCGGGGCTGCTGTGGCGCCGCCGCCTTCCGATGGCGTCGGACTCCGCGAAGAACGGCTGAAAGACATGTTCGGAAAAGATAGTGCGTGAGGGCCACCACTTTCACTGCAGGCCAAGCCGCGCGCCACTGCGTGCAGTACGAGGGGATGTATCGAAGTGCCCCGAGCAGTCGTCGCCATCCATAGGGCATCGGGCGCTCACCGTACTTTGGAATGGCGCGGCGAAGCCATCGACGTAGTGCAATCCTTGCCCCAACTGCATTCTTGAAGGAGTAGTTCTGGGCACGCGCAGCGGCTCTTTCGGCCATGGGAGAGATCTCCACGACGCCACCAGAGGTTGCACTCTCCAGGGCCTCGCGGCCGGCCGAACTGCGTACAATGACAAACGAAAGCCCCTCTTTCTCTGTTGCTTTGATCTCCCGCAACCATGGATCACCTGCCGCTATGTCGGCTAGCTCAGCCGTTTGATCTGGGCAAACGAGACAGCGAGGAATCTGAAAGTCGTAGTGGAACGCGGATGCGAAGAGCGCCTTTCGCGCCCAGTGCCTCTCCGTGGTGGCACGGGGGAAGGACACCCGTTGACCGTTTCTCAACGCTACGGCTATCTTCCCGGGCCAGCCTCCATCCCTGTAACGGATATCTGCGACCTGGGAAGGATTCACGCCTCTGCTCCGCAGGAAGTACTCCGTGCCCAGACTAGTGTTGTTGTTTGCGCAGAAGAGTCCTATGCAGAGCACGATTCTCTGCTGCAACGCCTTCTCCACGAGCATGAGCTTCCGAAGACCCTGAATCTGACACGGGAGGCCTACGAACGCGTAGCGCTCGTAGGCGGGTCCTTCTCTGAGCCATTGCAGGCCCTCGCACGTCGACGTCGGGCAGTACTTTGAGCCAGCCGCTCTGAACATGTCTGTATGGCTTCGGGCAAACAGTGGCTCAGTGCGCAAAGGGTCCGTACTGGACATCTGGACGGTGAGTGCACCGTGAATCACGCCGCTGTCCAGAAGGTGGCAAACTAGGGCGCTCACAACGCCGCCCGATGCACTGTGTCGCCGGATGATGCCATCCGTCGCGTACGCGGTGTAGCAGGCCTCGTATGTCCCGAGGTTGGTGTGAGTGCTGCCCCCATTGATGAAATGTCTCGTCAGGGTGGCAAGATCGACCTCGTGCCCAGGGCACACGGACACGCATCGTCCGCACGCAGTGCAGAGCCGCTGATCTACCTGCGGCATGAGCAGCCCCCGGCCCGTGTGATGGACCATCCTAATGGCCTCCTGTGGGCACGCGGCAACACAGGTCCCACACCCCATGCACAGGCCCATCGCGAAGATCTCCGCCACGTTCTTGAGTTGTCTGTCAGGCATGCGAGTCACCCTCAGGTGCACCATGGTATCCGAACACGCGCGGCGGATGGTCCTCAGAACCTAAGCTTTCACCTAGAGATGAAGAGCGTGTGCGTCCCTAGATCCAATACGCTGCCAGAACCGTAACGGGCGAAGAGCCGAACGAGGTAAGCGCCATTGGCGACGAGGCGACCAGCCATGTCTTCACCTAGCCAAGTGGCGGCGGCGCCAATGTGCCAGACTGACTCGTGCACAAGCCGCCCCGAGAGGTCGTAGATTGCGAACTGTAAGGCTTCGACATCCGCGCTGTTGACAACAAGCGTCACGGATTCGCCGGTCATTGGGTTGGGGAGGAGTGACACAGCCCCTCCTGCTGATGCCGCTCCAGCGCCAAGCGTGTCGTTGAGTGCCGTACGAAGCAGAGCGTAATCACCGGGTTCGAGAGCGCGGTTGTGGATGCGGACTTCGTCGATGGAGCCGTACCAGTCCTGGCTTGAGACGCCGTTGTGGCGCGCGATGTAGAGATCCTGGGGTGGCGTGACAGCGCCCGTCACGACGCCCGTGGCCGACTGTT
>JBFMGK010000007.1:33522-44648 GCA_040752575.1 Candidatus Bipolaricaulota bacterium
AAGCCCAGATCTGCGCTGGTCGGTACCTGGACGCACTGCCCGACTCCGCTGAAGGAAAGGGCCGTGGAGCCGTCGGGGCTGCCGGCGACACGGGTTGCACCGACGATCGTTCCGTGATGCGTGCCGGTGCTGTCGATCGCGGTGGTGCCGCTCAGTTCGTCAAACTGCCAGTAGGCCACAGGGTCATCGCTCGATCCGCTGTCTGTGGCAAACGCTTTGATGCACACGTTGCAGGTGGGGTCTCCCCACGTGGCGTTGACGATGTCGCTCCACGTGGACCCGTTGGAGCTGATGTAGCTCTGGCCGGGTGAGGCGAACGCGGCACTCGAGTAGCCGGCCTCGTAACACTCGGCGGGCACGGGGTAGCTGTATCCTGGGGTTGTGTAGCGCACGACGGCGACGAACGTCTGCCCCGCGGTTACGGGAACGGGCGTGTCGAGGTCGACGGTGTGGTACCCGGCGAGTGTCCACGTGCCGGTCTGCGATGCCAGGATCGTGCCGTTGAGGCTGCTGCGGATCTGGACGACGTACTCCGTGTCCACAGTTGAGGCGTAGGTTCCTACGGCCACTAGGGTTCCGTTCTCGGCGGCGGTGAAGATGTTCGCGCCCCAGGCGGTATTGGTGCTGTAGCCCCAGTTGGTGACCCACCCGAGCGGGTCGTACTCGTACAGCGTCCCAGCGACGGGATCCTCGGCGTTGACGAAGACGGCGTTCCCCGTGCCGATCTTCGTGTCGTAGTACGACGCGTAGAAGTAGCCGCCGTCGCCCCAACCGATGCCCCAGCTATTGCGGACGATCCACGCGCCGTCACCGGGCGGTGACGTTCGGAAGAGCGTACGGCTGTACGCGTCGTTCCACCCGACGATCGCGACGCCGTGGTTCGGCACGGCGCTCCCGGAGTAGTAGTAGGCGCGGTTGGTCGACGAGTACGCCGTGGATGACCAGTAGATCTCTGTTGCGACGGCGCCGTAGGTCGTCACGGCTTGCTTGATCGCGTCGTTGTCGAGTGGGCCGCTCCGGTCGGGGATGAGCAGCGTCTCGCCGACGGCCTTCTGCAGGGGATGGCCGGGGCTGCAGCCGACGGCGTAGTCGCGGTATGGGTCGTCGGCCTCGCTGACGGGTCCGTCCTGGCGTGCGAAGTAGGCCATCGCGATGGTGCTGTTCCCGCCTTCGCACGGTGTCCAGTCGAAGCCGTGGCACTCCTTGAGGTTGCTCTCGGACAGGTTCCACGTTCCCGCGCCATCGGTGAGCAGCCACGACTCCAGCGACGCCATCGCCGCGAAGCTCCAACATGCGCCGCACGAACCTTGATCGCGTACGGCGGTCAGCCGGCCAAGCGTGCGAAGGTCGTAGGTCGACGGGAACCCGCGCATGCCGTTCGGTGAGAGCACGCCGATCGGGCGGCCGGTCATGTGGCTCAGGTCGAGCGGGCTCGGAAGGAGTCCGAGCACGTATCCTTCTTCGGTGATCTCCGACAGCCCCATCGGGTCGAGATGTGCCTGGGCTTCGACGAACTCGGGATTCAGCGGCGCGCGGGTGGGCGGCGCGGCATGGGCGGCAACGCCAAGAGCGGTCAGCAGCAGCATCGCACTAAGCAAGAGAGGACGGACGGCATCCCACGCGCGGCGCGCCCGAGAGATTCTGGCCGCAATCGTCCGGTTCATAGCACCCTCTCTGCCCGTTCCCCCGCGTGCGGAACGCGCGATCGCCACGAGTATACCTTGCGGGCTGAACCGGATGACGGCCGAGTGCTTGGGGGCGCGAAAGGCGTGCGCGGTGCGCAGTCCGCGGTCGGGAGAAACCTGTGTAGCGGCGCAGCGCCAGCCCAACGGCGGTTACGCCAACACCCCGCTGTTGGGCCAGGCTGCGCCGTCGCGGTTCGGGAACGAGAGGCGTGCGGGTCCGGAGTCCGCATGTGCGTGGCTGCCGGCGTCGTTTGTTGCCGGCAGCTAGGGAGTTCGGCCGATGGGTGGTGCCGAACTACGGCCGCGGTGCGCGGTCCGTGGTCCGTAGTCCCTGGTGCGTGGTCCCGAGAAGCCTGTGTAGCGTCGCAGTTCATCTGCGACGTTCGTGTCGGGATGCGTGACTCGAGAGCCGTCGCAGCGCCGCAGTGCCAGCCCAACAGCGCCTGCGCTGAGACACCTCGGCGTTGGGCCAGGCTGCGCCGTCAAGGTTCGCGAACGAAAGGCGTTCGTAGTCCGTGGTGCGGTGTGCAGTGGCGGGCACGCGGGGCTTTGGATGGCGAATCGTGGTGTCTTGTGGCTAGCGCAGAGCGGGACAAAGAGAAAGAGCCCGGCGAGATCGATGCGGCATGACCTTCCCATGGCTCTTCTCATCGCGAGTCCGAGCTGTGTCTCGTTACGCGATGTTAGCGCACAAAGAAGGATAACACGACATACCGATGCAGTCAAGAGGCCGTCGCCGTGCATCCTAGCGACCACGGCCTCGGACGGAGGGGGCGGGATTCGGACCCGCGGATGCGCTAACATCGCCGAGGCCTCAGCTCGGTGGCATAGACCACTCGCCCACCCCTCCGCCTTGTCTTCTCTCGCTGTCTGAGGAAACCGCGTCGAAGATCTACGTATAGTGCCTGTTATGCTACCTGAATACAAATGCGCTCACGTACGCTTGTATGGACCTTGCAGGGATGCGGTGATCGATACCAAGGGCGGCCCGCCTGTTGAGCGCCAAGAAGGACTCGATGCCGATCATATGTGACGTGCCGTTCACGACCGTCCTCGCGGTGCTTGAATGTCGAGTGGCGACGTCCGGTGGCCGGCGCAAACAAGCTGCGCCGAACGTCGCAGACAAGCTGCGACGCTACAGGGTTCTTGGATCCTCGGGCCGTGCGTGCCGCTGTAGCGTCGCAGTCTATCTGCGACGTCGAGGTTGGGGAACGAAGGGCGTGCGCGGTTCGTAGTCCGCAGTCCGCAGTCCGCGGTCCGGGGTAGTGTCTGTTGGGTTCGTTGGGTTCATGGAGTTCGTTGAGTTCGTTAGGTTGCGAGAGGCGTGCGGGTCCGGAGTCCGCATGTGCGTGGCTGCCGGCGTCGTTTGTTGCCGGCAGCTAGGGAGTTCGGCCGATGGGTGGTGCCGAACTACGGGCGCGGTCCGGTGGTTCCGAGAAGCCTGTGTAGCGTCGCACCCTGTGTGCGACGTCGAGGTTTGGGGACGAAAGGCGTGCCCGGTCCGAGGTCCGCAGTCCGAAGTTCGAGATCCGGAGTCCGGAATGCGGCGAAGCCTATTCAGCGGCGGGCTGAACGCGTGTACGGGTGGATGAACATGGTGTATGCTCAACACACCACGGAGGTGCACCATGAGTCGGCTTTCGGCGGACATCGACGCGAAGATTCTCGATGAGGCGCTGCGCGTGTCGGGATGCAAAACGAAGCGCGAGGCGATCGACCGAGCGCTGCGGGAGTTCGTCGCGCGCCGCCGGGCGCAGGAACTCGCGGGCCTTGAGGGCAGCGGGCTCGTCGCGATGAGCCTCGAAGAGCTTCTGCAATGGCGCTCCGAGTCCACGGAGGACGCGGCGTGAGCGTTCGCGGCGTCCTGCTCGACACGTCGGCGTGGATCGCCTTCCTCTCGCCGACGGGGCATGACGTTCTGAAGTCGGACGTGCGTGCAGCGCTGGGCGAGGAGCGCGTTTCGACGTGCGCGGTCGTCCGCGCAGAGCTCCTCATCGGAGCACGCGATGGGAAGGCGTACCGGAAGCTCGATGAGCTGTTGCGGAGCCTCGAAGACTCTCCGATCGACGGCGGCGTCTGGTCACGCGCGGCGGCGCTCGGCTTCGCCATCCGGAGGAAGGGGCTGTCGGTTCCGCTGACCGTCCTCGTGATCGCCGAAGCCTGCAGATCCCGAGACCTGGAGCTGTGGCACGTGGACGCTCACTACGAGGCGATTCGCGGGCACGTGGAGCTCGCCTCGCGCAGCTACCTCAGGCCACTCGGTCGGGGACGGTAGGCGTCCGGAGTGCGCAGTCCGCTGTCCGGGGTCGGTGCCGGGTCTGTTGGGTTCATGGAGTTCGTTGGGTTGCGAGAGGCGTGCGCAGTGCGCAGTGCGGGGTGCGCATTCCGCAGTCCGGGATGCGGAGAAGCCTGTGTAGCGGCGTAGCTCGCCTGCGCCGTCGAGGTTGGGGAGACGAAAGGCGTGCGGGTCCGGAGTCCGGGGTCCGAAGTCCGCGGCGCGGAGAAGCCTGTGTGGCGTCGCACCTTGCTGGCCGGGACTGGATGAGCTGGACGTTGGACACCACGAGGTCGCAGGCCTGTCTGCTAGCCGTTGTCGCGGCCTACAGCTTGGCGTTCAATGCAGTCGGCGATCTTCGAGCGGATCGCCGCTATGCGGCGAGACGAGATCTCGCCCAGCACGCCCTCAAGCGCTTCCTCTTCGACTGTGGCCAGTTTGCCAATCCTGATCAAGGAATGCCCCTTGAGGCCCGAGCTCTCGAAATCGTCGTCTGCCTCCGCGATCTCCTCGTCCCAGTTCGCGACGGCATGTCTGAGTTGAGAGGTGATTGCGCAGACCAGCCAGTCGCCGAAGGGGCCAGGCAGCCGGGTCAACAGGAGAACAGGTCGGTACTTCCCCTCCGCTAGATCCGTCCGCGGAAGCCGAACGAGGCAAACCTGGCCGGCTTTGAGTCTCATGCTTCTGGCCGGAGATCATCCAGCGAGTACTCCACCTCTTCGCGGTGGCTCCAGAACTGAAAGGATCGGGTGCTCAACGCGAAGCTTCCCCATGAGAGCTCTTCTCCGCCCTCTTGCCGCTTCTGCTGGATGAACGCAACGAAGTCATTGACCTCCTCAAGGACATCCTCGGGCAGCCCCTCTATTCTCCTCAAAAGCTGGTCTCTGACCTTCATCCGGCCACCTCCCGCAGTCGAGCCTTGGTCGGAGTGTACGATACCCTGCGAGGCTCGCACAGACCACTGGCGGCAAGGCCACCTCCAGCGCGCGTACAAGCTCCGTGGACTCAACAGCGCGGAGCCGATTCACGTGAGCGCCACTTTCTGGAGGCCCACGAATTCCGGCTGCTCTTGGTCAGGATTCTCTTCGAGACAGAGAGCGATCACTTCTCGGATGTTCTCGAGGAGTTCGTCCACGGTCTGCCCTTGGGAGTAGCATCCGCTCAGTCCGGGCACTTCGCCCACGGAGAATCCGTCTTCGTCCTTCTCGATCACAACATAGAACTCCCAGCGCTTCATGGTCCTTGAGGTTCGGGAACGAGAGGCGTGCGCATGTGCGCGGCTGCCGGCGTTGCCTGTTGCCGGCAGCTAGGAAGTTCGGCCGATGGGTGGTGCCGAGCTAAGGGCGCGGTCCGCGGTGCGGAGAGACGAAGGGCGTGCGGGTTCGGGTCTACACGCTGCCTCAGGTACGTTGGATCGGAGCGACACGGCGCTCCGCGTGTGGGATCAAAGCGGAAGGCTTGTGGCTCCGTTCGGGAGGCACGATTCGGCGGCGGACACGCCAGCATGGGTCGCATCCGCGGAACCGTTGACCCACTTCGAACGGCGTCTGTTGCGCGGGATCGCCCCGTCTGGCGATCTCTACTCTCTTGGTCCTGCGAGCACGAGGAGCTTCGCCCACTCGACGACGTGCCGCGCGTGCGTGAGGGCTGCCTCGTACTCCGCGCGGGTCACGGGCTCGGCGGGACTTGGGTAGCGAGCTGTCGCATAGCGGGTCAGCCTCACGGCCTCCCTGATGGTGTCGGGAAAACGTATGTTAGAGTCGTGTGCGAGCGCGAGGAGTCTTCCAAGGTCGTGCACGTACGGGTAGTCGATGGCCTTCTTCAGAAGAACGGCCTTGATCGCCTTCTCGGCAGCTTGATGAGCCGCTGCACAAAGGTCTTCCAGATACACTCCATCGAGCGTGTGTGAAGCCTGCGTCAGGCTGCTCTCTGCTCGATTCAGCCACTCAACGGGATCGTCAGGCGCGCGACGGGCGTTCATAGATCACTCGACCCTCCCGCAGCGCAGGACGAATGATGAGCGCGTGGGCGTCTCCGTACTTCCTAAGGTCTTCGGCGTCTACGACAACGGCATCCACGGCGCGCCGTACGCCGAGAAGGCCAACGTATATGTCTTCTGTCATACGTCCGCGATGGGGAATGTTGGCTTTGACGACGAGCAGATCGATGTCGCTATGAGCGTCAGCGTCTCCCCGCGCTGCGGAGCCGAAAAGGATGACCCTATCCGGGTCAGCGATGCCGATGACTCTCTCGAGGATCTCGCGAAGGTCGCGTTCCAGTTCTCTCTCTGCTGTCATGGTGTGTCCCAACGTGACTCAGCGAGATTCTAGCGCGGATCGTGGCGGCATGAGAAGTGATTGGCGGTCTTGGGGACAAGACAGCTTAGGAATCGCCGGCCGGCGCGTATTGGCCGACAGCCACACTCCTCGACGCCGACAAGACGTCGCCGATAGTGCTGCAGAGCGTTCTCCCGGTAGAACCGAACGCGAAGGTTACAGGGGCTTGATGACGTCGTCCCGAATCGTCGTCCGCGAATCAGTGTAGCGTCGCAGCTTGTCTGCGACGCGTGCGCCCCTGTCTGCGACGTGTGCTCCCTTGGCCGCGATGCCAAGGGCTTGCTTTCGACGCTACGGCGGTTTGCCTTCGCCCTAGGATTGTCGCTCTGGCGGCGTTGTATCCTGGGCGCATGACGCCCCTGCAGTACGTCCATTGGCAGCACGGGTCTGTGTGGATCGGCTATCTTGCCGAGTTCCCCGACTACTGGACACAGGGTAAGACTCGCGATGATCTCGGCCAGCTCGCGAAGGTAGCCGTCCAACTGGGCGACTTTGACCAGAACGCGCTGCCCGTCGAGCTCAGCCATTGGCAACCGCCTCGAGGTACTCCTCGTGGATGTGCCGGAAGTCCTCGAAATGCTGGGCGGTCCGGAATGCCACGGTGTACAGCTTCTCTTCGTCACGGCAGAAGAGGACCTTCCCTTCCCTTAGTACCCTGACGCGAAGGTGAAGCGGCATCTGCTGGAAGATCTGGATGTCGAGGTCAAAGGATGCGAGGTACGCGACTCTCTTGTGGGACTGACCGAGGGCGTCGAGCTGCTTGTCCTCCAACACAAGGCACACGTCGACATCCGACCCGGCGCGAGCCTCTCCCCGCGCTTCGCTGCCGAACAGGATGACGGCCAGGACGTCACGATCGGCCTTCGCGTCTTCGAGGAGCTTCGCCAGCGCCACGGCGTCTCTCGACTGCATCTCTCGACCCTCCTTCGACCCTGTATGCGTCAAATGACTATGAGAACGTAATTGTAGCATGGTGCGGGGCGGAGGGACGAAAGGCGTGCGGGCCCGAAGTCCGAAGTCCGGGATGCGGAGAAGCCTGTGTAGCGTCGCACCCTGTGTGCGACGTCGAGGTTTGGGATCGAGAGGCGGCCGTGGTCCGTAGTCTGGGGTCCGCAGTCCGGTGGTCCCGAGAAGCCGCTGTAGCGTCGCAGTGCCAGCCCAACAGCGCCTGCGCTGAGACACCTCGGCGTTGGGCCTGTCCGCGACGTTCGTGTCGGGTTCGTGGATCTTGCACGCCGAAGCGCACCGTCTGGGGGCCGTCGCAGGCAAGCTGCGCGGAACGTCGCAGACAAGCTGCGCCGAACAGGGGTTCTTGGGACGCGACGTTCAACACGGGCGCGAGGGGTTTGCACGTCGAATCGCGGTTTCTTGTGGACGGCGGAGCCTGGCCCAACGGCGGGGTGTTGGCGTGGCCGCTGTTGGGCTGGCGCTCGCCGGACGGCGGAGACAAGCTCACGCCGCTACAGCGGATCTTGGGGCGCGACGTTACTGACGGGATCGTCCCGGGTTCGCGGGGCGCTTTCTAGCGCGGGTTCCAGACGACGTCGGGCATGCGGCGCGGAACGAGCCGGCGATAGGGTTGGAAGGGATAGCCGAGGATCATCGCGAGTTCGGGCGAGCGGCCGTCGGGGATCGCGAGATCGAGTCTCAGTTTGCGACTACGCGCGAGCACAACCTGGAACAGGCCGATCTCGCACGTCGTGAGGCCGAGAGCCTCGGCGGCAAGCATGACGTTGTACGCGGCAAAGACGGCGTTGTCGCGGCGGAAGGCGCCGCCGGAGCGCGTGGTCGCGATCAGCAGGACGGGGGCGTTGTAGAAGATGGGGTCGTCGCCGCGCGTCCACCGCGCGACCATCTCGCGGGCGAGTTCGGGGTTCTCGGTCGCACTGCGAACGGCCTCTCGTCCGACGACGAGGGCGAGGAGCGATCGGATGACCGGCCGACGCGCCCAAGCAGCGAACCGTCCGATGCGGTCGATCGTTGCTTTGGACAGCTCGCGCAGGCGGGCGGGGTCGTCGATCGCGATCCAATCCACATCCTGAACGTTCTCCGCCGTCGGCGCGTAGCGGCTGGCGCTCGTCAGCTCGCGCACGACCTCGCGCGACACCGGGCGCTCGGCGTAGGCGCGCGACGAACGGCGTGCTCGGACGAGCTGAACGACCTGCTCGATCGACGGCTGTCGCGACGGGACCAGAAGCGGTGACTTCTCGAACGGGAAGGCGTCGTGGTCGATCGCATCGGTGGGACACACCGACACGCAATGCCCGCAACGCCAACACGCTTCCGGTTGGGCGACGTCGACCGTGGCCTCGCCGAACTCGTACACGCGCGCAATCGCGCAGGCGCGGACGCACGCTCCGCACCGCGTACATGCCTTGTGGTCAATCGTGATCGTACTCATGAAGGCGTCCTTGCCACCGACAGTCTAGACTCCCAGCCGCGGCGTGGGCGTGACGGGATGGGGCTCGGCGGGGGACGAAGGGGGTGCGGCGAGGGGCCGCGTGTCACTCCGGCGTGCGCAGGAGAGACATAGGCTTGCGCCATGGAACCGAACGAGTTCGTCGACCGCCTGCTGTCCGACGCGTCGCTCGACGCGATCGACTTCGCGAGCGACGTCGAACGGCTTCTCGCCGAGCAGGTGATCTTCCTGCGCGGGGAACTCGAGACGTGCCGCCGCGAGGCCGTCGTGGGCGCGCACCAGGTGATCGAGCAGCTCTACGCGCGGATTCGCGCCCACGAGGACGAGGTCCGCTTCTTGCGCGGGCAACTCGCCTCGCGCGGCGGTTGAAACCCCCAGCGGCGTCGCGTAGCGTTACCCGCCATGTCTCCGGTCGATCTCGATACCCATCTCGCCAAGGCGCGAGCTGAGCGCGGGCTTCTCGAAGAGCAGCTCTCGGCCCCGAATGCCTACGCCCGCCCGGACTACCGCGAGATGTCCCAACGCTTCGCGCGACTTCACGAACTGATCCGCGTCGGCGACACGTGGGAGAAGACACGGGCCTCGATTCACGAGATGGAGGAGCTGCGCGAGAGCGAGCCCGAGCTGCGCGACGAACTCGACATCGCAATCGGCGCCGACCGCATGAAGCTCGACGAACTCGCCGCGACCTTCCGCCGGCTGCTTGTTCCTCCCGACCCCAACGACGCGAAGAACGCGATCGTCGAGGTGCGCGCCGGCACGGGCGGCGACGAGTCGAGCCTGTTTGCCGCGGACCTGTTCCGGATGTACGCGCGCTACGCCGAGAAGGTGCGCCTGAAGGTCAACCTGCTCGACAGCCATCCGACGCCGCTCGGCGGATTCAAGCAGCTCACGTTCTCGGTCGAGGGCAAGGACGCCTACGGCATCTACCGCTACGAGTCGGGCGTGCACCGCGTGCAGCGCGTGCCCGAGACCGAGGCCCAGGGCCGCATCCACACGTCGACGGCGAGCGTCGTCGTACTCCCTGAGGTCGAGGACGTCGAGGTCGAGGTCGACCCGAACGACCTCAAGATCGAGACGTTCCGCTCCCAAGGCCCCGGCGGCCAGAGCGTCAACACGACGGACTCCGCCGTGCGGATCACCCACATCCCGACGGGCATCGTCGCGAGCTGTCAGGATGAGAAATCGCAGATGAAGAACCGCGCCCAGGCGATGCGCGTCCTGCGCGCCCGGTTGCACGACCTCCACGAGCAGGAGACGCAGGCTGCGCTCAAGGAGACGCGGCGGGCGGCGATCGGGACGGCCGAGCGAAGCGAGAAGATCCGCACGTACAACTATCCCCAGAATCGCGTGACCGATCACCGCATCGGCCTTACGCTCTACGACCTGTCGAGCATCCTCGAGGGAAACATGGAGGAGCTGCTCGACGCGTTGCGCTCCTCGGCGTCCGACGGCGACCTCGGCGAAGCGTAGCGTCCTGCGACGCCTCATCGGACCGACGGTTCGTTGACAGCGTCCGCGACGCCCGATACCATACCCTGCCGTTGGGGTCTGTAGCTCAGCTGGTTAGAGCGCTCGCCTGATAAGCGGGAGGTCCCTGGTTCGAGTCCAGGCAGGCCCACTTGTCTTTTCACGCCCCCGGCGCATCGCGCCGCGAGGGCCAACCGCCTTTCCCACGTCGTGCGAGGGGGAGCCGGCCGTCTGCCCACGGCCGTTTCCTGGACGTCCGGGTTGACGTCCGTGCTGCGGAGCGGGAAAGTGGGGGCGAAGGGCCTCTTCTCTTCGCGCGTTTCTTGGGGTATCCTTCACTATCTGTAAAGCAACGGAAAAGGAGTTCGCATGGCCGAGGACATCCAAGCAACGAACGAGGTGCTGATCGCGTCGATCGACAAGGGACCGGCGGGGCGCATCCACGTCCGCGTCTCGACGTTCCGCGATCGCGACTACATCGACATCCGCAACTTCTACGAGGGCGAGGGCGGCGAGTGGCTCCCCACGCGCAAGGGCATCGCCGTGCCGATCGAGTTCTACACCGACCTTGTCGCGGCCCTTGCGACGGCCAAGGTCGAGATCGACCGCCGCGCCAAGGCACAAGAAGCCAGCGCCGCTTGATGGGGGCGCCGCGCTCGGAGATAATGCCGTCTGATTCCGGTCCCGTCGTCTAGCGGCCTAGGATATCGGGCTCTCATCCCGGGGACACGGGTTCGAATCCCGTCGGGACCGCAGCGCGCGGCGCTCTGGGCGCCGCGTTTCGCTTCTAGGGCGTCGCAGCGGCGGCGTCCGCCTCGGAGGCGAACACGATCTGCGAAGGGTCGTCGACGAGCAGAAACGGACCTCGCGCAATCGACGAGTAGTCGAGGAGGCCGGTCACCAAGACCTCGTCCCCGATCTTGAGCGCCATCAGCTCGCAC
>JBFMGK010000008.1:0-18001 GCA_040752575.1 Candidatus Bipolaricaulota bacterium
CTCAGGAGGGAGTTCCGCTCCTCCTCCGCGCGAGCGCGGAGCGCGGCGAGGCGAGCGACGCGTGCGAGACCGACACGCTCTACGGCCAGGGCGACCTGGCGCGCGAACGCACGAAGGAACGCACGCTCTCCATCGCTCGTCGGCCCGTGGATGGAGAACGTCACACGCTCAGGGGCCGATGCGTCGAGTTCCAGCCGGACGAGCTTCGCGACGGCGCCTCCTCCACGAGCCGTGCGACGCGTCTCTCCGCTGGCGTCCGGGACGCCGGCCGCCTCGCAAGGGGGGGAACCGCTTTCCCGCTCCAGACTCACGCTGCTCGGGCCGCCGAAGACCTGCGCTGCGTGGCGTGCCGCGCACGCGACGACGTCCCTTTCGTCGTCAAGTCCCGCGAGATCCCGCGTGAGGGCGTAGAGGGCAGCCGCCTGCCGCTCGCGGCGACGCGCACGCTCCTCCTGATTGCGGAGCCGCGACATCAGTTCGCTGGTCGCGACGCCGACCCCGAACATCATGACGAAAGTCAGCACGTGTCTTGTCTGTTCGATGCTGAACGTTAGGAACGGCAGGACAAAGAAGAAGTCAAACGATGCAACGGAGAGAGCGGCTGCAAGAAGAGACGGTCCCCGACCCAAAGAGAACGCGAGAAGGATGATCGTCAGCAGATAGAGAATGACGATGTCGGACTCGGCAAGCCACGCCCGCGCGAGAGCCGCCGCTGCAGTCGTGCCCGCAACGGTCAGCGCCGCGACGGCGTAGGCTGCCCATCCGTGAAGAGACCGAGACTCCGCGTCGAATCGCCCACCCATCGCCCCCCGTGACTTCGCCGACTCCCTGTTCCGCACGCATCCTCGCGTGCGTCGCCTCACGACCTTGATACCCCAAGCGTCGACTGCATTGTGAGGACCAGCCGCCGAGCTGTCAATTCGTGCGACAGGATCTGTGGCGCGACGGTGTCCGCGCTCTCCCCCACGGGAGCCCCATCGCCCCGGACTCGGACAACCGTCCCTTCTGGAACGCGGACGCGATACCGCACCGACAGCCGTTCCATCGGCGCCGGTTTGTGTGACGAACGCACGCCCGCGCCCGGCGGCCCAGCCGTACGCTCGGCGCATGAAAAGACCCTGGCTTGTGATCGTCCTCTTTGCGGCGCTGGTCGTCGTGATCGTCCTGGGAATCCGGGCGATCTGGAAAAGGCCGGATGGAGGGTCGGTCGCGCTCCTCCCGCCGGCGGTCGTTGTCGTCGTGGACCCCGCGCACGGGGGGCGGGATCCTGGAACCGTAGCGGACGGGGTGAACGAGAAGGACGTCACCCTCGCGATCGCCCAGAAGATCGAGGCGTTCGCTCCAGAGTTCGCCACGTTGCGCATTGTGCTCACACGCTCGTCGGATGCCGACCTCTCGGCGGACGACCGGCTGGTGGTTGCGACGCGTGAGAACGCCGCGCTCTATCTGTCGATCCAGTGCAATGCCTTCACGCAGCCGACGGCCACCGGCGCGGAGACGCTCGTCGACAGCGTCCACACGCAGGGCGATGCGGCGTGGGCGTTTGCCGATGCCGTCCAGAAGGGCCTCGTGGCCCAGAGTGCCGCCCGCGACCGCGCGGTTCGCGCCCAGGGCTCGTCGTTCCAGCGGCTTCTGATCCCCGCAGCAACGGTGTACGTCGGTTTCCTGACGACGCCCGAGGAGCGTACGAAGCTCGTCGACCCGACGTACCAGGACGCGCTGGCGCGCGGCATCCTGCAGGGAATCGCGAATCACGTCGCGGCGGCGAATCTCGCGCCAACGCCATCGACGACGGAACTGCCCTAGGCGAAAGGCTCGAAGCGGTCTTGCGTCGCTCGGCAGATGGGGCAGACGCCGGGGGGACGCTCACGCGCACAGAGGTAGCCGCAGACGCGACAGCGCCACACGGGGAAGCAGCCGCCCTGCAGGCGCACCGAACCGTCTTCGCGGGGAGACGCACGACGTTCGCCACGGCGCGGCCGTCGCTCGGGAATCGAGCCCACGGGCCGACGTCCGGACAGCACGTCGTCCGCGACGTACAGACCGCAATAGCACGCTCCCCACTCCAGAAGATCTGCGTCGCGGTAGTCGCACGGGCAGACGATATCTCGATCGTCGTCGACATCGCCCGACGCCAGTCGGCATGGGCACGCGGCATATCCGTAGCGCGCTTCGTTCGCCAGCAGTCCCTCGGCCAGTGCCGTGGTGAACTCCACGTCCGGGTTCAGGTGGTAGCCTCCGCGCTCGGCGTCGCGCGACAGCTGCTCGCGGAGTGCGCCGGGGTCGCGTCGGGGTGATGGGCGAGGCGTCATGTCGTGAGGGCGCGCCGGATGTCCTCGGGCTGGAATCCGACGATGCACGTCGCGCCATCGATCACCAGGGTCGGGAACCGCTCGTCGCGCCCGAGACGCTGGAGTTCGGCGACGGCGTCGCGCCGTGCGTCGTCGTTCAAGAGGTCCACGTAGACAAAGTCGAACGGCACGCCGAGTTCCTCGAGGAGCTGGCGCGTCTTTCGACACCAGACGCACGTGGAGAGTCCGTAGAACATCGTCCGATGCTTGCCGGGCTCGCGGCCCGCCACGCTTCCCCTTGCGTCCACGCTTCCTCCTTGTGCTTTCGGCCTGTGCCGCGCCCCGCCAGTCTAGGGGCGAACCTCGAGGGCGGCAACCCGCCGTGCCCGCCCCCATCCACGAGCACGCCGCACGCCGGCCATGCGCGCTTCATGCGAGCCGAGTACCGTAGAACGAGAGCCCGGGGGTCCTCCGCGGGTGGAAAGGAGAAGCCATGAACAGCCCCAGTCCAAGGATCCGACTTCTGATCCTCGCAGCGCTCACCACCGCCCTCGTCGGCGGATGTCGACTTCTCGACGTCGTGGGCGCCGCAGATGAGGTGACCGACCTGTCGTATCCCGTCGTCGACACCGGGCAGGTCAAGACCTACGACGCTGCGTCGGAGATCGCCGCGCCGGACAGCGGGCAGCCCTTCTACGGACAGGACGCTCAACACGAAGGGCGGACTCCGCGTTATCGGAGCCACGGCGACGGAACGGTGACCGATCTTGTGACGGGGCTCATGTGGCAGGTCGCCGTCGGCCCCAAACGCACGTACAGCCAGGCAGCGTCCGAAGCTTCGAGTTGCGCCCTCGCCGGGTACCCGGACTGGCGTCTGCCGACGATCAAGGAGCTGTACTCGCTGATCGATTTCTCCGGACTCGACGTCGACCCCACGAGCACGTCAGGGGCTACGCCGTTCCTCGACACCGAGGCGTTCGACTTCCGCTACGGAGACGTCTCCGCCGGGGAGCGAATCATCGACGCCCAATGGGTTTCCAGCACGTCGTACGTGGCGGGCCAACTGGTCTTCGGCGTCAACTTCGCGGACGGGCGCATCAAGGGGTACGGAACCACGATGCCGGGTGGAGCGCAGAAGACGTTCTACGTGCGCTACGTAAGGGGCGCAGCGTACGGAGCGAACGACTTCGTGGATCGCGGCGATGGGACGGTTCTCGATGCAGCAACGGGACTTCTGTGGTCGAAGGCCGACTCGGGACGCGGCATGGATTGGCCGTCGGCGCTGGCCTACGTTGAATCGCTCAACGCCGCAGCGTTCCTTGGCTATTCCGACTGGCGTCTACCGAATGCGAAGGAACTCCAGTCGATCGTCGACTACGGACGTTCTCCTGACACGACGGACTCTCCGGCCCTCGACCCCGTCTTCAGCGCCACGCCCATCGTGAACGAAGGCGGCAAGACCGACTGGGGGTTCTTCTGGACGAGCACGACCCACGCGTCGGTGCGCGGCGGCAGTTCGGCCGTCTACATCGCCTTCGGCCGCGGACTGGGGTACATGAGCGGTCGATGGGTCGACGTGCACGGCGCGGGCTGCCAGCGGTCGGATCCCAAGACGGGAAGCGCGTCGCAGTACCCGCTGGGGCACGGACCGCAAGGCGACGCGGTCCGCATCGAGAACTTCGTGCGCGTCGCGCGTGACGCCGACTAGCCGTCGAGAGCATGCGTCGCGATCAGGGCGGGCGGCCCACGTGGGGAATCCTCGCGGGATCGGGACGAAACCCCAAGGCCTGATCGTCGCGCACCGAGAGGCGAAACAGGGAGGGAGCTCATGCTTCAGGTGAACGAGCCGGCCCGCAGTTTCACGGTCCGCCCGATCGCCGCGGGGGATCGAGAGGCCGTGCGGCGCCTCGCCGCGGAAGACCTCTACGAGAGGCCCGGCCTCCTGAAGCGGTTCCCGCGCTGGGGCGAGTACCGCGCCGACGGGCTCGCGCACTTCTACGACGCCGAGCCGGAGTCCTGCTTTGTCGCCGTCTCCCAAGGCGAAGTCGTCGGGAATCTCCTCGGGACGACGGACGCAGCGAGGAGCGAGCAGCGACGCCTCTCCTACACTCGGCCCCTCCAGCGAAGGCGCCTGCTGCACGGCGCCTATGGAGTGCCCGTCTTTCTCGTTCCCATCGTGAGGACGGAACGTCGGCCGCCGCTGGATCCGCCGCCGCCCGTGGATCGCGAGCTCTACCCCGCGGAGTTCCACCTCGGCGTCGCGGAGACCTGGCAACGCAGAGGCGTCGGACGTGCGCTGGTCGCTCGATTCGAGGGCTACTTGAGGGATCGCGGAGTTCCCGGCTACCGCATCTACGCGGCGTCGTACCACCCCAAGGGCGTTGCGTTCTATCGGCGGCTCGGGCTTGACGAACTCGGAACGTTCCGCTGGAAGCTGCACGACGGCAGCGCGTGGCGCGAGGTGACGGAGCACGTGTTCGTACGCCGCCTCAAGCGCGGAAGCCCCTAGGAAGAGCTGGCTCGCCGAGCGCGACCCGCCCGGACTTGTCCGCCCGCACCGGATTGTGCTAGGAACGAGCGGAGGTGGGGAATGAAAACGCTTTCGCTCGTCTTGGCGACGTGCGGGCTCGTCGCGGCCGGCGCGCTCGCGAACGAGGTGTCGGTCGACTATCTGGGACACTCTTGTTTCGCGCTGAACGAAGAGGCCGGCCCGGTCATCGTGATCGATCCCTACGCCGACTACCTTCCCTACCCCGCGCTTCCGCGCGCGGCCGACGTCGTCTTGATCACCCACGGGCACATCGACCACTGCCCCTACTGCTTTGGGCAACAGGAACGCGTCTCGGGAGATCCGACGATTGTCTGGCCGTTCGACGCCCAGGGACAGGTCAGGGAGGGGACGTGGAAGATCGCCGACGGCCTCTCGGTGCGGTTCATCGAAGCGAGCCATGTCACGGCAAGCGGCGGCGGCGAGGGCCTGGTCACTCTGTTCAGCTTCGCGCTGGGCGGCATCCAGTTCGCTCACCTTGGCGATCTCGGCCGGCTCCTCACTCCCGAACAGGTCGCCGCTCTCGGCGCGGTCCAGGTGCTGTTCGTGCCCGTTGGCGGCGCGTACACGATCGGCGCCGCGGAGGCCGTCGCCGTGGTCAAGCAGCTTCCGACGGTTCGGATCGTGATTCCTATGCACTTCTTCGTCGACGAGTATTGCCCCTGGCCCGACATGGCGCCGGCGGACGGCTTCCTTTCCCTTGCCGAGGAAGAGGGGTGGAGCGTACGGCGTCCCGCGTCGTCCCGGGTCGGCCTTGAGCCGGAGACGCTTCCCGAGGCCGTCGAGGTCTGGCTTCTTCCCTTCGCGATCGAGTAGCGAGACGCTGTGGATACGAACGAGGCGTACTGTCCGTCTCTGGTATACGCGAGGGGGACCTGTGGACGAGTTCGTGGTGAGCAAGGCCGGCGAGAGCGAAGCTACCGAGGTCGGCAACGGCCTGCGGGAGTACAACCACGCCGCGATCGGAGAGATTGCGTATTCGCCCGTGTGGCTGGCGGCGAAAGACGCTGCCGGGGCGGTTCTCGGCGGGTTCATCGGCACGGTGTACCTGGGTTGGCTGGCGATCGACGTCCTCTGGGTCGCCGAGTCGCATCGCGGCCGCGGAGTCGGCGCTGCCTTGCTGCGCGAGGCGGAGAAAGAGGCCGTGGAGCTTGGGGCCCGCGCAGCGTATCTCGACACGTTCCGTTGGCAGGCGAGGGAGTTCTACGCGAAGCACGGCTACTCCGAGTTCGGCCGACTCGAGGACTTCCCCACGGGCCACTGGCGCGCGTTCATGAGGAAGGATCTGACCGCCCCAGACGCATAGCTCGACGCCCAGCAGGCCCTCATGAAGTCCCTTCGCGGGCAGCCTCATCCAGGCCCGCTTGTGCAGAGAACGGCGCTCTGCTCGGCCCTACCCCGCCTTCCGATGCGGGTGCCGGTGGTGTGCGTCCGGCGCGTGCGGGTGCGAGTGCAGGAGCCGCGGGTGGGCATGGGCGTGAGCGTGTCGAGTTGCGGCCGCTACGCCATCCGGATGGTCATGCGCGTGGTGGCCGTCGTCGTGTCGGTGCGCGTGCGCGTGAACGGTGTCGAGATGCACGTGCCGGTGTTCGTGCCGTTCGCCGGCGAGAACGAAGGCGGCAGCGGCCATGAGCCCGAGAGAGACGAAGAACGCCCATCCCGGCAGCTCCCGGAACACGAGGAGCGAAAGCGCCGCGCCGACAAACGGCGCGAGGCCGAACAGCACGCCCGTGCGCGCCGCCCCCACGCGACGCAGCGACTGAACGAACAGCGAGATGCTCGCCCCGTAGCTCGCCGCGCCGAGGAGGAGCGCCAGCAGCACCTGGCTCCACGCCGGCCACAGCCGTCCCAGGCCCGCCGCCAGCGCGAGCGAAAACGATCCTGCGGCAAGGCCCTTGACGGCGACGATGCGACTCGGGTCCTTGAGCGAGATTCGCCCCGTCAGATTGTTGTCGAGGCCCCAGGCGAAACAGGCGCCGACCACGGCCAAAGCGCCAAGAGAGCCCGTCCATCCGGACGACGGATCGAGCGACAGCAGGGCGCCGCCCGCCGCAACCGCCGCAATCGCACCCCACGTCCGGAGGCCGACGCGCTCGCGGAACAGCGCCAGCGCGAAGAGCCCCGTGGCGACGACCTCGAGGTTCAGCAAGAGCGAGGCGGTCGCCGCCGACGTGCGCTCGAGCCCGACGAGGAGTAGGATCGGCCCCGCGACACCCCCGGCGAGCACCGCGCCGGCCAGCCACGGGAGGTCCCGCCGTTCGAGGCGGGCCTCCAACTCCCTCGCCCCCAAAGCCCTCCGAACCAGGACCAGGAGACCGAGCGAGATCCCCGCTCCCGCGTAGAGAAGCCCGGCCAAGAGAATGGGATCGACGTCGCGCAACAGGAGCTTCGAGAGCGGCACGCCAACTCCGAACAGCACCGCCGCCAGAACCCCGTACAGCATCGTCCCCCCCTACTCCAGCCTCTATTCCGGGGACATAATACTCAATTCCATTCCGTATTCCGGGGACATAGTACTCAATGCGACCCCCGGGGACGCAGTCGTCCAAGGCACTCCGCAGGCTCGACAGACATCCTGAACGTGGTCCTGTTCCTTTCTAGCTGCCTCTAAGATATGCTCTCCCTATGGCACGCATGGCTCGCGTTGTTGTGCCCGGCCTGCCGCACCACATCGTTCGGCGAGGCGTGCGCGGCATGGACGTCTTCTTCTCCGACGACGACCGGGCGGAGTACGTTAGGCAGTTGGCGGATCAGGGGCACCGGTTCGGCGTTGAGTACATCGCATGGTGCCTGATGACGAATCACGTGCATCTCGTCGCGATTCCGCGGGAGCTCACAAGCCTCGCCCTCGGGGTTGGCGAGGCGCACCGCAGGTACACGCGCTTCGTCAACTTCCGAGAAGGCTGGCGCGGCTATCTGTTCCAGGGGCGGTTCCACTCCTATCCCCTCGACGGCACACGCCTGCTCTGCGCCGTGCGCTATGTCCTACGGAACCCCGTCCGCGCGGGACTTGTCGCAAACGCGTGGGACTACCGCTGGTCCAGTGCCGGCTGGTTTGTCGGCGAGCGAGCGGGAGATCCGCTGGCCGTGCACTGCGAGATGCTTGGGGACATCGTAGACCGGCGCGCCTTCCTGCTCGAGGAGGAGGACTCGCTTGCGGAGCTACGGAAGCACGCGCGCACAGGACGCCCGCTTGGAAGTGAGTCGTTCATCAGGGAGCTTGAGCAACGGACGGGACGTGTCCTGAGTCCCAGAAAGCGAGGGCGCAAGCCTCAGCATTAGGTACTATGTCCCCGGAATCGGGCTTCGCATTAAGTACTATGTCCCCGGAATTCGACTAGGTGTAGGTGAGGCGGCCTTCGACGCGGCTTGTCAAACGAGGGTGGCTTCCGAAGAACTCCCGCAGGACGTCCTGGATCGAGGTCGCGGCGACCTTCGAACCGCCTCGTGCCTCCAGCTCCTCGCGGGAAATCCCTAGGAACTCCTTCGCATTCCGCGTGTGGTACTCGGGGATCACGACGCTGTAGAGGCCGTCGTCGCGAACGGGCTCGCCCCGGACGTCGAGGGAAACCAGGCGGTGCTCTGCGTCGCGGTATACGGCCTTCATGCCGCGGTTGACCTGATAGCACTCGCCCTCGCCGGTGCGGTTCTCGGGCCGCATGATGTGCGCGAAGACCCGCAACAGGTCCCGTCCTGCCACGACGAAGCGGAAAAGGGGCTCGTCGAACGGGAAGCAGGCGGCGAAGTCGCCCAGCGTGACGACCGAACCCAGAACTGCGGATCGGATCGAACCACTTCCGACCAGCACAAGGTCCGCCCGCGTCATCTCGGCCAGTCCGTCGGCCACGAGGTTCCCAAGCGGGGTCTCCTCGACCCGAGTCGGGTGTCGCAGCGGTTCGGCAAAGGTGCACAGCGTCGCGGCGTACTTGCGATCGACGGCCGTCTTGTAGGCCTCGACGTAGGCTTGCAGCTCCCTGTCCGGCTCGGCAATCGCTTCATCGATGGGTACAAGCTTCCACGACCACTGGACCACCGAGTTTGTGTCGTCGTCGATCACGAGATCGAAGCGGCCAATCTGATCGGTGCCGACTCCGGCCTGCGCAATGAGCACCCCGTTGACCTCAGCCGGCTGCTCGAGCACGGTGTGCGAGTGGCCTCCGATGATGAGATCGACGCCCCACTCGGGCTTCAGAAGGCCTGCCAGTTCAAGGTCGGACTCAAACCCGATGTGGGTCAACAACACCGTGAGGTCAATGTCGTCATTCTTGTACGCATTCGTGATGCGCCCCACTTCGGCGCTCGCCTCCTCGAGACTCAGGAAGCTCGCGACCTGCGCATCGCGCGACAGGTCCGCCAGGATCTTGTCGGTGATGATCCCGATGAACAGGACGTCGAGTCCGCCGGCCCGGCTGATGTGATAGGGCTTCATCAGACGACGGCGGTAGGCTCGAAGGTACAGATTCGCGTTGACAATCGGGAAGCTCGCCACTTTCTCGAGAAACAACAGGTGGGGCAACCCGTAGTCGAACTCGTGATTGCCGAGCGAAACCACATCCGGGGCCAGGTAGTTCATGATCTCGATCGTCGAGATCCCTCGGTACTCGCTGTCGATGATCGATCCCTGGAGCATGTCGCCGCTGATCACGTAAAGGACGTTGTCGACCTCGTCGCGCACACGACGCACGTAGCCGGAAAGCCGCGCCAGGCCGCCGATGAGCTTGCCTTCCTTTCCGCCGGCCTCGGAAAGGAAGTCCCCGTGCATGTCGTTCGAATGAAGAAGCGTCAACGGCACGGGCTTCATGGAGAGTCTCCGCGGACGCCTTCGATGACCGCCTGGAGGACCTCCTCGGCTCGCTCTTCCTCACCGGGAGGGATGGGGATCGAGACAACGTAGCTCTGACGCGTGAAGAAGAACCTGCCGTAGACCACGGGTGCGGAATACTCGAAGTTCAACGTGGGCCTTCGGCCTCGCGAAACTCCGCCTCCCTCGACGCGAGCCCCCAGCAGCCGCCAGGTGTGCAGCATACCCAGCACGTAGGCGCCTTCTCGACTGACAAGCGCCAGCGGTTCGGCACGCCGACGCCGGGCCTCGCGATAGCGCGGCGCCGCAGTTGCGACGACCGCCAGAATCGCGACGACGCCGAGCATGGTGAAGAAGACCCACCGCCCCGCTTCCGGGTCGGCAATCCAGAACCCGCCACCGATGAGGACCGCGAAGAGGGCGATGATGAGCAGGAGACCCCAACTGGCTTTCCGCTCTTCGACGGCCTCTTCGGTCGCCTGTCGTTGTTGGCTCTCGGGCGCGTACGTCCAGCGCACAAGGAGGCCCTGTCCTGCCAGGAGCCGCGCCAGGATCCGGCTACGGGCTGTGAACACGAGGGCCGCAATCAGCGCAACAATCCCGACAAATAGACAGCCAAAGGCGATCGCGAATCCGCCGTCCATCCCGTCCATGCCAAGCCAAAACGGAAGGAATCCCCCCAGGATGCTGAGGCCAAGGATCGACCACCATGCGAGAGCCACCCGTGCCTGTCGGTTACGGCGTGCCATGCACGCCAGTGTAGCGAAAGCCTGTGGGTCTGTCTTCTGCCAGCATGGCCGGCAGAGCGCACGATGGTCAGAGCTCTGCACCGGAGGATCGACGAACGCACCCCGAGCCACGTCCGTCTCGGCGCCGTAGGGTGCGAGGCGATTGGCCAAGGGGCTGGCCGAACGCGGTGACGGCCCGAGCGTTCGCCGCCGCACCATGCGTCCCTTCTCTCAGGAATCCGGGGGCCAGCAGACGCGGGGCAGTTCAATGTCCAGCACGTGGCATCAAGGGACTCGGAGCGTTCGCGGCTCAATGGCCGATGCGCCACAAATAGAGAGGCGGCAACCCGAAAGCTGCCGCCTCATTCTTGAGTGTTCGAGGGATTGCTACGAGATGACGACGATGTCGTCTGCCTGGGGCCCCTTCTGTCCCTGACCGAGGGTGAACTCCACCTTCTGGCCCTCGCTGAGCGACTTGAAGCCCTCACCACGGATCGAGCTGTAGTGAGCAAAGACATCCGGACCTTGCTCTTGCTGGATGAAGCCGAAACCCTTCGTTTCGTTGAACCACTTCACCGTACCATTCTGACGATCTGCCATGTTCTTTCGCCTCCTGCGTGTTGGAGGTTTCGTACTGCGAGAGCGTTCTAGACGGGATCCACAGATGTCTTGTCCCCTGGGTAAAACGGCTGCAGAGCTACCAACAACATGTGGATGGTACCCGTTCGCCCTCCCAGGCGCAAAGTGACGCGCATAGCAGCCCGGAATCGCCGGAAACGGAATTCACAGGGAGTTCGCCAAGAAGGGCGTCACAAACTCCTGGGGATTGAAGAGCATCCAAACGTACAAGCGGGAGGGATTCATGACCCCGGCCGTCCACCTCTACGCCCGCTGGTGGACGGCTTGGCAGTTCGCGAGACGGTCAGGCGACCGCTGAATTGGGCGCCGCGGCTTGTGGATCTGCCGGTCCGGACGACGGGCGGCCCCTTCACCCTTTCAGGGTCTCCCACACAAGCTGGCCCTTGGGCCGCTCGGGGGGGAGCGCCTCGCTGGCAGACGTGGGGGATCCAGGCCTCACTCGCTGAGGAGTTTGTACAGGCAGTCCTCGACCTCTGCATCTGACAGCACATCCAGCGATCCGACAGGCACATCGCACGACACGGTTGACCAGGGGACGTCCATGGCCGCGATGAAACCGTCTCGATCCAGAACGAAGAGCCCCTCGACACGACGGTAGAGCTCGCCGACCGAGGAGTCCTGTGCGGCGAGGATGCTGCCGGGCTCCAACGGAAGCAAGCCCGTAGCCAGGGGACTAGCATTCGTTGCCACAACCACCACCGCGACGCGATCGCCGTACGAGCCTCCCACTTCGCGAAGGAGGGGAAGCCGGGCCGGCTCCTGTCGAGATGACCCGCAGTCGACACAGCCATCGCTCTCCGGCCACCACGCCAGCAGGAGGACGACAGGACGGCCTCGCAGATCTGACAGCTTGACAGTCCTGCCGGCGACAGTTGTGACCTCGAAATCCGGCGCTCGTTCGCCCGCCGCGATCACTGGGCGCGGGGCCGCGGTTCCTTTCTCGTCGACAACCACGCGCCTGCCATCTGGAGAAACGGACTTCACCGCGTACAGAGTGGTCCCGACCTGGAACTCGCCACCGGGTCCGTACACGTCTGTCGATCCGGGCAGGATGTCGATCTCACCGTCGCCGTTCGTGTCAACGGCCACCAGCAGGCTCGCAGGATCGTCGTAGCGGGCGTCGTTTCGGAGCGTTCCAAGAGCAATGGGTACCAGTGTCCCGCCCAGATCCAAGAGCCCGCTCCGGTGGCAGAACCCTCCGTACAGAAAGGTAAGTGCGGAGGAGCCGAGCTGCTTGTCCACGAGGAGGAACGTGCGATGCGGGACCTGGACGACCGTGGCGCCTGCGCGGTATTCCACCTCGACGTCGACATACCATCCATACGTGTCTCTGGTAATCTGCGTCGAGGGCAGCTGCTCCGTCTCATCCGAGAGGTCCTCATCGTTGTCTTGATCGATCCAGAGCCTTGGCGTGGGCTGTGTGGACAAGGCCACAGTGACCCCGGCGTCGGGACCATCTCCCAGCGCAAGAAGACCGAAGACCAGCGAGGGTATGACAGGCAGACCCGTGATGCCTTCCTGCGGCGCGGGTGTGAGGCGCACCTCCGTCATGGGGACCGCGGAGACCATCATCGGCCACGGAACGAGTTCACTGAGAAGGCCGACGGAGTCAGCCGCGCAACTCGCGCCCGCCAGCGACAGAACCATGGCTATGCACGCTAGAGTTCCTCGCATAGGCAATCACCTTCGTTCCAGTAAGGGCCGGCCCAGATGGTCGGGACGTAGCAGCTGGCGTACGCTGTCACCCGCCCTGACCCCGAGGTGCTCTTGCTCTTGTAGCATGTCGCCGGCCCAAAGGGTGTGACAACCACGCAATCGGCGATTCCGGTGACGCGGAGAGGGAGACCCTGCATCTGATCGTCATAGCGCTCGAACGTTGACCTCGTCGCACACAGGTAGGTATAGTTATTGTAGATGCAGTCCAGATTGCATTGAACACTGACACAGCCCGAGTCGCCGTAGAGGGGCACCACCCGCTCTCTCGTGACGAGTGCACCGTTCGCGAAGACCCCATCAGCGCACGCGGCAACGCCGCATACACTGAGGCAAGCGAGAACACACACCACTAGCCTTCCGCCCTGTCGCATGCTCCGCCTCCTATCCTGGGTGCTATCTACACTACTGAGCTTTTCAGATTGTACTCCTGCGTATTCCCACGGTCAAGAGCGCACCCGCGCGAGCTTCTGTCCCCAGGAAGAAGAGAAGGCCCGACCGGGCGCCCAAGAGCCAACCGGATGGCTGAGCACTCGGCGGCCGGTCGTGATCTGTGGCGCCTGGTTCATCGAACCCGCGATGAACCGGCTGGTCGTGTCACCGCCGGTGCAGACGAACCCAGATCGCGACCATGGGTCAAGACGAAGCCGGCGTGGACAGCCGTCCCGCTTATCCCTTTAGGGCAGCGGGAATGGGGAACTTATATCCGGCCTAGCTCAAATTGGCCTTGCAGACCGGGCAGACGTAATGCCCCAGAAGCCTGCTCGCCAGGATCTTCTGTCCCTTCGTGTCGTAGCACGCCGTGCAGAATAGACCGTCTTCTCCCTCGAACTTGTAGCATCCGAACTTGACTTCAGACGGCTTCTCGCGCGTCCTAGACTGAGTTTCCCTTAGGAGCCTATTCTCCTCGGAGAGAATTGCGATTCGTTCCTTGAACTCCGCAATAGCCATCTTCGCGTCGGCCAATTCGTTCGACAGGTCAGCGAGCAGGTTGCGCATCTCTGCCTGATCGGCCTTCTTGGCTATTTCTTTCAGCTTCGACACGAGCGCAATGGCGCTGTTCACTGAAGCGAGAATGTCCATGTGCCACCACCACCCGCCGAGCATCATAGACACGCGCGCCCGCTGCTGCAATCGCGGGAACATCGTGCGCCATATATCTGACCACGAACTGGTCAGAGCAAACGAGATTCGGTTCGAGTACAATGCCGCGCCCCCGTACCTCAACGGATAGAGGACACCTTTGGCGAAGTGTGAAGTTCAGAGTTCGAGTCTCTGCGGGGGTACTTGCGTATTCTTGCCCTTGACAGCCAACACGTCAATGTCTACACTGTCAACTGCCAAAGGTACTCTGTCCGGGTAGCGCTATGCGCCTTGGACTCGGAAAGAGATGCTGACGAAGCCTCCGAGAGGGGGCTTCGTCGTTGTACTGCTAACAGCTTCCTAGAACAAAGCTGACTAGCGCCTCACGATCCTTGAGGTTTGACTGCCGGAAGGCGAACTCGTCCAGGTATTCCTGAAGGTACTTGGCCGAGAGATGGTGGTAGACGCCCATCAGGCCGCGCTTGAAGAGGCCCCAGAAGTTCTCGACGCGGTTGACGTGGACGCCACGGCGGGAGTACTGCGAGTGTCCGGCCCAGCCGTGATTCACGGTGTAGTGTGGCGCGATGTCTCCGAGGAACTGGAGGCGGAGCGCGGCGTCCGTGTAGAACGACCTGACCTTGCCGAGGTTCGTAGTGCAGACACGAACAATCTCCGCCTTGGTCAGGCGTTCCAGAACGAACATGCGAACGGTTCCAGACGTGCGCGAGACCATTCCCAGAACGTCCTTCGCGCAGTAGGGGATGTTCCCGGTCGCAGTGCCGCCATCGGCCTTGATAACGCCCTCGTCGATCTCGACTTTCCCGGTTACGCGCACGCCGAGCATGTTCTTCTGGATTGCGAGGCGTATACGGCGGCTCAGGTACCAAGCGGTTTTGTATGTGACGCCAAGCTCGCGCTGGATCTGCTTCGACGAGATCCCTTTCGGGGAGTGGCAGCCGAGCCAGACAGCCATTAGCCAGCGTGGTAGATCAATGTGCGTCTTGTGGAACACGGTTCCAGATGTGACAGAGAACTGATACCGGCACTCGCACTGCCACTGATGGCGAGATCCCATGTAGGTGACGGACTTCGATCCGCAGCGGGGACAAGTCACGCCGTTGGGCCAGCGCATCGAGGCCATGTACTCCTCGCAGGATTCTTGCGTAGAGAACTGCTTTCGCGCTTCGACCAGGCTTGTGATCTTGTCCATGTCTTGACCTCCCGCGTTCATTATCCAATGAACGTATCGAGAGTCAAGCCCTTGGCGGCCCGGTTCATTGCTTGTAGAATGAACCCATGCCTAGGAAACCGATGTTCGAGAAGGACCCGCTGGTTCCGAAGCAGATCTCGCTTCAGTTCAGCATCAAAGAGGCCCTGAAAGCCGCCGCGCTGAAGTCGGGGAAGTCTGAGTCTGAGATCGTGCGGGATGCCCTAGCCGCCGAATTGAAGAAGTACGGAAAGGACTAGTCGAACCCGTCTCACGATCTCAGGGGCATCTTGCCAATCAGAGATCCAAGATCCACGGACGACCAACACGCTTTGCGCAACTCCATCCCGTCTGGTGGGAAACCGACGTGGATAACACGTTTGCCTTTCTCCTGGACGAATTCGACCGCAGGGATGTAGTCTGCATCGGCCGAAACAAGAACGGCCGTGTCATACGTGTCTTCCCAAGCGTGCTTCAGGAGGTCCGTGACAAGCCCCGTGTCAATGCCTTTCTCTCCCATTCTTCGGATTGGTTCCTTGCAGTACGGGCACACGGAGATCTCTGCGTGGCAGACGGGGCATTTGGGAGGGCTCTTTGGCTTGCGTTCTTTCGTGACGACCTTCATCCCCGGCGCTCTGGACACCACATTCTCTAGCCACGACTTCAGATGCCCGTCTTTGGGGTTCCAGGCGTCATATGAAGCGTAGACGATTCCACCCACATACTTTCCTGGCGATTCCCCGGTTGCTGCGATTACCTCGTCCGCACGGTTAGCGATCCAAACCGGCAACGCAATCCAATCCAGTTTCAGTTGCGCGCCAGCTCGCTCGTTGAGAGTCAGTTGGAAGTTCCAGTAGTCGAGAAAGACCCGAAGGCGCTGAGTCTGAGCTGCGGGGTTCTCTGACACGCTCAACCTCCGACTAAGGAATTCAGGGGGGCCATGGCGGCCCCCCTGGGTCTATCATTTCAGGCGGCTCTCACCGGGGTCTATGGCATACCGCCTGAGGGCTGTAATGACTTGAGTGTAGCGCGATCCGCAGATCTGTCAAGTCACAGATGTCCTCCAGATGGCAGAAATAGGGCCATTCGGAGCCCCGCGCACTTGCTGCAAGGATCCGTGCGCGAAGACCGCAATCCCCCTGCTGCGGTCGCGGGATAGACGCTAGTACGGAGTCTGCCGGCGGTAGGTCGGGCGGCGAGAATGGCTTCATATGCGTGCAGACTAGCCGCGCCGCAGCTCTGGGACAAGGCTGTAATGGGTGGCCGCGGCCCTAAAGGGATAAACATGACAGCCGTCGAGGCGCGCTCCGAACCAAGAGTCCTGCCGCAGCGCGCCTACGACCGGAGGGACTTGCGAACCCGGCCGTCCTCCGCCTCGCCCATTGGAGGATGGCTTGGCAGGTCTGCCGGCTGCTCGCGACGCAGCCTCGGGGAGGCATCACTCTCCGGGCCTTGAAGCGAGCGCACGACAGGAATCACGTTCCACTCTAACTTGACTCCTCTGCACGACGGTTCGTGAGCTCGCCACCGAGGATCGCTGTCGAACCTTGTCAGTCTGCGCTCCCGGGAGTTCGATGCTCTTCCCTAGAGATGCATCGAGCTGACGAACTACTCTTCCTCAAGGATATGTGCTATCATCATCCGATACTCCATCTGGACGCGCCGGGTGACCAACGTCCCTTGACGGTCGGAAGGTGTGGGCATAGGATGTGCGCAGTTATCGTCCTCTTGTCGCTAGGCCGGATGAATCAATCCGAGCAGGTGCCGAGAGAGTATTTCCAGGGCAGCCTGCGGGCTGCCCTTTCTGCTGGACAGCGGAGGCTCCAATGAGAGTCGCCCTGTTCTTCGACGGAAAGAACTTCTGCAGCGCCCTCTCAGCTAGGCACCCCGGCGTTGAGATCGACTACGACAAACTAGCAGCCTGGGTCACCAGCAAGGTTGGTGGCACCATCCCCGAGTTTCAAGGCGCTTACTAACTACACTGGCCACAGCGAGGCCCCCGGCGGCGCAACGCAGCCGTTCACGAGCTTCCTGACGAACCTCAACTTGCGGACGGGCTTCTTCGTACAGCGAGAACCGCGCGTCCGAAGGACTGCGAAGTGTAGACACTGCAACCGCGGCCGGAACTATTGGACGGAGAAGCGCGTCGACACACGACTCGTCGCAGACATGATCCACTACGCTGCAGTGGACGCCTACGATGTCGCTGTTCTCTTCTCTGGTGATCAGGACCTAGTTCCTGCTGTGGACGCAGCAAAGCATCTTGGCCGGCGGGTGTACGTCGCCACATGGTCGCAGCGTGGGCTTTCGAGGGAGCTGCGCGCGTGCTGTTTCGGCGAGATCTGGCTGGAGGACGGGCTACCCGTGTTTCAGACAGGCCGGGTGCGTGCAACTTCCGCTCCTGCGTCGAGAACGGCAACAGCGTCTCCAGCCGCAACACTGCCTGCGGCGCCCCCGAGCACAGCCTGGGCGGGCGGACCCACGGCGCAGTCCACAATAGCTGCCGAGTTGACCAAGGCCGAGGGCAGGCTCCCCTGGGTGTCGCGCTGGTACTTCGAGAATCGCTGGGGCGGGGTAGGGCTACCCCCGCCCGGTTCCCCGGAGCGAGCGGCGGCCGTTCAGGCAGCAGTTCAGAACGCAGAGATCGAGGAGTATGAACACCCCGACCGGCTTGGAAGGGCAACAACAGCCCTACGAAGTCCGGCCGCGTAGCGGATCCGTCTCCCCCTGGAAAGGTGTTCGGGAGAAGCCACTCAGCGGGCCCGGATGACGCTGTGAACCACCTGGGAAAGGAACACAGACACTGTCGGACTTCTACGTCCAGAGGGGTTCATGAACCCGGCCGTCCTCCTCTACGCCCGCTGGAGGACGGCGTGGCAGTTCGCTAGACGGTCAGGCGACCGCTAACTGCGGCGATCCAAAGCGACTTCGAACGTACATGAGAGACGGGGCCACGTGACGATCAATGGCCCCGTCTCTCATGTACGCCCG
>JBFMGK010000009.1:0-29804 GCA_040752575.1 Candidatus Bipolaricaulota bacterium
GACCGGAATCTCCGGCGCCCACGCCCTGGTGCACAAGGTCCTCTCGGAGGGCGAGGCGGCCGCCGAGCGCTACGTGGACTTCCTGAAGTCGGGCGGCTCGCGTTATCCGCTCGATGCGCTCCAACTCGCGGGGGTCGATCTCAGGTCGCCCGAGCCCGTCGAGGCGGCGTTTGCCAATCTCTCGGCGCTTGTCGATCGACTCGAGGAGTTGCTGGGGTAGCCTGAAGGGCACGCTGGCCCGCCGGGCGCGGCAGACTCCTGGTGGACGCGATGGCGTGGCTTCACCGTGTCACCGGGGTCTACGGCCGGCCGGTTCCGCGGTCTGAAACAGGGCGTCCACGGCGTGTTCGCTGCGCCATCCCGCTGAGGAAGTGCGCGAGGCAGCGCGCGGCGGCCCTTCTTTGCCGCAGTGGGTCCGCCTTGGACTGCTTCGCCAAAGCCCGCTGTCGGGCCGTTCGCGTTCGCGTGTCAGCGCGGATCGGTCGGCCGCGCCTCAAGCTCCGAGCGAGCCCGTCGCCTACTTGCGGCAGCCTTAGCACTTGGGGGGGGGAAGGAGTCCCGGCCTACCTGGGGCCCACGAGTTCCGCTGCGACGTGACGATGCGTTGCCCCGCATGGATCCGCTAGCGTTGCGCGAGTTCGCGTGCCTCGGCAAGCAGTTGGTCGAGTGCCAGGCGATCAAAGTACTGGCCGCGCAGAAAAACGCCTTCAACGTCACGCGCGTTTCGAACATCGTCGAGTGGATTACCTCGCACAAGCAGCATCGAGGCGGCCTTTCCCTCCTCGATCGAGCCGAGCCGGGCCCCGAGGCCGAGCCAAGTCGTGGGGACGATCGTCGCGCCGCGAAGCACGTCGGGCGCGGGAATGCCGGCGTCCTGCCAGATCTCCATCTCGTCGTGGACCGAGAAACCCGGCAGAATGCCAGGAACCGAGAGGTCGGTCCCGACCATGAGAGGAACACCGGCAGCATGGAGCTGGGCGACCAGCCGTGCCCACGTCTCCCAGATGAAGCTCGAGAGATCGCTCTGGTCTGCCCACAAGGTGCGCCACATGGCGAGGAGTTCCGGCGCCACGAACTCGCTGCCGTCGAACTCCCCCGATTGGTAGGACGTCGTGCGCATCCCTGCCTTGAACGTGACGATCGTCGGGCAGACCGTGAGCCCGCTGCGGCGAAGGCTGTCGAAGGCTTGTGCGAGGCGATCCGGCTCGACTTCGCCGAGGCGGAGGAAGAAGGCGACGTCGGCTCCCATTCCGGTGTAGGTGTAGCGCACAGGGGCATCAAGGAGCTTACCGATCAGTTTCTCAAAACCGAAGAAGTGCTCGGAGGAGTCAAGGCCCATGGCGGCGGCATCTTCAATCGGAACGGAGTCCGGAACGTGGCCCGCGACGCGAAGCCCAAGGCGATGCGCCTCGTCGACGATGGCGCGGAAGACCTCGACCTTCAGGGTCGAGTAGACCTTGATCACGTCGAACCCGGCCGCAGCCTGGCGCTGGACGGCGTCGCGTGCCTCGTCGGGGGTGGCGACGCCGTGCGAAATGAGGGGAATCAGCGGAGGTACGCCGTCGAGGATCGCCCCCGCACCGAAAAGCTCCGGCCCGAGAAGCGATCCATCGCGAAGCCCGTCTCGAATCGAGAGAGTGAGCTCGTCGGCCATGCCCATCTCGCGCACCAGCGTGACACCATGGGCGAGGAAGAGGCGGCCGAACGTCTCCGGCTCGAAGTAGTGAGCGTGTGCGTCGACCAGACCAGGCATCAAGTACAGCCCGCGCCCGTCGAGAGTCTTGACCGCCCCGTGAAGTCCCGCAGAGTCCGCAGAGTCCGCGGGCACGATCTGCGAGATGTTGTCTCCCATCACAGACACCGTCTGCGCAGGGATGGCCTGGCCCGTGCGCACATCGATCACCGTGACGTCCGTAATGGCGAAATCTGCCAGCCCGGTCATCGACCCTCCCTCCACAGCGCCTGCGCCGCATAGGGCCAACGTGGAGAGCGCGATCGCCACGACACGCCTTGCGACAGTCCTCACGGGCCGCGTCCTCCTCCCCAGATGCGCTTTGTGGTCAGCCCGTCCTTCACGTTGCGCGGGTAACTCGTGGGCGGACCGCACCCCTGCAGCCGCAGCCCTCCCATGTTCGTCCTCGTTCTAGGTCCAGTCAAGAGCGTTGCGAGCCCATCTTCCGTGGGCATGCACGAGGCCGTCCGCCACGATCCCCTTGCCCGAGGCACCCTGCGACGCATACTCTTCGACGACTGCCGGTTGCTCGGCGTGGGTGAGCTCGGCCACACGACGTCCGCTGTGCCGGGGGAAGCAACGCCGGCCGAAACGTACCGGGGACAAATGGCGCCGAAGCGCGGCAACCGAGCACTTGACGATGGATGGGGGAGCCTGAGTGAACGACGAACGAATCGCGTATTTTTCGATGGAGATCGGCCTCGAGAACCGCATGCCCACCTACAGCGGAGGGCTGGGGATCCTTGCCGGCGATACCGTGCGGGCGGCGGCCGACCTCGGCCTCCCGCTCGTGGCGGTCACCCTTCTCTACCGAAAGGGCTACTTCCGCCAACGCCTCGAGGCCGACGGATGGCAGCGCGAAGAGCCGGTGGAGTGGGCGCCGCACGAGCTGCTCGAGGAGATGCCGCAGCGGGTCTCGCTTGCGTTGCGCGGCCGGACGGTTTGGCTTCGCTCTTGGAAGGCCGAGGTGCGCGGGGTTGGCAGCGGACGGATCGCCGTCTACTTCCTCGACAGCGATCTCGACGAGAACGCCCCCGAGGACCGGTCGTTGACCGACTCGCTCTACGGGGGAGACGCAACCTATCGGCTCTGCCAGGAGGCGATCCTCGGAATCGGCGGCGTGCGAATGCTGCGCGAGCTTGGCTACGCGAGCATCCGGCGGTTCCACATGAACGAAGGCCACGCGAGCCTGCTGACCCTAGAGCTGCTGGATGAGGCCGCGCGGTCGGCCGGCCGCGAGACGGTCGCCGCCGAGGACCTCGGGACCGTGCGCGAGCAGTGCGTCTTCACCACACACACGCCCGTTCCCGCGGGCCACGACCAGTTCCCGCTCGATCTCGTGCGCTACGTGATCGGGCCGCGCGAAGACTTCCTGCAGCTGAAAGACGTCATGGGCGATGGAGGCGTGCTCAACATGACCCTCCTGGCACTCAACGCCAGCCACTACGTGAACGGCGTCGCTAAGCGACACGGCGAGGTGTCGAGGATGATGTTCGCCGGCTACGCGATCGACGCGATCACGAACGGTGTTCACGCGGCAACGTGGGTTGCCGAGCCGTTCGCTGCGTTGTACGACCGCGTGGTCCCAGGGTGGCGCGAGGACAACTCGAGCCTGCGCTATGCCGTCAGCATCCCGCGACCCGAGGTCTGGGAGGCGCACGTGGCCGCCAAGCGGCGCCTGATCGAGCGAGTGAGCGAGTCGTCCGGCGTGACGATGGACCCCGGAACGTTCACGATCGGTTTCGCGCGCCGCGCCTCGACGTACAAGCGCGGCGCGCTGCTGTTCGACGACATCGAGCGACTCAAGGCCGCGGCATCGCAGAGAGGCGCGATCCAGATTGTCTATGCCGGCAAGGCTCACCCGCACGACGTCCCGGGCAAGGAGGTCATCAAGCAGATCTTTCGCGCCAAGGACGCGCTCGAGGGAACGATCCAAGTCGCGTACCTCGAGGACTACGATATGGATGACGGCCGAATCATCACGTCGGGCGTGGATCTGTGGCTCAACACGCCCGAGCCGCCGCAAGAGGCGTCGGGAACGAGCGGAATGAAGGCGGCGCTGAACGGAATCCCCAGCCTCAGCGTGCTCGATGGCTGGTGGATCGAGGGCCACATCGAAGGCCTAACGGGCTGGGCCATCGGGGACGCCGGTCGGGCTTGCGACGGCAGCGACCGCTCGCGGGACGCGCAATGCCTCTACGAGAAACTCGAGACGACCATCCTGCCGCTCTACTACGGTGACCGTGAGCGGTTCATCGACGTGATGCGCTTCGCCATGGCGCTCAACGGTTCTTTCTTCAACACCCAGCGGATGATGCGCGAGTACGTGCAGAAGGCCTACTTCTAGCGGTCGAGCAACGAGCAGGCTGGTCGGTCCAGCTGGCGGAGTCGAGTCGTCCGGGCGCCACGGGAACGGAATCCGCAAGCTGTCTCTCCGGCGCGCGAGTCGCCCCATGCTGACCTCAGATCGGCCGGTGCGCCGGAGACGACGCGGTGCCGGGAGAGAGCGCACAGCACCAAGGGATCGGGCTTTCGGAGGCGAACGCCCCGTGGGACCGTCCGCCGAAGCCGCCCGTCCGCCGTCATGGGGCGCCGCTAGATGCAGCGAGCGCCGGAATGCTGCGAGAAGACCCAAACGAAGCGCTCCACAACTCGGACGGCTGTGCCGGCTCCGCACCGCGACGGGGAGCCCTGAAGAGCTTTCGCTTCGCGGTGCGAGGCCGCCTGAGACGTGTCACTTCCGGCAGACGACGGGGGAACGAAGCGTCGTTGATGTCGGTCTCCGCAGGAGACCCCCTACGCGCTTCTCGGCTTCAGCGCGACAACACGAGCCGGTTGCGGCCCGCATCCTTGGCTCGGAAGAGCGCCTCGTCGGCGAGGTGGACGAGGTCGCTGTCCTTCTGGACGTTGTGGTTGGGGTAGGAAGACCCGCCCAGACTGATGGTTGTGCGGACACTGCGCGGCCCATCTGCGATCGCGGCCTCCTCGACCGCGTGGCGCAGTCGCTCCGCGATCTGCCGGACATCCTCGGACGATGCTGCCGGGAGGACGGCGAGAAACTCCTCTCCCCCGTAGCGAATGAGCACATCGCCGTCGCGGAGTACCGACTTCGCGATCCCGGCCACGGTCACGAGAACACGGTCCCCGACGAGATGTCCGTACGTGTCGTTGACCTGCTTGAAGTGATCGAGGTCGAACATCAGGACGCCGAGCGGCGCGTTCATCCGCACCGCCCGGTCGAACTCCTCGTGGAGACGCGTCATGCCGAAGCGTCGGTTGTAGACCCCGGTGAGCGGATCCAGTGCGGCAAGACGCTGCAGCCGGCCATGAGTGATCGCATTGTTCAGAGCGAGGCCAAAACTGCGGCGGAACAACTCCATGCGCGCGCGCGCCTCCCCGTCGAACGAACCTGATGTGGCCAGCACGACCACCCCGAGGGGGATCTCTTTGTACGTTGCGGGGAGCACAAAGACCTCGCTCGGACGAAACTCGGCGAGCACGCCATCTACCCTCACTCCTTCCGGCATGCGGATGACCTGCGAGTCCCCGGTGCGGACAGCCGTCCGAACGTGGTCGTTCGACACGAGATCCCCGGGTTCGCGTAAGCCATGCGACGAGGCCAGGTGGAGATCCCCTCCCGACTCGTAGAGCACGGCCCCGGCCTCCGCTCCAGTGTGCTCGAGAAACTGGCGAAGAGCCTTCTCCGCAAGCGTGTCCAGCTCCAGTTGGCTGGTCAGGAGTTCGGAAAACGCACGCAGGGCAGCCTGTGTTTCGATGGATCGCGACAGGGCGTCGACGAGGCGGTTGAAGGCGGTTGCGCTTTCCCCAATCTCATCGTTCGAATCTACCGTGATGTGGCATTCTTGGGGGCTGCACGGGGGCGCGTCGCCTTCTGCAGTTGCCGCCAGCAGGTTCTCCTCAACGTGCGACATGCGCTGAGCGAGAAGCCGGATGCGGGTGCCGACAACCCACCGTGCCAGGGCGAAGTTCGTTCCGCCGGCCAATGCGCCTGCTCCGAGGCAGGCAAGGAAGAACGTGGCGGTCCAAGCGGTTTCCGATGGCACTCCGAGGAGGACGACGAAGAAGGGAAACGAAACGCCAATCCCGAGACCCAGCGCAATCATCCAGAGCGCGAGATCATGGAACACTCTTCTGGTGACGCGCACACAACCTCCTGTCGCCGCCCGTGTATCCATTCTCTCTCGGGGCAAGCAAAGCAGTGCGGCTTTGGTCCTTGCTGGAGCGCACGCTTGTCTCTCTGGAGGCCGGGAGCCGAGCGTTCATGGTCCGAGCTGGGGGTCACGGTCCTGACTCCTGCGCATCATGTGCGGGGTGCCCTACGCAGTGATCCTGGGGCCCGTCGGTCGAGGCGGGCAGGTTTCGGCAGTGCGCGTGGTGCCGGCCGCGCAAGGATCGACATCCCGTGGCGCAGCGCGCTTCGACTCCTCGGCGTGGCCCCAAGGAGATGACGGTCGGACGTTGGATGGCTGCATCCGCAGGCCGGCGACGCCACTTGGGAAGGCCACGAGGTCCGAGCACCCGGGCGCGCCGTGTCGCGTCGTCAGCGCTTGCGTCGCGACGAAGGTTCGGCGCCTAGACGTTCCAAGAGAGCGATCATCTCCCCCGGGGCGGGGAGTCGATGGCGGGCTGCCGACGCACCGGGTCCGACCTTGATCGTGCGCGCTAAAGCGGGAAGAGCTCGGAACATGTCCTCATCGGTGCGGTCGTCACCGGCGGCGAGAACGAAGTCCCAGGTATCCTGTCCCAACCACTGCGCGGCGACCTGTCCCTTGTGGAAGGGGTTGGCCTTCACCTCGAGGACGCCGTTTCCGTCCAGCAAGTGGAGTTCGAGGTTCGCCGTCAGCGTGGCCAGAACTCGGCGTAGCTCCGGCGCGCGCAGGCGAGACGCGGCGGGTTCTGCGGCGCGATAGTGCCATACGAGCGAGAAGTCCTTCTCCTCGATCCAGGCCCCGGGCGTCCGCCGCACGAAGCGCTCGAGAACCGGCATAACGCGAGTCTTCCACGCCGCGTCGCGCAAGACGGTTGCCCGCCACGCGCCTCCGCGCTCGCGAATCCACGCGCCGTGTTCGGCGGCCAGACCGACGTTGAAGGCCCCAAACCAGGCGTCGAGCGTGGCCTTGTCTCGCCCGCTGACCAGAACGAGTTCGTTGCGCGGATCCGAGGCCAACCGCTCCAGGAGCGAGAAGAGCGCTGCGCTCGGCTGGGCCCGCGATGGATGGGCCGCGAGCGGGATGAGCGTTCCGTCCAGATCGAGCAGCAACAGCCGGCGAGTTGCGGCCGCAAACTCGGCGCACGTCGCGGCCGCCTCGACGCCGGAGAGCAACTCCGCTCCCGTTGGCGGATGACGGGGCGCGGCGAGCTCGGCCAGGACATCCGCCGCCCAGCGGTCAACCGACCCCGCCGTCACGCGATCCTTCATCCACTGCATGCGGTGGGCTTGCTCATCCGCTGGCATCTCGAGGGCGTCGCGCAGGGCAAGTGCCACGCCGGGGACGTCGTTGGGGTTCACGAACAGCGCTCCCCCCAGCTCGCGGGCAGCCCCGGCGAACTCGCTCAACACCAGCGCTCCTCCACGATCCCGACACGCGACGTACTCCTTCGCGACAAGGTTCATCCCGTCGCGTAGCGGCGTGACGAGGGCCACGTCAGCGCTTCGATAGAGGGCGACGAGTCGCTCAAAGGGCACACTGCGATAGAGGTAGACGATCGGCGTCCAACCGACACGGCCGCGCTGGCCGTTGATTCGGCCGACGAGTTCGTCGATCTGGCGCTTGAGGTCTTGATACTCCTGAACGCGCGTGCGTGAAGGAACCAGGAGCAGGACGAACGTGACGCGGCCGCGCCATGCGGCGTTCTCCTCGAGGAACACGTCGTACGCGGCGAGCCGTTCCAGAATCCCCTTCGTGTAGTCAAGCCGGTCCACCGACAGGACGATCTTCTCGGTCTTAACCTGCCGACGAAGGCGCGCGACCTCCTTTTCTGCGTCGCGGGACTGCGCAGCCGTCTCGAAGCGGGTCGCATCGATGCCCATCGGGAACGACTCGACCCGTGCCACGCGCCCGTCTTCCAAGGTGACGTCGGCGAACTCGTGCGAGCGTCCGAGGACGGCTTGAACGGCGTCCAAGAAGTGGCCGACGTAATCATAGGTGTGGAGGCCGACGACATCGGCTCCGAGGGCGCCCTCAAGCAGCTCGCGACGCCACGGCAGAAGTCGGAAGACCTCGTACGCGGGGAAAGGGATATGGAGAAAGAAGCCGATCGTCGCGTGAGGCAGACGATGGCGGACCATCCGCGGGACTAGCATCAACTGGTAATCCTGAACCCAGATCATGTCGCCCGGCGCGGCCGCCTCGGCAACGGCGTCGGCAAAGCGCTCATTCACGCGTGCGTAGACATCCCACTCGCGGCGGTCATAGCGCGCGTGCTGCGTGAAGTAGTGGAAGAGAGGCCACAGCGTCCGATTGCTGAACCCGCTGTAGTAGTCGCGCACCTCGCTCTGCGACAAGAAGACGGGCAAGCAAGCGCGGCCCGACAGCTCGCGGCGAACCCCCTCCTCCTCGCCGCGGATGGCCTCGTTGGACAAGCCGGGCCAACCCACCCAAAGACTCCGTCCCGGTCCGTGAACCGACGCAAGTCCCGTCGCGAGCCCCCCCGGGCTCGGCGAGACCTCCAACCCGTGCTCGCCGCGCTGGAGCGTTACGGGAAGGCGATTCGATACGATGATGAGCTTGGCCACGCTTCGCCTCCTCATCCAGTCTAGGATCTCCGTCTGCGGCCTCGCGCGTTCGCTGACTCACACAGTAGGCGGTGCCCGCCGCCAACGCAAGCGGTGCTCTCCGGCGCGGACGCGCGGCGACCCCCTTCGGCTGGGATCCCCCGTGCGGGACTCTCCTCTCCCCAGGTTGCTTGCTCCAGGCTCGCCGTTGTCGTAGCCTCAGCGCCACGCAGGGACGGGAGGTGCGGGGAGTGAAACGGCTTGCCGGCTTGCTAAGTCTCGGGTTGATCTTGGTCTTGGCGGTGGGGTGCGCGAAGCGCGGCAGCGAGGAAGCCCCGCCGTCTGCGGGCGAGGTCGCGCTTCGCGCCGCCTACGCGTCACTTGAGGTCATTCGAACGGCGACCCGGGAGACAATCACGTATGCCGACTACGAGACGTGGGTCGGCGAAGCATCGGCCGCCTTGATGGCGTATCGGAACGAGGAGCTCGACGATGAGACCGCACGAGAGGCGGCGGCGCTCCTCTCCGAGGCGCTCTATGACTACCAGACGGCGCAACGCGCGTGGAAGACCAAGTCGGATGAGTGTCCCGAGTGCGCGTGGCGCAAGTTCGTGAACGGCAACCCCCGGTTCGCGATGCCCGACGCCGATGCCGACTACGCTGTCGCGCTCTTGTGGAACGAGGCAGCGGCGCTCGTGACCTCCGCGGGAGAGAAGCTCTCCTTGTGGAAGAACGTGAAATCCTAAAGCGCATGATGGCATGAAGGACGATCAGCTATAACATGCGGCATGTCATGGCCTGGCTCTGTCCGGCCTGTAGGGTTCCCGTCGGATGAGGCTGCATCTCTGACGACCTCCGGCGAGTTGACAACGGAGCGGGCGGATCTATACTGCTGTTACCTCTTCGCTAGAAGGCATACAAGGCGTAGCCCGGCGGTGCGCCGGGCACGCGGGCGGTGCAGTGGGCGGTGCAATGGGGCGGTGCAATCCCCTTCCGCCTTGACTGCGATGGCGTTGGTCACGATCAAGGAGGGAGCGCAGTGAAGAGAGCTCTGACTTGCCTGATGGTTGTGGCGCTGCTCGGCGGTCTTGCGGTCGCCGGACAAGCGAAGACCCTGTTCTGGAACCTGTCAACCGAACCCCCGTCCCTCGATCCGAGCTTGGCGACGGACACGACTTCGCATCAGGTGCTGAAGGCGATGTTCATCAGCCTCTGCCAGTACGATGATGCGACGATGGCCGTCCTGCCGGACTTGGCCGAGACCTGGACGTTCGACGCGGCCACGGTGACGTGGACGTTCAACCTGCGAAACGACGTCCATTGGACCGACCGCAGCGGTGCGGTCGACCGCGGACTTGTGACGGCGCACGACGTCGAGTTCGGGATCAAGCGTCTGTTGGACCCTGCCACCGCGTCGGAGTACGCGTACGTGCTGTACCTCATCAAGGGCGCCGAGGCGTACAACACTGGCGTTGGCTCGGCGGATGACGTCGGCGTTGTCGCGGTGGACGACTTCACCGTGGCCATCACGCTGAACTTCCCGGCCGGGTACTTCCCGTCCATGGCCGCGTTGTGGCTCTGCGCCCCGCTGCCGCAGTTCGCCGTTGAGGCGTACGGCGACCAGTGGACCGAGGCCGACAACATCGTCACGAACGGCCCGTATGTTCTCGGAGACTGGGTGCACGAGGATCACCTCGTGCTGAACAAGAACCCGCTCTACTACGACGCGGCGAGCGTCAAGATCGATCAGGTCTACTGCTACATGGTCAACGAGCAGTCGACGGCCATGGCGATGTACGAGGCGGGGACAATCGACGTCAACGACAATCCCCCGCTCGAAGACATGGACCGCATCAAGACCGACCCCGTGCTGTCCAAGGAACTCTACCAGGCGCCGAACCTGTGCACCTACCGCTATGGTCTCAATGCCGCCAAGGCTCCGCTGGACAACATCCTCGTCCGCAAGGCGTTGGCCTCCGCGGTCGACCGCCAGAGCCTCATCGACTTTGTCCTGAAGGGCAACCAGCGGCCGGCGCAGACCTGGACGCCTCCTGGCATCTTCGGGCACGTCGACGGCGTGGCGCTGGAGATCGGCTACCCGTACAACCCGACGGCCGCGAAGCAGTACCTTGCCGACGCGGGCTATCCGGGCGGGGCGGGGTTCCCCGAAGTGACCCTGATGTTCAACACGAGCCAGGGGCACCAGAAGATCGCCGAGTTCGTCGCCCAGGGTTGGGAGGACACGCTTGGGATCAAGGTCAACCTGACGAACCAGGAGTGGGGCGTCTACCTGAACACGTGCGCGACCGATGCGCCGCAGGTCTTCCGCATGGGATGGTGCGCGGACTACCCCGACGCGAACAACTGGTTGAACGACGTCTTCCATTCGGGCTCGGGCAACAACTACGAGAAGTACGACAACCCGGTGTACGACGACTTGGTGGAACGTGCCGCGGTGTCGACCGACCCGGCCGAGCGTCTTGATCTCTACAAGCAGGCTGAGATCCTGATCTGCGAGACCGACGTCGCGTTCATCCCGATCTACTTCTACACCTCGAACGAGCTGTCGAAGCCCTACGTCGTCCGCACGTATGCCGCCATCGGCGGCGAGTCGTGGAAGAACTGGGACATCCTTGACCACTAGGGTCTAGGAGGTCGCTGGAGCCGATCAGGGGGGGCGCCTGTTTCATGCCCCCCCTGTCTCACTCTGAGGAGGGAGTTCCAGATGTTCCAGTTCATCGTGCGTCGTCTCTTGTGGACGATCCCGGTGATCTTCGTCGTGTCGAGCATGACGTTCGTGCTCATGCACGCCGTGCCGGGAAGCCCGTTCACGCGCGAGCGCGCGCTGCCGGAGGCGATTCAGCGCAACCTCGAGGCGAAGTACAACCTCGACGCGCCGCTTTGGAAGCAGTACGTCGACTATATGTGGGGCTTCGTGCGCTTTGACTTCGGCCCGTCGATTGCCTATCGCTCGCGAACGGTCAACGACATCCTCGCACAGCAATGGCCGGTCACGGCGACGCTGGGGGCGGTCGCGCTCCTGTTTGCGATTCTCGTCGGGATCCCGCTCGGCGTGCTCTCAGCCGTCAAACAGAACTCCTTGATCGACCACGCATCGATGGTCTTCTCGATGCTCGGCGTGTCGATCCCGGCGATCGCGCTGGGCCCTTTTCTGATCTGGATCTTCGCGCTCAAGCTCAAATGGTTCCCCGTTGCGACGTGGGGAACGCCGGCACACGTCGTGCTCCCGGCACTCACCCTCTCGACGTTCTACCTCGCGCGGTTCGCGCGGATCACGCGGGCGTCGATGCTTCAGGTCACGCGCGAGGAGTACATCCTGACCGCACGAGCCAAAGGGGTGCGCGAACTGGTCGTCAACGTCAAGCACGCGTTTCGGAATGCGCTCATCCCGGTGACGACCATAGCCGGCCCCGCCTTCGCGGACATCCTTACGGGGTCGCTTGTTGTGGAGCGCATCTTCGGAATCCCGGGCATCGGCAAGTATTACGTCCAGAGCATCGGCAACAGAGACTACCCGGTGATCATGGCGACGACGCTGTTGTTCGCCCTGTTGATCATCCTGATGAACCTTCTCGTGGACGTCAGCTACGCCCTGCTGGACCCGCGGATTCGCTACGACTAGGAGGGACACCATATGGCGTTTCGTCGCAAACAGAAGGCCGATCCCAAGGCAGCCAAGCCGAGAAGCCTTGGCCGCGACGCCATGCGGCGGCTCCTGAAGAACCGGCCTGCGGTCGCCGGCGGGGTCATCCTGCTCATCCTTTTCCTCGCGGCGATCTTTGCCGACTTCGTGGCGCCGTACAGCTACACCCAAGGGAACGTGCGCGACAACTACGCGGGTCCCAGCGCGGAACACATCATGGGCTGCGACTTCATGGGGCGCGACATCTTCTCGCGACTGATCTACGGGGCTAGGATCTCGCTCTCGGCGGGCCTCGTCGGCGCGCTCACGGCATTTGTGATCGGGGTCACGTTCGGGCTGGTCGCGGGGTTCATCGGCGGCAAGACGGACAACGTCATGATGCGGTTCGTCGACATCATGTACGCGTTCCCAACACTCCTGTTGATCATCTTGCTGATGGTCTTTTTCAAGTCGAGCTTCTCGGTCTCCGGCGTCGCGGGCGGAGGATTCCGCGGGCTCCTGTCGAACATCGACCGCGCAACCGGCGGCATGTTCTTCATCTTCCTCGGCATCGGACTCACGTCGTGGCTGGGCATGGCGCGGCTTGTCCGCGGGATGACCCTCTCGGTGAGGAACACCGAGTACGTGGAAGCGGCGCGAGCGATTGGCACATCCCGCTCGCGAATCCTCGTGCGGCACGTCCTGCCGAACGTTCTCGGTCCGGCGATCGTTGCGCAGGCTTTGCAGATTCCGGGATTCATCCTCTACGAGGCGTTCCTGTCGTTCATCGGTCTGGGCGTGAACCCGCCGACACCGAGCTGGGGCATGATGCTTTCCGATGGCTACATGGGGATGCGGTCTCACTTCCACCTCGTGCTTTGGCCGGCGGTGGCGATCTCCGTCACGCTGTTCGCGTTCAACTTCCTGGGAGACGGGATTCGCGACGCGTTCGACCCGCGGCAGACACGGTAGGGGGGATGCGATGAGACGAGTCGTGGAACCTGCGAAGCACAGATGGGAGACCGGTAGGTCGATGCCCGCGGGGTCGAGCCTCGCGGTGGGGAGGTCCTGATGGCGTCTTCGGCGCTGGTCGAGGTCCGCAATCTCGAGGTGCACTTCGTCACGGACAGCGCTCTGGTGCGGGCGGTGGACGGCGTGACGTACACGATCGACGGCGAGAAGACGCTGGGAATCGTGGGAGAGAGCGGCTGTGGAAAGACGGTCACGGCGCTCGCGATCATGGGGCTCGTGCAGAGCCCGCCGGGGAAGATCGCAGGCGGCGAGGTGCTGTATCACCGCGATGGGAAGGTGATCGACCTCACGAAGCTGCCGCCGAAGGGCAAGGCGATGCGCTCCATTCGCGGAAACGACATCGCGATGATCTTCCAGGAGCCGATGACCTCGCTGAACCCGGTGTTCACGATTGGCCACCAGATCATGGAGGCGATCATCTTGCACCAGAAGGTGCATCGCCGCGAGGCGCGCCGCAAAGCGATCGAGATGCTCAAGGACGTGGGGATTCCGCTTCCCGAGCAGCGTGTTGACGAGTATCCGCACCAGCTTTCGGGAGGCATGCGCCAACGGGCGATGATCGCGATGGCGCTGTCGTGCAATCCCGCGCTACTGATCGCCGACGAGCCGACGACGGCGCTCGACGTGACGATCCAGGCTCAAGTTCTCGAACTGATGAACAAACTGCGGCGCGAGTTCAAGGCGGCGATTCAGTTCATCACGCACGATCTGGGGGTCATTGCCGGGATGGCGGACGACGTCGCGGTGATGTACCTCGGGCGAATCGTCGAAGCGGCGCCGGTGCGGGACATCTATCATGACCCGAAGCACCCCTACACGCAGGGGCTCATGCGTTCGATCCCCTCGCTGGCGAAAAGGAAAGAACGGCTGGTCCCGATTGAAGGCGTGGTGCCCGATCCGAGCGACGCGCCGCCGGGGTGCGGGTTCGAGCCGCGCTGTCCGCGGAGGATGGAGATCTGCAAGACGAAGATGCCGCCGCTCAAGGCCGTGGCGCCGGGCCATACCGCTGCGTGTTGGCTCTACGGGGCGGAGGGGTGATCGGCGTGGAGATGAAGGACAAAGCGCTCATCGAAGTCGAAGGGCTCGTGAAGCACTTCCCGGTGCGCAAGGGGACGCTGCGCCGGGCGAAGGCGACGGTGAAGGCCGTCGATGGGATTGACCTGTTCATCCGCGAGCGGGAGACCCTGGGGCTGGTTGGGGAGAGCGGCTGCGGGAAGACGACGGCAGGCAGGACGCTGCTCCGACTTCTTGAACCGACGCGCGGCAAGATCGTTTTCCGGAGCCGGCGGGCGGCCGGATCGGAGTCGCGCGAGCCGCGGGAAGTGGACGTCGTCAAGGCGTCGCCGCGCGAACTCAAGGCCCTGCGCCGCGACATGCAGATCATCTTCCAGGACCCCTATTCGTCGCTGAACCCGCGGATGACGGTGGGATCGATCGTCGGCGAACCTCTTCTGGTGCACGGGCTCGCGCGGGGCGCCGAGCGCGACGAGCGGGTGCGCCATGTGCTCGGAGCCGTAGGCCTGAAAGACGAACACATGAAGCGCTATCCGCATGAGTTCTCCGGCGGGCAACGCCAGCGGATCGGGATTGCGCGGGCGTTGGTGCTCGATCCGCAGCTCGTGGTTTGCGACGAGCCGGTGTCGGCGCTCGACGTGTCGATTCAGGCGCAGGTGTTGAACCTGCTTGAGGATCTGCAGCACGAGTTTGGGCTGACCTACCTGTTCGTGGCGCACAACCTCTCGGTGGTCCGGCACATCAGCAATCGCGTCGCGGTCATGTACCTCGGGCGGATCGTCGAACTGGCGTCGACCGACGCGTTGTTCTCGCAGCCGAAGCATCCCTATACCGAGGCGCTCGTTTCCGCGGTTCCTGTTCCCGATCCGGATATTGCCGTGGAGCGGATGATCCTGGAGGGCGACGTGCCGAGTCCGGTGAATCCGCCAAGCGGCTGTCACTTCCACCCCCGCTGCGCTTACGCGGTCGACCGCTGCAAGGTCGAGGCCCCCGTGTATCGAGACCTGGGGGAGGAGCATTTCGTGGCCTGTCACCGCGCCGACGAACTCGACCTGCAGCCGATCCGCGAGTCCATCGCGATGTAGGTGGATCACGACATGGGAGGCGCCGCGGATCCAAGACCGGGCGAGGGGCGCGCGGGACTCGTCGCCCGGGCGCTCGATCTCGCCGAGTCGCTGCGGCAGGATGGTGAAAGAGGCGAGGCCATCCGCACGCTTCTCGATGCCCTAGACCACGGCGAGCAGAGAGCGCAGATCTATTACCGTTTGGGCAATCTGTACGTCGATGGGGGTGATCTCGGGCGGGCGGAGTACGCATACCGACGTGCGCTCGAGGTCGACCCACGACACGTCAACGCCATGCACAACCTCGCCGTGGTCTACAAGCGCCAGAGCAAAGTCGCGCTGTTCGTCAAGACCTACCGAGAAAGCCAGCGGCTCGCGCTCGACGTGAGCGAGGGGCGGGCCTCGTCGTCCTGGGCGCGGCGCCCGTGGCTGCGGCGGTACGGGCCGTGGCTCTTGGGTGCCGTGGTCCTGGCCACGGTGCTTTGGCTGACGGCGCGAGCGGCGTAGCGAAAGGAGTAGGCAGGTCGGCCGCGCCTCGCGAGGTTCGGCGGCCTGCGATGCGATGAGCGTCAGAGGTCTGCAGCGCGTCGACCTCGCTTCCCGGGGGCGCCTCGCATCGGCCTGGCGGCACGCAGCGGGCCGCGTCGCCCTGATCCTTGTGGGCGCTGCCGCGACGATCTTCTTCACGCTCTTCGCCCTCGATCTCGCTCGTGGGCAGTCGGTCGGCGAGGCCCTCCGCGATGCAAGTCGCGGGTTCTGCGACGTCGTCGTTCGTCTCTCTCGCGGCGACCTCGGCGCGACGACGGCCGGCGGAGCCACGGCGCGGCGGATGCCGGTGACCGAAGTGCTCGCGGTGGTCGTCCCGAGGAGCGTCGGACTCCTGGGTGCGGCACTGGCTGTCGCGACGTTCGGCGGGGTGCTGATCGGCTTGCTCGCGGCGATCTCGCGTCGCAGACTCGCAGCCTCCATCCTGCTCTTTCTCTCGGTGCTCGGAGCCTCGGCGCCGAGCTTCTTCGTTGCACTGCTCTTGCAGATCCTCGTCCTGAGTCTGCCGCGCCTCGGCGGTCGGTCCGTTCTTCCCATGGGAGGTTTCGGCTGGGGTCCGGAGATCGTCCTGCCGGCCCTGGTGCTGGCCGCACGCCCTCTGGCTCAGATCGCTCGCATCACCTACGTGAAGACGCGCGAGGCGTTCGAGCAAGACTACGTTCGAACGGCGTTCGGAAAGGGTCTGGGGATTGTCGGGGTCCTCCGACGACACGTTGCACGAAACCTGGCGATTCCCGTCCTGACGACCGTCGCGATTTCGCTGCGCTTTGCCTTGGGCAGTCTGCCGATTGTCGAGGTCTACTTCGGATGGTCGGGAGCCGGACAGACGCTGCTTCGGGCGATCGCCAGCCAGGACGACAATCTGACGGTTTTCCTGTTGCTGACGCTCGCGGCGTTCTTCCTGGCGGTTCAGCTGTTGTTGGAGGCGACCTACTCGCGCTGGGATCCTCGGGTTCGCGAGCCCGTCTCCCATCCCGAGTTGGACACGTGGCCGTCTCTGCGAGGGTTCCCGGCGGCAACCGCCCGAATCCTACGGGATCTCGCACGGCGCGGGCGCGAGGTTCTGCGGCGAACGCCGGACTGGCGCCACACCGTGCGGGTGAAGCTCCGCGAGCGCGCCGAGGCGGCGACCCGCAAAAGGGACATGGGGCGACGACTTCCGCTCTGGCGCAGCGTGAACCTCTCTCTGCTGGTGGGAGCCGCGCTGTGCCTTGCGCTCGTGATCGTCGTCCTGTTCGGATCGCGCTTGGCGCCGCACAATCCCTACCAGATGGCCGGCGTCGAGCGCGTCAACGGAACGCTGACCGGACCGCCGTTCGCGCCGAGCGATCGCTATCCTTGGGGAACCGACGCCCTGGGCCGGGATCTCATGAGCCTGATTCTCGTCGGGGCGCAGCAGACGCTCTGGCTCGCGGCGATTGCCGTCTCCGTGCGACTGGGCGTCGGCGTCGTCCTAGGCGCCGTGGCGGGGTGGTGGTGCGGCTCGCGCGTGGACCGTGCCGTTCGCGGACTGGCGCAGGTCATCACACCGTTTCCCGTGTTGCTGCTCGCGATGCTCGTCATCCTCGCGGTGGGCATCCGCCAGGGGACGCTTCCCTTCGTTGTGGGGCTTTGCGTGGTCGGTTGGGGCGAGTTGGCGCAGTTCGTGCGGTCGGAGGTCATCGCAATACGTTCGAGACCGTTTCTGGAGAGCGCCCGCGCGATCGGGGCCGACCCACTTCGCATTCTCGCGGCGCACGTGATGCCGCACCTCGTGCCTTCCCTTCTCGCGCTCGCGGCGATCGAGTTCTCCGCCGTGCTGATGATTCTGGGCGAACTCGGTTTCCTCGGCGTGTTCCTCGGTGGCGGGGCCTACATGGAATTGGAGATGTACCAGCCGGCCGTGCACTACTCGGATGTCCCAGAGTGGGGTGCCCTTCTGGCCGGGTTCCGGCAGGCGGCGCGTGCCAAGCCTTGGCTGGGAATCTACCCGTCCCTTGCGCTCCTGTTCTCGGCCCTCGGCTTCCACCTCCTGGGCGAGGGCATCCGGCGGGAGATCGAGAGGGGTCGGCTGTTCCTCAAACGGCTCCTCAACCGCAAGACGCTCCTTGCGCTAGGCGCGGCGGGCCTTGTCTTCGCGCTCTTCGCGGGCAACTTGGGCTCGGCGGGGCTCACCCGGCGCTACGCTTCAGAGTTCAGCGCCGAGGCGGCGCTGCAGCACGTCACGGCGCTCACGACCCCGGAGATGGGCGGGCGGGAGATCGGAAGCGCAGGGGCTGTCGCTGCCGCCGAGTACATTGCCGCCGAGTTCGACCGCCTGGGTCTTCAGGCGATCGGCCGCGACGGGTCCTACCTTGTGAACGACGTCGGTGGGATCGAGCGCCTGAGCGACGTCCCTGTGCTCGAGCTGGGCGACGGCGGGCCGCCACTGGCCTATCTCGAGGACTTCGCGGAGTACTCGGACCAATTCCGCACGCTTGGCGAGGCCGAAGGCCAGATCCGTTTCGTCGCGTTCGGCGAGTCGCCGACATACGGCAAGCTCGATGTCAGTCCCTTCAAGAAACTCGATCTGTCGAAAGACGTCCTGCTCGTGCTCACGCGTCTCGATGCGGAGCTCCTTGAACGCAGGCGGTGTGCGGCGCTCCTAGTCGTTGCCGGAAGCGCTGAGATCCTCGCGCATCGCGCGGTGCTCTCGCCGGCGAGCCGCGCCGACTTTGCGTTCACAGGAGCGGGAATCGAAACGACGGGCATCGATCGTCCCGCGCTCTGGATCTCCGAGGAGACGGCGGAGCGAATCCTCGCCGGCGTGGGCCGCTCGCTTGCCGAACTGCGTGCGGCGGCCTCCGAGGTCGACGCGCGCGATCCCTTGACGTTCTTGCTTCCCTGTCGTGCCGCTTTGCGCATTGAGGGCGCCGTGGAGGAAGAGATGCCTGTTCGCCACGTCGTGGGCTGGATCCCCGGCGAGAAGGGGAACCCGCGCGAGCAGATGGACAACCAGGTCGTCGCCGTCCTCGTGCAGTACGATGTCACGCCCTACCGGCCGGGCCAGGCCGGGGACGGGGCCAACGACAACGCGAGCGGGGTGGCCCTGCTGCTCGAGATCGCGCGGCTGCTCACGCAGACGGAGTATGTGCCCAACCGGAGCCTGATGCTCGTAGCCTATAGCGGAGTGGGATGGAGCGGGGGTGAACTGCGCGCCGAGCGTGAGGCGGAGTGGTTCCTCGGCCGATCCGTGCTCCCCTCGCGTTTCTTCACGTTCGAGGCCGTGGTGCGACTTCGCGGCGTGGGCGCGGGGTCCACGGAGCGTCTGAGTGTGGAGACGTCGGGCGGGTTGCGACTGGCGAACCTGTTCCGTTCGGCGGCTTCTCGCATGGGCGGCCGACTTGTGATTGCCGAGACGCCGGTCGATCTTCGCGCCGTCTACGAGGGGAAGTCCGCCACGGAGTCCGCGGAGGGCGTGCCCGAGGTCACCCTGTCCTACGAGAACTGGGCGCTCGCCGAGGGTCCGATCGACGCGCGATCCCTTGGGCGGTCCGGTCGCATCGCCGCGTTCGGCGTCCTGACCCTCGGGCGAGAAGAGCGGTACTAGAGCCATCCCGCACCGCCTCCCTTCACGCAGAGGCTCCCGATACGTAGACTGGTGACAGGGCAGCTTCGGGAGGAGGTGCGAGCATGCGGAAGGAATTCCGTGACTTCATCGCGAAGGGGAACCTCGTGCAGTTGGCTGTGGCGTTTGTCATGGGTGTCGCGTTCGGCACCGTCGTGAGTTCGTTCGTCAACGACCTTGTGATGCCGATCGTAGGAAAGCTCGTGGGAAACGTCGACTTCGCCAACCTGTACATCAATCTCTCCGAGACCGCGTACGCGTCCGCGGCGGACGCGCGAGCCGCTGGGGCCGCGGCGATCTACTATGGAGCGTTCATCAACACCGTCATCAATTTCCTTGTCGTGGCCTTGGTCTTGTTCTTCATCGTGCGGGTCTACCAGAGGTCGCAGAAGCCGAAGGTCGAGGCGGCTCCGTCGACCAAGACCTGCCCCCACTGCAAGTCAACGATCGCGCTCGACGCGACGCGCTGCCCGCACTGCACGTCGCAGCTCGGTTGATCCTCGCGCCGATCGAGCGTCCAAGAAGGCGGGCGAGAGGGTGAAGCATGGCGGGACCCGTCAAGAAGCACCCTGGCGGTGCCGTATCGGTTACGCCAAGCGGGTCCACGCTCTTGGCCGCGCCGGGCCTCGACCCCGCCGACTTCGCGCAGTTTCTCGACTTCACGCACGACGGGGTCTGGCGCGTGGACGTGTCGCCCTCCGTGTCGACCCGGCTCGCTCCGCGCGAGCAAGCCGAGGCCATCCTCCACCGAGCACGCCTGTCCTTCTGCAACGTCGCGCTCGCCCGTCTCGTCGGTCTGGAGACCCCGGACGACCTGTTAGGGCAGCCGCTTTCGGCCCTACTGACCGGAGACCACGAAGAGCAGGTCCGATTCGTCGCTGCGTCCATCGCGCATGGGTATCTATTTCGGGATGCGGAAGCGCCGATGCAGCACGCCGACGGGCACATCATCTGGACGTGCAGCAACGTCGTCGGCGTGGTGAAGCGCGGTCGGCTCTCGGGCGGTTGGGGGACGACGCGGGACATCACGAGTCAGAAGTCGGCCGAGGCCGCGCTCGCAGAAGCGAGCGCCAAGCTGCACGCGACGATCTCGGCCTTCCCCGATCTCCTCTTCGAGGTGGACGCTGAAGGCCGCATCCACGACTACCAAGCTTCGAACCCCGCTCAACTCTACGCGCCCCCTGCGTCTTTCCTCGGGAAGAGGCTTTCCGAAGTCCTTCCCCCGGCGATCGCGGATTCCATCATGGCCGCGCTGGAGACAGCGGTGCGCGAGGGCTCCAGTCGAGGGACCCGGTACTCGCTCGACCTACCCGCGGGGCGTCGGACGTTCGAGCTGACGATTGCCGCCAAGGGGTCTGGGAGAGAGGCTGATGCGAGGTTCGCCGCGATGGCGCGCGACGTCACCGAAGGGGAAGACGCGCTGGCCGCCTTGCGCCGGAGCGAAGAGCGACTGCGGCTTGCCCTGGCCGCAACGAGCGACGGGATCTACGACGTCGACTTCGCGACCGGCGCAGCGTACTACAGCCCCGGCTATGCGTCGATGCTGGGCTTCTCGCCGGACGAGTTGTCGCCCAGCCAGACCACGTGGGAGAGGCTGCTCCATCCCGAGGATCGCGAAGGCGCGCTTCGAGTTCTGGAGGAGTGCTTGGCGGGTCCGCGCGACGAACTCGAGATGGAGTTTCGCCTGCGCGCCAAGGGCGGGGATTGGCGGTGGATCCATAGCCGCGCTCGCGTGGTCGCTCGCGATGCCGATGGCCGCGCGCAACGAGTTGTCGGCACGCACCGCGACATCACGCGACGGGTCCTTGCCCGCGAGGAGCTGCAGCGACAGCGTGACCTAGCTCAGCTCTACCTTGATACGGCGCAGACGATCCTCATCGTGCTGGACGTCGACGGCCGGATCGAGCTCGTGAACCGGCGCGGCTGCGAGCTGCTCGGGTGCGAGTGCCCGGGCGCCCTCCTGGGCAAGGATTGGTTCTCGAACTGCCTTCCGGAGCGTCTCGCCGCCGAGACGGCGGCCGTGTTCCAGCAGCTCGTCGCCGGGGAAGTCGAGAGCGCCGAGTACCACGAGAATCCCGTGAAGACGCTGTCCGGCGAGGAGCGTCTGATTGCGTGGCACAACGCGCTCCTGCGCGACGCGCGTGGCCGGATCACGGGGATCGTGAGTTCCGGCCAGGACATCACCGACCAGAAGGCTGCGCAGGACGCACGGCGCGAGAGCGAGGAGCGCTTCCGCCGCATCTTCGAGGAGAGCCCGGTCGGGATGGTCATCGCGGGACCTGACTACCGCTTCACCAAGGCGAACGCCGCCTTCTGCCGGATGCTTGGCTACCGTGAGAGCGAGCTTCTCGCGCTACGCTTCATCGACGTCACCCATCGTGAGCACGCCGAGGCCGACCTGGCCGGAGTCGAACGGGCGGCCCGAGGCGAGTCGAGCGTCTACCGGACCGAGAAGCGCTATCTTCGCAAGGACGGAGGCGTCGTCTGGGGAGCTGTCTCCTCCGTCCCGATTCGCGATGCCGAAGGTAGGGTGCAGTACTTCGTCGCGATGATTGCCGACGTGACCGCTGAAAGAGAGGCCAAGGCGGCGCTGGCGGAGAGCGAACGACGGTTTCGCGACCTAGCGAATGCCCTGCCCACCTGTGTGTTCGAGGCCGACCTCGCGGGGCGCATCACCTACGCCAACCAGACGGGACTCGACTGGTTTGGGTATTCCGAGTGCGAGGCGCTGGGCGGGATCGACCTGACCCAGATGGTGATCCCCGAGCAGCGGGACACAGCGGCGCGGACCTTCCGACAGGCCATGGATCGCGGTGAGGTGCCGTCCGGCGAGTACATGGCGTTACGCAAGGATGGAACGACGTTCCCCGGGCTTGTGTCGTCGCGCGCCCTGGTTCGGGATGGGCAGACGATCGGAATACGCGGAATCCTCGTCGACATCAGCGAGCGCGTCGAGTCTGCCCACCGAATCGAGCGCGCCTTGACGGGAACCGTGCGCGCCCTCGCGGCGACGACTGAGATGCGCGACCCGTACACTGCAGGGCACCAAGAGCGCGTGACCCTGCTTGCTCTCGCGATCGGGCGGCGCATGGGGTTCGCCGGTTCTCGGCTTGAGGGACTGCGCGTTGCGGGGCTGTTGCACGACGTCGGAAAGGCCTCGGTGCCAGCGGAGATTCTCAGCAAGCCGACAGAGCTCACGGCGATCGAGCTCGACTTCGTGAGGCAGCATCCCGCGACGGGGTACGCGATCCTGAAGGAGATCGACTTCCCGTGGCCGGTGGCGGCGATCGTCCTTCAGCACCACGAGAGAGCCGATGGATCCGGATATCCCCACGGCCTTCGCGGCGAGCACATCCTCGTTGAGGCGCGCATTCTCGCGGTGGCAGACACGGTCGAGGCCATGGCGTCTCACCGCCCGTATCGTGCCGCGCTCGGCCTGGCCAAAGCTCTCGCCGAAGTCGCGGCGGGCCGAGGAACGCGATACGATGCGGCGGTTGTCGATGCTTGCCTCGCCGTCTTCGCCGAGCGCGAGACGGCTCTGGGGCCGTTGCCGATCGAGTGGGCGGCGTAGGGGGGATGGCCAGGTGGATGCGTCACCCCCGGGTGGGGCAAGAGCCAAGTCCACGGGGAATGGTTTGTCGTGTCGTTGGGGGAGGACCATGCGGCGATGCTACGTTGTTGTGAACCCCGCTTCGGGACGGGGGGCCGGCGGGCGGTGCGCCCCGCGCATCGAGCGAGCCCTGCGGGCGGAGGGCGTCGAACCGGAGATGGCGTTCACCGAGCGTCCGTGGCATGCGGTGGAACTTGCGCATCGCGCTGTTCTGAGCGGCTTCGACGTGGTCGTCGCCGTCGGCGGCGATGGCACGGCCAACGAGGTCATGAACGGCCTCCTGTCTGCGAAGAACGCCGGACGGCGCGCGACACTGGGCGTCGTGCCCGTGGGGCGCGGCAACGACTTCGCGTTCGGCGTCGGCATTCCGCGGGACCTCGAGTCGGCCTGCCGCGTCGTCGCCGGCGGGTGCGTGCGCACGATCGACGTCGGCCACGTCGTCGGGAGCGACGTTCCTGACGGGCGCTACTTCGGCAATGGCGTAGGGGTCGGGTTTGACACCGTCGTCGGGTTCGAAGCGCAGAAACTGAAGCACGTGCGGGGATTCGCGGCCTACTTCGTCGGCGCGCTGCGAACCATGTTCCTTTACTTCCGCGCGCCGCTCGTTCGCCTCCGTCGCGACGAGCGCGAGTCCTCTCAGCGCGCGCTGATGATCTCCATCATGAACGGACGGAGAATGGGCGGCGGGTTTCTCATGGCGCCGGCGGGACGTCCAGACGACGGGCTCCTCGATCTATGCATCGCGGGGCAGGTGAGCCGCCGCGCCGTGCTCGGGCTCCTGCCGCGGTTCATCAAAGGAACGCAAGGATCGCATCCAGCCATCGCCATGGAGCGAGCGTCGCGGATCGAGATCGTCGCCGAAGAGGGAACGCTGCCGGCACACGCCGATGGCGAGACTCTGTGCACGGCGGGGACGACGCTCGAGATCGAGCTCCTTCCTCAGGCGCTGGATGTCCTTGTCGATCCAGCGTCGGTGATCCCTTGAGGGCGGCAGACCGGTTCGTGAACGCCGCAGAACGAGCCCTCGTTGCGCTCCTCTGCCGCGTCGACGACGCCGACATCCGTCGCGTGCCGCTGGAAGGCCCGCTGATCCTTGTGACGAACCACGTGAACTTCCTGGAGATCCCTGTTGTGCGCTCGCGCCTCCGGCCGCGTCGCGTCGTCGCGCTGGCGAAGGCTGAAGCGTGGGAACAGCCGATCCTCGGCTGGCTCTTCGACCTCTGGGGGGCGATCCCCGTTCGCCGCGGAGAGGCCGACCTGCGAGCGCTTCGGGCCAGCCTCGAGGCCCTGCGCCGACGCGACATCTTGGTCGTAGCGCCCGAGGGGACGCGAAGTCGCGATGGCATTCTCCGCCGCGGTCGGCCGGGCGTGGTTACCCTGGGTGCTCGGAGCGGGGCGCCTCTCCTTCCGCTTGCGTTCTTCGGCGGCGAGCAGCTTGGGACGCACCTACGTCGGCTCCGCCGAACGCCGTTCTCGATACGCGTGGGGGAGCCGTTCTGCATTGCCCCGCACGCCACGCGGCTGCCCCGGGAGGAGAGACAGGTAGCGGCCGACGAGGTGATGACCAGGCTCGCCGCCCTCTTGCCCCCGCCGTATCGCGGCGTCTACTCCGACCTCACCGGCCCGGTGCGGTACCTTCACTCCTGCTCTCTCGAAGAGGGCATGCAACGCTAGGGGCAACCTTCCGGCGGAGGCGCACCGTGCTTGTCGGCGTACATCGCGCAGTCCGCACGGTGGATCACGCTCTCGATCGCCTCTTCGCTGTCCGGCGACCAGTGCGCGGCGCCAATTGCGACACGTACGGGAGTTCCGATTGGGGAGTCGCTGCCGAGGTGGCGTTCGACCGCGGCCTGTATGCGCTTCTTAACGGTGAGGGACTCGCCGTCGGTCTCGACGAGAAGGATCAGGAATTCGTCGCCGCCGTATCGAACGACGATGTCCGAGTCGCGGACCGTCCGGCGTAGCACCGTGGCGACGCGTCTCAAGATCTCGTCTCCGGTTGCGTGCCCGAACTGGTCGTTGATCTCCTTGAAGCGATCGATGTCGACCATCAGGAGGCCGATGGGGTGCCGATAGCGCCGCGAGCGCGCGGCTTCGCTCGCGAGGATCTCGCCGAGCGCGTAGCGGTTGTACACGCCGGTCAGCGGGTCGTGCCGTGCCATGAGCCGCAAGCGATGGTCCAGCTCCCGCGCCTCGGTCACGTCGCGCAGGCTGCCTTCGACGCGGAAGAGCTTGCCGTCCACATCACGCAGCCCGCGGCAGGTGTCGACGACCCAGATCGCGCGTCCCCTGCGCGTTCGAAGCTGGACTTCATGGGAGCTCGTCGCGCCGGAGGAGGCGAGCGCGGCGAGCGCCGCGCAACGGTCTTCGGGGTCGACGTAGAGGTCGGCTGCGTTCAGGCCGATGAGGCTCCGCTTGTCGTCCACCTCGAGCATTCTCGCCAACTCGCTGTTGGCTTCGAGGATGACGCCCTGGGCCGTCGTAACGTAGAGCCCGACTGGGATGCTCTCGAACAGCGCGCGGTAGCGGGCGTCGCCTGTCGGCGTCGCGTCCTGCGTGGCCGGGAGGGCGCCCGAACCGTTGGTCAAGCAGCCTTCGAAGCGCACCAATCGTCCCTCGTTGTCGCGTACTGCCCGACAGGTATCGCGAACCCAGATGAGGGTTCCATCACCTCTCCGAAGCTGAGCGCGATAGGTCCGAGGACGGTCGTCGGAGGTCGTCGAGATGTAGTCGACCTGACGCTCTTCGACGTCGGAACACGAGTCCTCGACGACGAGATCACACGCTCGGAGTCCGACGACATCAGCCGGGTGGCTATACCCGAGCAGAGCGAGGAGTTGAGGGTTCGCCTCGAGAAGGATGCCCTCGGGGGAAGCCGCGTAGCGTGCTTCGTCCCGCCCCCGCGCGTCGTGTTGGTCAGGCGTCGGCCGTGCGATCATGCGCCCCCGTCCCTCGGAACGCGCTCAGTGTAGCGGCGGGGGCGCGATCGGCCAAGAGACGTTCGAGGGGGTTCTGTGACAAAGGCAGGACTCTTGCGAGTTGCGGTGCGAGGCCTGCGAATCCCCTTTCACGGAGTTTGCATCGTAGTTCGTCCCGTATGACATGGAAGGGAATCGCGGTGAAGTCTCCTCTTGGCAAGAGGGGCAATGTGTTTATACTAGACGCGGTGTAAGAAACAGCAAGAGAGGGCTCTGAAAAGGGCAAACCCGTCGGAAGACGGGGACGCAAAGCTGCGGGGCCTTACGTGGTCAGCCGAGCTGCCGGAGCCGGAGGTGTGGAGGCTGCGGTGGCTCGGCTTTCGCGTGCTCCTGGCCGGGCCGATCGAGATCCCGAGATCGGAGGAGGCGCGGCATGAGGTGGAGGAGTTGTCTGTGGTTTGTGGCTCTGGGGATCGCCATTGCGGCAGGAGCCATGGCAGGTGCGGCGACGGTCAACGTTCCCACGGATTACACGACCATCCAAGCGGCCGTCAACGGAGCGGCTGCGGGCGACACGATCGTCGTTGCCGCAGGCACATACGCGGAGTCCGTGACGGTCAACAAGACGCTGACAATCCGAGGAGAGGCGGGGTCCGTTTTGCAGGGGGCCGGAAGTGGCAACGGGTTCCTGATCCAAGGCAAGGACATTGCGATTGAGGGCTTCCAGATCAAGGGGTACTTGATTGGCGTGCGGACGTATGGCGGGCCGAGCAGTTACGACACGCTTGCTCTGAGGGATCTCGCAATCACTGGGAATGCCATCGGCATGCAGATCAACCGGGATGGCTTCAGCACGCTGACCATCGACGGCTGCCAGATCAAGGCGAACACGCAAGAGGGAATGAGCGTTGTCGATCACCTCCTCGGATCACAGCACGTGGGCACTCTGCTCATCCAGAACAGCGACGTCTCGAGCAACGGGCGACATGGGTTCATGCTCGTGCGTACGAAGATCGATCAGCTCACGATCATCGACTCGAAGTTCGATGGCGCGACCACGGCGGGGTTCTGCGGGATCTCCTTCGTCTCTTCGCCTTCGCAGATCGGGGCGTTCACGATGAGCGGCGGCAGTCTCTCCGGCAACAAGGGCGGCGGCCTCTATATCGTGCAGGTCGCGCACACTCTCGGGTCGATCTCCCTGGATGGCGTTGCCGTTCAGGGCAACGCCGAGAGCGGGATCACCCTGGGCGGAGGAGCCACGACGGGGTCCCTGGCAATCCGCAACTCGCTGTTCAGCGGGAATGCATGGGAAGAATTCGACCTGAGTGGGGGCTGGTTCGGCAAGTTCAGCGTAAGCGGCGCGACGACGATTCAAGGGAATTCCTTCCTCCGATCTGGAGGGACGTGGGTTGCTATCTACGTTGGCAATCAGGCGGTGTTCGGCAGTGTCCCAGAGATCAACGGGAACGACATCGTTGGGTATGGAGTCGAGAATTACGCGAGCGGCCTCATCGACTGCTCCGGCAACTGGTGGGGCAGCGCGACGGGGCGTGTCCTCGCGGCGAGCGCGGCCTACAGCCCGTGGCTGGCCAACAGCACGAGTGCCGCAACCTGGACGTTCGTCGTCGACGACGTGGGAACGTCGCCGCCCCAGGGGTACCTGCAGGCAGCGCTCGACCAGGTGCGGGCGGGTGACGCCGTGCTGGTCAAGGCTGGACAGTACGTGACGCAGGCGGTGGTCGGGGTTGGAGTTCAGATCATCGGCGAGCCCGGCGCGGTGGTGAAGGCCCCAGGATCGACGACGTACACGATTGCCGAGTCGGGCAACACGTTTGACCCCATCGTCTTCGCATATGGTGGGACGATCGCTGGCGTGCATGTCTCGGGCCCTGAGATCAGCCAGACCGACATCGCCGGTCTTGAGATCGACGGCCAGAACAAAGCCCAAGCGAGTCCGCGCTTCGTGGGCATCCTTCTTCGAAACGTTGAAGGGACCATCGCGGGCAACACGATTCACGACCTGTACGATGCTGACGGGCAAGGCAACGGTCCGCAGACGTTCGGCATTCTGGTGTACGGCGACTCCGATGTGAGCTTGCTCGGGAACACGATCTCGGAGTTCAGCCGCGGCGGCATCGGCGTGCTCGGCGATGTGGTCGGCTGGGCGCGGGGTCCGCTGGCTGATCCCAACGCGCTCATTCAAGGCAACACCGTCGTCGGGAATGGATATGAGGCGGGCTCTGGCTGGTGGGCCGAGAACGGTATCCAGATCGGATACGGCGCCACGGGAGAGATCCTCGACAACACGGTGATGGACTGCCGTGTCAACAACCCGAGCTGGTCGTCGACGGGCATTCTGATTGTCGGAAGCGACGACGTCCTCGTGTCCGGGAACACGGTAGGCGGAAACGACAACGGAATCGCGGTGATGGGTCTGACGGCGTGGGGAGGCGGCCCCGCAACCGGAAACGTCCTTTCGCACAACGATGTCGTCGCCAACGAGTGGGGTATCGGACTTCAATACGATGCCGTGGACACCGAGATCAGCGGCAACGTGATCACGGGGAACGTGGGTGAAGGTATCTACGCGTACGGCGATGGTGGGAGCGCGGAGCCGTACGGAACGATCGTTCGCTACAACGTGGTCGCCGGCAACGGGTACGGCCTGGTGAACTGGGGCGTCCTCGGGTCCCTGGACGCCATCCTCAACTGGTGGGGTTCGGCGGACGGCCCGTGGTACGACGAGGACTTCGACGCGCTGCCCGAGTACGCCGGCAGCGGTGACTCGATCTACGGTGCCGTGATCTTCAGTCCCTGGTTGGGGATGAACCCGGACGGGGATGGGGGGCAAGTCGGCGTACAACTGATTTCGCCGATGCTGATCATCGTCGACGACGTAGGGCCGGCGCCGGCCGAGGGCTACCTTGGGGCGGCGGTTGGCGGAGCGAACGCACTGGCGGGTCACGACACGATCGAAGTGCGTGACGGCGCCTACACGGCGACGACGGCGATCGCCGACGGTGTGACGATCGCGAGTGCCGGGGGTACCGGCAAGACGACGATCGGCGGTGCGCTGTCGATTGACGCCGGCGATGTGCTGATCGGCGGCCTGGGGCATGGGTTCTCGATGTACGGGCCGGTCACGGTGGGTCCCGGGGTGGATGCGGCGACGGTGCACATCAACTGGAACGACCTGTATGACGTGGTGACGAACAACGGGTTGGGTTGGTTGGATGCGACGTTCAACTACTGGGGCGAGGACGGGCCGGACACGGTGGGGATGGTGGACACGTACCCGTTCCTGCCGGAGACGGCGGAGACGATTCTGGGGTACATGGACGAGCACGGGCTGACGGCGCTGGAGGCGATGGACTTTGCATCGTTCCAGAATCTGTACGGGAACGTGCGCTGGTCGCTGGCGGCGTTGGCGCTGATGCAGACGTTTGGGATGTCGTACGACGAAGCGGCGGCGCTGGTGGACGAGTACGGTGCGACGGCGATCTGGTCGGCGTTGCGCGGGGCGATGTCGTACGAGGACTTCGTGATCGCGCTGCTGGGGTACGGGGCGGAGATTCCGGCAGGGGGAGCGGGCGGAGGCGCCGAGGAAGGCGTTCCGTCGACGTACCTGGTGGGGGATCTGGTGCCGTTCACCCTGATGCTGACGCACCCGGTGACGGGAGAGGTCGTCGAAGACGCGCTGGTGACGTACACGGTGGCGCTGGAGCTGGCGGACGGGACGTATCAGTTCGTGGCGTTCGGCGTTGTGCCGTACGACGAGGCAGTAGGAGGCTATGCGGCCTTGTGGGACACGACGGGCGCGGCGCCGGGGACCTACGACGTGTTCCTGGGATCGGACGACGGGCGGAGCGTGCACTACACGGTCGAGATCGTCGCCGAGTAGGGCAGCTACGAGGAGCCTTCTC
>JBFMGK010000009.1:29814-46357 GCA_040752575.1 Candidatus Bipolaricaulota bacterium
GAGGTTGGGGCGTTCCTGGCGGGGGGGGGGGGGGTCCCCCCCCCCCCCCACCCCGTGCTCTGGAGGAAACAGAGAATGCAAAGGACACTCCTGACGTGCGCGGTCGTCCTCGGGGTTCTCGTACCATGGGCGGTCGGGGGCACGGGCGCCGAGGCGTTCTCCGGCGGGGATCTCGATATCGCCTGGGCCGACGAAACGACCCTCTCGCTGGTCGTCGTGCTGGACGGCGACATGCCGGTCGATCCGACGACGGCGATGTGGGTCCTGACCGTGATCGCCGATCGTTTCGCCGATGGCGTACGCGCCTGGCAGTTGCACGTGAGTCCAACGCACGAGAGCGTGGTCGTGATTCCCAACGACTTTCTGACAACCCGGAGTTTCGGTCCGGCGCAGCTTGGGCTCGAGATCGCCGAGCACGTCCCGGGCCGATCGATCTCGCTTCGCATCCCGCGGCGCGGAGCGATTCCCGAGCTTGTTGCGCCGGGCGACCGGCTCGAGGTTCACGCGTTGTGGGTTCAGCAGCCGCCACTTGTGAGCGCCGCAGTTCCGGAGTTCGTCGCCGGCGTCGAAACGCCTAGCACCGACGGCGCCGGCGGTGAGGTCGCGCTTCTCTCGACGTGGCCGGTTCCCGAGATCGACGTGATCGTGCAGGGCGAGACCCTGAGGCACGCGTTCGCACTCCTGGACCCGGTGACCGGAGACGTTGTCCCGTGGGGTGCGGCGACGATTGGCCTGTTGCGCGTCCGCGAGGACGAAGCCCCCGAGATCCTGGAGTACCTGTACCGCATGCCCGACCCGGCGACCGGTCGAATCGAGTACGCGTTCGAGACGGACAAACTCGAGGAAGGGATCTACGAGCTGATCGTGTGGACTTCGGTGAGCCCCGACTCGGTGCGGCGCCGGATTCGCGTCACGCGGGCGGCCGGCTGATGGCCTCCGTTTCAGTAGACGGGACAAGAGGTTTCGGGTAGCCTCGCCGCATGCTGGCGCGCCGGGTGAGGGTCTTGTTCGTCCTTCTGGATGCTTCGAGCGCGGCGCCGTGGGCTTCAAGCGCGGCGCGCGTACCGATCGCCGTGGCCCGCGGTGCCGAAGAGGGCCTGCGTGCGTTGGAACGTTCGACGTTCGACCTCGTCGTGTTCGATCGCGCGCCCGGCGAAGCCGGGAAGGCGTTGTGGAAGGCGGCACAGCGGCGCGCGTCGTCGGCGCTCGTCCTCGCCCAAGCGGGGCGTCCCGGCGGGCTCGTCGGCGAACTCGCGAAGCTCCTGGACGTCCTGCCGGAGTTCGCCCACCTTCGCGACGGCCGAGGCGAAATCCTCTATGCGAACTCGAGGTTCCGCGAGACGTTCGCAGGTCCCGACGGCAGACGACGATTCGAGGCGCTTCGAGCCGGACGCGAAGCTTGCGGCGAACCTGCGCCGAACGGCGGAGCGGCGCAGGGCGAGGCAAGGATCTGGAAAGCCCCCGACGGCCGTACGTTCGAGCTTCGCGAGCTGTGCTTTACATCAGCCGAAGGCGAACGGCTGTGGCTCGAGATTGGATCCGACGTTACGGCCGAGGCCGCGGTGCGCGTCGCGCTCGAGTCGGCGCGCGACACCGTGGAGTCGCTTCCGATCGGCATCTTGACGTTCCGTTTCGCGCCGCCCGACCACCTCGTGCTGTTCGGCGCGAACGAGGCCGCGCTGTCGTCCCTGCAGGGCGAACGGGCCGAGTGGCTGGGGAGACCGTTCGAAGATCTCTGGCCCCCGGAGATGGTTGCTCGCGCGAAAGGGCCGCTGCTCGACGTCGCGCGCGAAGGCATCCCCATGGAGCGGGAGGTCGTGGTGACGCGAGGCGATCAGATCCGTAGGGCGTTTCGCGTGCGGGCCTTCCGCCTGGCCGACGATCGCATCGTGGCGGCGTTCGAGGACGTGACCGCCGAGAAGCACGCCGAGAAGGAACTCGCGCGCAGCGAAGCGCAGCATCGTCTGTTGTTCGAACACGCGGGCGTCGGAATCGGCTACTACTCGCCCGACGGCCGGGTCATCGCCTTCAATCGCGTCGCCCGCCGTTGGATGGGCGGCCAGCCCGAGGACTACGCGGGACGGTCGCTGGTCGACCTCTATGGACTGGAGGCCGGCAAGTCCTACATGGCGCGCCTGAAGCGCGCCGCCGCGGGCGAGGTGCTCGAGGTCGAGGACCGAATCGACCTGCCGCAAGGAGCGCGGTGGTTCGCGTCAACCTACACGGCGATCCCCGGACACGACGACGTGGCGGCCCACGTGATGATCGTCTCGCTCGATATCACAGCGCAGAAGGAGGCCGAGGCGGCGCGAGAGGCGGCGCTGGCCGAACTCGAGCGCACGCGGCGCGAGATGAGTCTGGTCGTAGGTACGACGAACGAGATGATCGCTTTCTACGATCTCGACCTGTCGGTTCAGTGGGCGAACCGTGCCGCGGCTTCTTCGCTCGGGCTCTCCGCCGAAGAGCTCAGGGGCCGGCACTGCTATGAGCTGTGGCACGGCAGCGATCGCCCGTGTCCCGACTGCCCCGTTCTCCGGGCGCGCGACAGCGGCCGCCCGCAAGAGGGGGAGATGAGGACTCCCGACGGGCGGAGTTGGGAGATCCGCGGCTATCCGGTGCTCGAGGGGGGCGAGGTGGTCGCGCTCGTGGAGTTCGGCCTTGATGTCACCGCGCGCCGGGCCGCAGAGGAGGAGCGAAAGGGTTTCGAAGCCACGTTGCGCCAAGCTCAGAAGCTGGAATCCATCGGGACGCTGGCAAGCGGCATCGCTCACGAGATCAACAATCCGCTCATGGGCATGATCAACTACGCCGACCTCCTCGCGGGGCGCGTCGGCGATCCGACGCTGCGGGAGTTCGCACAAGGCATCAAGGACGAGGGAGCACGGGTCGCCGGGATCGTGCGCAACCTGCTCTCGTTCGCGCGCGGCGATGTCGAACTCATGAGAACGGCTCAGCCGACTGCGGTCGTCGAGAGTTCGCTCGCCTTGTTTCGGTCTCTCCTTGCGAAGGACGGCGTCGAGGTCGTGGTCGACGTGCCCGACGGCTTGCCGAGATTGGCCTGTAGGCCGCACCAGATCCAGCAGGTTCTGTTGAACCTGTTGACGAATGCGCGGGACGCTCTGAACGAGAAGTACCCCGGCGGGGCCGTCCCCGGAAAGCGTCTGCGGATCGTAGGTCGGCCGGCGCACGGCGGATGCGTGCGCTTGACCGTCGAAGACGAAGGCATCGGGATTCCCTCCGAGCATCTCGACCGGGTGCTCGATCCGTTCTTCACGACGAAGCCCCGCGACCGCGGGACGGGGCTGGGGCTATCGGTGAGCTACGGGATCGTGCGCGATCATGGCGGTACCCTATCGATCGAGAGCCAGGCGGGCGGCCCGACGCGCGTGCACCTTGATCTGCCCGCGGTCTCCGAGGAGGAAGCGTGAGGAATCCCCTGCAGCGGGCGCTGGACTTCGCGGTGGCCAAGGAAGTCGAGGCTGAGGCTTTCTACAAGAAGTGGGCCGAGGCGGCGGGCGACCCCGCGGTGCGGATGCTGTTCGGCGAGCTCGGCGCGGCCGAGCACGGACACGCCGAGATGCTGCGCCACGTGACCCCGGCCGACCTCTTGGGGCGGCGCGAACTGCCCGGCGGCGACCTCGGCCTGTCCGAGATGCTCGTCGACGTGGCCCCCTCGCCGTCGTTGAGCCTTCAGGAGGCGCTGATCCTCGCCATGAAGCGTGAAGACGTCTCCGTTCGCGTCTATGAGCGGCTTGCCGGATTCGGCGGCGAGACCTCTTCGCTGTTCCAGTCGCTGGCTCGGGAAGAGCGCGGTCACCGGCGGAGGCTCGAATCGCTCTACGACGACGTCGTCCTTCGCGAGAACTAGGCGAAACCTGCCGTCGCGATGCGTGTACATACGCCGGCCGCGGACACGCGGCCCGAGCGAACGTTCGTGGAGGTGAAGCATGCGGCGTGGAGGTTGGAGTGCCGCTTGGGCACTCGTGGTTCTGATCGGGCTGAGCGCCAGTGTTTTCAGCGATTGCGGCTGCGGCACGGCGGGGGAGCCTTCCTGCTACGCGACGTTTCTCGCCAGCGAGTCGATCGGCATGACGGCCGTCTTCCCGATCGAGTACTTCATGTGCTATGGCGTGACGGAGACGCCGATGATCCTGGGCTGGCGCGTCGAGACGTGGGAGGGAACTCCCGTCCAGGGCGTCGTCTTTGACGACGTGGCCGGACATTGGCAGACCTTCGTCTGGGATCAGCGCGGATTCGATGGCCAACCCGTCGACCCGGGGTTCTACCGCTTGATGGTCGACACGACAGCGGGTGCGATCTCGGCCGCGGTGCGGATTGACCCTTGTTGCGCCCCGTGCACAGCGTGCTGGACCTGCTGCCCGTGCAACGTCTGCACCGACCGGTGCCCGACGGACCGTTGTGAGCCCTACCTGGCCCTCAACGTTGCGGCCGCGCGGTCCTGCTGTGGACTCGGCGTCGAGATCCACATCACGATCGGCGGTCCCTAGCCCACGCAGAGGAAGAGACCGATGTCCTCTCGGTCCTGGACGTGCGGCCTGGCCTCGATGCCGTGGAGGGCCTACGTTCTCGTGACGAGATAAGGCACGACGCCTCCTTGACTCCGGGAGGGAGGGAGCGAACGAGAGCCGCTCACCTCCCTCCTCTTCCTTCTCGTCCCTTGTGCTTCCGCCCTACGTTGGGGTTGATCCGCGGATCGCTCCGCGTAGACTCACCGCGATGTCCGTCGGGTCTCGCGTCCTCTTGCGGGCGGCGTGTTTAGCCCTGGCCGTTGTGGCCGTGCTCCTGTTCGGCCCCGCACGTCGCGCCGTTGAGGCGACGTTCGCCGATCCTGGGCTCGAAGCCGCGGTGCGAGAGGCGGTCGGCCGGCCGGCCGGGCCGCTCGATCGCGGCGAACTCGCGCGGCTCGTCGAGCTGCGGGCCGTCGGACGCGAGATCGCCTCCCTGGACGGGATCGAGGTTTGTCGCGGTCTGCGGGCGGCTGATCTGGGAGAGAACCGGATTGCCGACCTGCGGCCCCTCGCGGGGCTCAGCCAACTCGAGACGCTCATCCTGCGGAGTAACGCCGTTGAGGACGTTTCTCCGCTCGCCGAGCTCACCCAGCTCCAGAAACTCGACCTCGACTTCAACTCGCTGCACGATGCCGCCCCACTCGCCGGGCTTCGGAATTTGCGCTGGCTTGGCCTCTGGGGAAGCCGCCTGCACGACATCACGCCGCTCGCCGGACTCCTCGAGCTCCGCGAGTTGGGCCTGAGCCGGTGCCCGATTGTCGATTTCGCTCCGCTGTCCGGTCTCGTCCATCTCGAGTGGCTTGGGCTCCCGGGCACGGGCCTTGTCGACCTCTCCTTCCTGACGCCCCTCGTGCGGCTCAAGAGGCTCAGCCTTGGCGAGAACGCGGTCGTTGACCTGTCGCCCCTCTCGGGCCTCGTCGGACTGGAGTTTCTTGGACTGAGTGAGAACCAGATCGAAGACGTCTCAGCGCTTGCCGGCCTGACGAAGTTGCGGCGGCTCAGCCTCTGGAAGAACCAGGTGACGAACGTCGAACCGCTGGCCGGCATGACCCGTCTCGAGCGGCTGTGGCTCGACCAGAATCCGGTCGAGGACGTGTCGGTCGTCGAGGCGATGACACAGCTCGAGGTGCTGGGGCTCTCCGAGACGCTGGTCGGAGACCTCTCGCCACTCGTTCGGAACGCCGGCCTGGGCGAGGGCGACTCCGTCGACCTGCGCGGCGTCGCGCTCGCGCCGGCGACGCTTGAGTTCGTGTCGCGCCTGGAAGCCCGCGGCGTCCGCGTGGAGCGGACGGCCGACCTCTAGCTGCGCCCGCGATCGACGTACTGGTTGTGGAAGATGAACAGCTGTGCCGAGTCGAAGTTCGTGAACACGAGCTTCCACAGGTTCACGACGATGTAGAACCAGAGCATGAGGATCGGCAGCGGGTCGCGGCGACTGGCGATGTCGTCGGGGACCTTCCGATCGGCCCACCAAGCCTTGCGCAGCTCCCGCTCGCGCGACCAATCCTTGAAGCTCGCGAGGTAGCTCTCGAGAAGCCAAACGAAGTCGCCGAACCCGATCTTCGTGCGAACGCCGGCCTTGACGGGCGGGAGCGCGCCGACCGCCTCCCCGCTCGCGAGCTTCACCCACGGTTCGATCATGTCGCAGCCTCCGTGGTGGGCCATCGCGACGGCCGGCGTGATCCGGCAGTTGCCGTCGACAAGGTACGGTTTCCCCGTACCGGTCTGGATCACGAAGTCGAACCCGACGAATCCGCTGTAATTCAGGTGTCGAACGATCTTGGCGGCCTCTGCCTGGCAGGCGGGATCCGGCCGGCTCTCGCGGCACACGGTGGTGCCGCCGCTGCGCGGCATCGTTCGAATGCCCTGGTACATCACTTCGCCGAGCACGCGCCCCTCCGAGCACAGGTGCAGGGTGCAGGTGGTCGGTCCCTCGATGAACTGCTGGATCATCGGCAGGTCGGTTTCGGGTAGCTTGTTGACTTTTACGACGTCAAAGTACTGCCGTTCGAACGTGTCCCGCGTGCGGAGAATGCGGAACCCCGCCGCGCCGGAGGTCTGCCGCATCTTGATCACCGCCGGCAGCTCGATCCGCGCGATGATCTCCTTCGCCTCGGCGAGGCTCTTCGGGGCGTGCGTCTCGGGCGTTGCGACGCCGAGATCTCGGGCCATCGCCGCGAGCCGCGTCTTGTCGTGGAGCGTCAGAAGCGTCTCCGTGTCCATCATGAGGGTCTTCGTCGCGGCGAGCAGGCGGTCTCTCTGGTGGCTCAGGAGGATGATTTCCTCGTAGTTCGGGAAGTAGTACTCGTATCCGCCGGTCTCCAGCTCCCGCAGCACGGCCTCGGCGTACTCGACGGGGTGGTAGCGCATGTTCGGAACGTGGAGGCGCCGCCGTACGTACTTCGAGAACCCGGCGTAGGCCAGTCGGTGCCCCTCGGCCGCGACCACCTCGAACCCCATCTCGCCGAGCCGACGAATCGCGTGGACCGCAGCCGGCTCAAACAGACCGGTGACGAGAACCTTCATGGGACGTCTCCTTCGCTCGCCGGCCTGCCTGGGGCCGGCGACAATGCGCGCATTGTACACCGGCGGTGCCATTCCGTGAGAATCCAGCGGTGACACAAAGAATGTGCCGCGGGCGTCGCAGAAGCGACGGCCGCGGCAGTCTCGGTTTCTTCTAGATGGAGCCTCGCTCGTCGAGTGCCAGCAGCAGCTCGCGCTCGAGCTCGGCCCGATTCAGCCCGCTCTCGAGCCCCTGTTCGACGGCCTGGCGCAGACGGGCCCTTGCGCGGTGGCGGACTTGCCGGTCGCGCACAGCCCTCCCCGTGGCGGCAGCTGCGAGGCGCTCTTGGGTCCTCTGGCGCTCGGCCTCCACCATCAGGTACGGTGCTTGCAGCATGGAAGCCTCCTGGTCTCTCCTTCGCCGGACCGTCCGGCGGAACGGTCTCGACCCCGACCACCTTGGCGGCCGGTGCTTGGGTCGAGTCACATCATGAGTAGCGTCCGCGAGTGTGAAGGTTCAACGTCTCGCCGGCGTTGCGCTCTAGGGCAGTCCGTCTCGCGAGCGTCGCGACCGGGCCTGATCTCCCGTCAGGGGTTTGGCAGGCCGCGACCGGCCGCGTAGACTGCGGCGGAGGTGCGGGATGAGGGGCGCTTCGCACGGACGGATCGCGACGATTCTCGTGGTCGTCGGGTTGTCGTTGCCCGGGATGGCCGTTTCGCTGTGCAGTTACCGCCCTTCCGAGACCTCGATCGCCGACGCGCGCGCGGCCGCCACGTATCGCTACTACGACGACGCGACGACCGCAGGGATCGACGTCAACGCCGGAACCCTGAGCCTAGACGCTCTACGGCTCGTCGACGCGCCCGCGCACGGCCTCACGCTCTCGGGTTCGCTGTCGATGGCTCTTGACGCGTTCGTTCCCGGCGCCTGGCTCGCGCGTTGCTCGGGCAGCTATCGACTCTATCCCTGGCATGGCGGGCTGTTCTATGTCTTCGGAGGCTCCGAGGCGGTCGCCGTGCGGGGAGCGCTTCGCCCCAGCCTCGACGCACGTGTCGGTCTCGGCCTCGGGCGGTACTCCGACGTGAGCCCCCTGGCGCGGGCGATGCGAATCGAAGAGGTGCTGCTCGACCTCGGCGCCCTGCGCGGCCCGCTCTCCAACGACGTCCTTCTGTACGTTGCCGGTCTCGTGGCCGAACGGGCCGCCACGTCGTCGGTTCAGGATGTGGTCGCTGAACTGAAGGCGGTGGTGGAGTTCGACGGCGGGACGCAGCTGGATGCCCGCGCCCTCCTATCGATCGAGGAGATCCTCGCGTCGCCCTTGCCCGATCGCTTCTGCGGGTGGAGCGCGCAGATCGGCGTAGGCTACGAGTTGCTCGACCCGTTCGGTGCCCTTCAGACGCCCGTCGTCGTCGGGTCGTTCGATGCCGCGATGGCCGTGTCGCCGCGAGACCAGTGGCTGGTGCAGTTGGCCGTCTCGTGCCCGTTGGCCTTGCGGCGCGAGGGCGTGTTCACCGCGCACCTGGGCTACGCGATGGATCTCGGGGGCGCCAGCACGATGACGGCGGCGATCGATGTCGTCCGCCTGCAACCGGGGGGCGGGACGACGGTTACGACGACGTCCGCCGGGCTGGCCCTGGAGTTCCGGCTTGGGATCGGCGCGGTGGGACTCGAGGTGGGCGTCGCACGCTCGACCGGAGATCCGGGCTGGTCGCTGAACGTGGCGCTGTCGGCGTCGGTCGAGTTGCTCTAGGCGTGCGGAAAGGGCCGTCGCCGGCGGCCCGAAGGAGGAAGCTCGTGTCGTCGAAGGCACCACTTCGCACTCCCGGCTACCGGTTCGCCGTTCTGGGAGCGTTCATGCTCGTCGTTGCAGCGAATCAGCTCTTATGGATCACGTTCGCCGCGATCACACGGGACGCCGCAGCGTTCTACGGGGTGTCCGATCTCGCCATCGGTCTGTTGTCCCTGGTGTTTCTACTCGTGTTCTTGGTCGCGTCGCTTCCGGCATCGTGGACGCTCGACACGGTGGGAATTCGCGTTGGCGTCGGCATCGGCGCCGTGCTGACCGGGGGATTCGGCCTCGTGCGCGGGCTCGTCGCAACGGACTACACCTGGGTCCTTGTCTCGCAGATCGGCATCGCCATCGGGCAGCCGTTCGTGCTCAACGCGATCTCCAAGGTGGCGGGACGCTGGTTCCCCCAGCGCGAGCGGGCCACGGCCGCCGGCCTCGGATCCCTCGCGATCTACGCCGGGATCCTCACCGGGCTCGCGCTGACGCCGACATTGGTGCGCGTCATGGATCTCCCGACCGCCCTCCTGGCATACGGCGCATTCGCCGCCGTGGCGGCCGTTGTGTTCTTCGTCATCGTGCGTGAGCGTCCGGCGCAGCCTGTCGGTCCCGAGGAGCGCGCCCTGGTTCTCGACGGGCTGCGTTCGGTGCTCCGCGAGCCGAACTTCAGGATCCTCCTCTTGCTGTTCTTCATCGGCCTCGGGCTGTTCAACGCCGTCACGACGTGGATCGAGGACGTCGTACGCCCGCGCGGGTTCTCTCCCGATCAGGCCGGTCTTGCTGGCGGGATGATGGTCGTCGGCGGCATCGTCGGGGCCGTTCTGGTGCCGATGCTGTCGGACCGGAGCGGGCGGCGCGTCCCGTTCCTCGTCCTGGCGCTGGTCGGAGCGACACCGGGCCTCCTGGGCGTGGCGTTCGCCGAGAGCATGTCGCTGTTGCTTATCTCGTCGTTCGCGCTCGGTGCGTTCCTGCTCTCCTCGGGCCCCCTGGGCTTCCAGTACGCGGCCGAGGTGACCTTCCCGGCTCCAGAGGGAACGTCCAACGGTCTCCTGTTGCTTGCCGGGCAGGTCTCGGGGATTGCGTTCATCGTTGCGATGGATGCGCTCAAGACGCCGACAGGCTCCATGACGCCGTCGCTCGTCGTCCTCGCCGTTCTGCTGGCTTTCAGTGCCGCGCTCGCGACGCGGCTTCGAGAACCTGGCCGCTCGCGCCCATTGCCTCCCGGCGGCGACGCGCAGGGCTAGAGGTGGCCCTCCTGTCGCATCGACAGGAACCCCTCGGCCGTGACGATGACGTGGTCGAGGAGCCGAATCCCCAACAGCTCGCCGGCCTTCGCGAGTCGCGAGGTAAGGGCGATGTCCTCGGGACTAGCCGCGAGCGTGCCCGACGGGTGGTTGTGCGCCACCAGGATGGCGGCGGCACGGTCGGCCAAGGGATCGGCGAACACCTCGCGAGGGTGGACCTGATTCTGGTCCAGGAGTCCGACCGTGACGACCCGCGCCGCGAGCACCTCGTTTGCGCCGTTGAGCGAAAGGCAGACGAAGTGCTCCTGTTTGGAGCGGCGAATCGAGTGGACGTAGGGCATGGCGTCCGAGGCGCGCCGAACGGCGGGACGGGGTTGGGTCAGCTCTCGCCGCGCCAACTCCATCGCGGCGATGATCTGCCCGGCGCGGGCCGCGCCGACGCCCGGGATTCTCTGCAGTTCGTGGGCATCGGCGCGCGCGAGCCGCCCGTCCGTCGCCGCGAGGATGCGGGCCGCGAGGTCGAGGATTCCGACGCGGCGTGTCCCGGAGCCCAGAAGCACGGCCAGAAGCTCCGCTTCGGATAGCGCGCCGGGTCCTCGCGCCAGGAGCTTCTCGCGCGGTCGATCGACGCGTGGCAGGAGACGCATCTGACGAACGCCGTCGGGATCCCAGTGCGTCAGACTCGGCTCCTGCGCCTTGTCGGGGAGATGCTGTGAGATCATAAGGAGAGCATAGCCATACGGGAGAGAACAGACAAGATACGACATCGAAGGGAGAGTGCTGCGAGGCTCTCCGACGTCGCGGACTTGGCGGCAGGGAAGAGATGCGTAGAATGAGGGATAGGGAGCCGCTCGACAAGTCAGCGAGTCGCGCCGGCGCGAGTTGTGACAGCGCTCGCTACGCTCACCGTCTGCGGCAAGGTCCTCGACAGGCGACCCACGCGACGCCTCCCGCTCGGCTCCCGGCTCTCCGCGTTGGCGGAGGAGGAGGTCATCGATGCGCGTGCGTCGTACGCGGCGACGGTGGTGGGCTCATGCACTTGGCTTGGCGCTTGTCATCTGACGGGCGATCTCGGCCGTTCGGGTTGGAAGGACTCATCCCCTAGGTTCCGCGTAGCGCCGCGCCGGGAGGCGGTGGCGATGCGCAAAGGACAGCTGCTTCTTGCTCTGATCGCGGTCTGCGTTCTCTTCACCCTCGAAGGCAGTGCGGAAGGGCCCGTCCTGCAACTGACGGGCCGCCTCACCGGCGGTCTCTGCCGAACCGAAACGGAGTTGGAGATGACGTGTCGGGTCACGGCCGAGTCGTCGGCGACCCTCGACCTGTTGGCCTCACTCACGCCACCCTCGGAGCCTGTGACGATCGAGGCGTTCGGATGTCCTCCTTGGGTCGCGTTCCACGCGACGTCGTCGGTGGGCCAAGCGACCGGCCGCGCCGAGATCCTTCCGCCGGCATGCGAGGCGGGGAAGGCCGTGCTGATGGTTTTCACGGCCTCGACCGCCTCAGGCCTCGAGGCGCGATTTCACCTTCTGCTCGAGGTCGTGACGGGGGGAGAGAGCGAGGAAGTTCCCGAAGGAGAGAAAACGGATCGAGGGACGGAGTTTGACGTGCCGTTTCTCCCCGAGTTCTCGACCTTCGTCCTGGGAGACGTCGCCGACTGCTCGTCTGGCAAGCTGATCGACCCCCTGCTGTTGAGCACCGAGTTCGAGTTCGCCGCGGGGGCGATGGCTCCCTACGACTTGGAGGAGCTGGAGCGGGTTGTCGTGCGCGCGCCGGGGTACCGGGAAGCGGCGATCACCGAGTTGGCTCCCACGACGATCGATCTCTTCTTCTTTCGGCTCACGCTGCTGACCCCCAAGGAACCGGGTCTTTGCCTCGTTCCCGCGGGGCCCCGCGCGCTCACTGCCGTGCAGCCGGCGGGGACGTGTATCGGCAACGTCACGACGGCGATCCGGGACTCTCAGACCTCGTTTCACTGGGCCGCCGAGGGTGGGTTTCTGAGCTACGAGATCCTGGTGTACGAGAATCCGTGCGGACGCTATCCGCCGCCGATCGACACGCCGACTCCCGCCCCGACGCCGGCGCCGACCCCGACGCCCCCGCCGCCGGGCGGGCAGCCCGTTGCGACGACCGCCGGGGTGTGGGAGCCGCTGTGGGAGAAACTGACGCCGGCCCAGCGCGAAGAGCTGGCTGGACGCGGCCTCTCCGGCTGGGGTTGGGTCAAGGCGGCGCGCGAACTGCTTGGGGAGACCGGCGAGGAGATTCCACCGGAGGCGCTCGTCGAAGAGGCGGAGGGCGTTCTTCTCCCCGACACGCCGCTTCTCGGCAGATTCGGACCGCTCTCGGGCGAGACCCGGGGCACCACGCTGCCCCTCGAAACCCTGCTTGAGCCTGGCGAGGCGTTCATTTGGCAAGTGATGGGGATCTACGAGACCTCGGATGGAGCGCCCGGCGCGATCCTCACCGTTCCTCAGTGCGTGCGCTATCAGCCGATGGATGCGGAGACGGGCGAAGTGGTTCCCGTCGCCTCATGTCCCCTCTGCACTCCGATCGGAGCCGTGTGGGATTGCGAGCCCGCGATCCAGATCGTCCGGCCACTCGACCTCCACCCGCACGCTGCAAAGATGAACCCCGACGAGCGGATCGCCGTATCCCTGTTGGCCGCCGACAGCGACCTTCTGCTTTGGGAGTGCGAGTGCCTCGAGAAGACACGTCGGAAGATCGGGAGCTACCCCGAACGGGTCACTTACGATTGGGCGCTCTCGGGGCACGGCCGGCTCGTCGACACCTCTGAGAACAGCGCGATCTACGAACTTCCCGAGGATCTCGATCCCGGCCAGCACGTCACGGCGACCCTCACTGTGACGATCCACGCACCGCGCGGCGGCGACGCGTCGATCGACGGCCGGGTGATCCTGACGATCACGGCCGGAGCGGAGGGTTGCGACGACTACGCGGTGAGCGCGCAGATCGTTCAGCCGCAACCGAAGAGGTGTCCGCCGCCGCTGGACGAAATGGGGCGGGACTGCATCGCGGTCCTCAAGTACGGGAAGGCCGACGGGCCGATCTCTGGGACGATCCAGTTGTCCTCGATGGCCTACGTTGGCGAGCCCGTTTTGCTCAAGGCGACGCACACCGACACCGACGAACTGACGATCCGGTGCGAGCAAACGATCTGCCTTGAGCGGCCCGAGGTGGACTACCCTCTGCCGGATCCCCTGGCATTCGTCTGGGACGACCAAGGAGGCGGTGGAACGTTCCCGTTGGGGAACGCTGGCCGCTGCGTCGTCTACATCCCGCCGAAGAAAGGCGACGTGACCATCCGGTGCACGCCGAGCGACCTCATCGTTCGCGATCCCGACGTCCGCGAGACGAAGTCCCAGCCGATTGCCGAGATCGTCATCGACCTCACACTTTGCGATCGAGACTGGCTGCCCGAGAAGGACAACACGACGACGTTGACCGCACGAGTCTACGAGTTGCGGAATGGCCGCTGCACCTTCCCGGGACCGGCGCGGCATGTTGCGTTCGAGCTCGTCGAGGTCTCCAGCGAAGTCGGGTACTGCGTGAACCGCGGCAACTCCCGCGAGAACGACCTTTTGTTCTCCGAAGCCGTCCTCGGCGAGGCGTTCCACCTCTGCGCCGATGCGACGCGCGAGTCGAACGTGCCGACTTACTTCACACGGGCGATGACGACGCGCCGTACGGCTGAGGCAACGGTCGTGATCTCCAGTGAAGACTACGGGAGCTATGGGGCTGTCGAGGCGAGAGCGTTTCACGCTGTGCCGATCGCGCCGCGCGACGCGTCGGCTGAGGCGACATGCCGGTTCGAATCGAACCGGGTCGACCTCCCGCGCGACGACGTGCCAAGCGGAGGGAACGACATCGCCGACGCGTGGGACGCGAGATTCCCCGACCATCCGCAGAGGGCCGACGATGAGGATCGGAGTTCCAACAACCGATTCGACGGGGACGGACTCACACGCTACGAGGAGTACCGCGGGGTCGACGTGGACAACGACGCGGCGATCGCTTACGCGAAGGCACGGAGCGACGGCGAGGAACTTGTGGAGCCGCAGAACGAGCGACTCAGCCCGAATCTGAAAGACCTGTTCTTAACGACGGCCCAAGAGGCCGACCTGGCGAATCTGCGATACGGAAAGGCCTTCGCGAACTCGCGCATTGCCGTGCACCCGTTCCGCGGCGCGGACGACCGCGGGATCGACGTCCTCGTCATCGACCTCACCGCCGGGACGCCGACCGGCCTGCACTTCACCGCCAACCCCCTCGAAGCGCGAACCGACCTCGACGGACACCTGAACAAGATCTACACGCCGTTCAACGCGCCGCTTGCCAGCGTTCCGCTGTGGACGGCCGACTGGATGGGCGGGTCGACCGTCGGCACGGCCAACGCGTACGGAGATCCCAAGCTGTTCAACCGATCGATTGACAGCTACTTCTCCCAGTTCCCGTACGTCGACGGAGGCACGTTCCAACAGGCGCCTGTGGGCACGCCCAATCTCAATACGTGGAACGGGGCCCCGAACGGCGTTCTCGACATTCGCCTGATGATCGAGGATCACAACGACAACGGCGTCTGCGACCCCGTCGAACAGGATGGAAGCTACGACGACGGCGACGCGAGCCTGGATGGCGACCACCTGCGCCTTGCCTTCAGCGGGGCGGCGGCGCAGAACTTCCTGAGCCAAGACTGGGCCGCCGGCGGGACGGCCACGGGGTCGTTCAACGTGTTCAACCGCAACGGCGACGCACAGGTCGAGACGGGCGAGGGGAGCTACACGCGCGCCCAAGTCGACCTGCAGGTCATCACGCACGAGCTGGGGCACGCTGTGGGCGTCGGCGCACAGAACGCGCTCGCGTACAACGTCGGGCGCCTGCTGTTGCACCAGAGTGTGATCTTCGATGCCGCGGGGCACTGCAACGACGCGACGTGCGTGATGTACCGCAGGAACGACAACTACACGCGCCAAGATCACTTCTGCCCGCACTGCCAATCCCTGCTGCGGATCCACAATGACTAGGAGGGCTGATCGATGACCAGGGGCATTCGGATCGCCTGCGCGGTCGCCTTCTTGGCGGCGCTCAGTGCGCTGGCGAGTCCCGCGGAGTTGCAGGTTGCCATTTCGACAGAACGCGCGGAGTGGGGCGTCGGCGAGCCGATTGCCGTGGATCTTGCGTTGTCGAACGTCGGAGCGGAGACGCTCTACGTGCAGCGAGGAGTGCTCATGGGCGACGCGCTCGCCGAATCCATTCTGGTGCTGCGCATCGTTGCTGAGGGAACTCAGGACATCATCGTTGCGGACGTGCCGTCGTCGGCGCCGCCCCCGACCCTCGCGCCGGTAGACGGTGTCGGCGCACCGGTCTGGGTTGCAGCGACAACCCTGCTGCCCGGGGCGTCACTCGGGGTGTCGATCCCAAACTTGCTGCGATGGTTCCCGTTCCTTGCTGCCGGCGAGTACGAGGTTCTCGCACTCGTGCAGGTGCCCGCCGCGCGGAGCGCCGAGGAGGATGCCGAGGGCGGCTTCTGGATCGAGCTCGGCGCGGCGGAGGATGCCGTGGCGCTCTCTGCTGCGCTGCGATTTCGCGTTGTCGCCCCGCAGGGACCCTCCGAGGGCGATCTCGCTCGTCTTGCCGAGGCAAGGGCTTCGCTCAACCGCGCAACGAGCGCCGAGGGGGCCTGCGCCTCGTTCGCCACGCTCGCGATCGAGGCCGTGGACCGGTATGTCCAGGCGTGCGCGGCGTACTGGGTCGGCGAAGCCTACAGCCGCTTCGGACGCTGGGAGGACGCGGCGGCGGCGTACCTCGAGGCGATGCGTCGCTTCCCCGACAGCGTCTTCCGAACGCACGCCGAGCGGCGGCTCGGCGAACTCGCGCAAGGAGCGTCCGGAGGCTAGACGACGTCGACCGAGAACTCGACGACCTCGAGTGGCTGGACCGACTCCCAGGGTCGGTGGTACTCAAAGCGGAACCCTTGGGGTCCGAGGTCGATGGCCGTGTAGCGGAAGACGAAGAAGCCGCCCGACCCAAGGGCCTCCGAGTCCGAGCGGAACCCGAGTTCCTCGGTCTCTCGGAGGACGGCGTACTCGTAGGTCAGGACGTTCTCCCACACGTATCCCGTCGTCGGATTCCCGGACAGGATCACCATGAGACGATCTCCGACACGCAGCTCGATCCTCTCTCCGGTGTCGGCCTCGCTCACGAGACGATAGGCGCGGAGCGTCACGCCGCAGGACGTCGCCTCCGAAACACTGCGGCCGCGAAGCGCCCCCGGGGGAACAACGTCGATCGCCGCTACGAGGCGGCCGACGCTCGTCTCAACCCGGGCCTCGTACGCCCCGAGCGGGAGCGCGCCCCCCGCGATGTCGCGCAGGGCAAAGGCTCCGAGCCAGTTCGTGACGTCGACTTCCGGCGCGAAGTCCAGCTCGAACACCGTCTCGCCGGTCGCCGCGGCGAGTGTCAGCCG
>JBFMGK010000010.1:0-3326 GCA_040752575.1 Candidatus Bipolaricaulota bacterium
GGAAGGTCGAGGAGGACTCTTCCGCCGACAAGGAGGGAATTCCACGCGCGGCCGTCCGAGAGGGCGGCCGCCGACCCTAAGCAGAACAGCGAAACCGAGCGCACCGCCACCCCGGTTCTAGCAGTTCTTGGCGAGCGTCGACTCGTCGGAGGCGCGCAGCCGGCGGACGAGTTCCTCGAGCATGCTCAGCGCGATCTCGGGGTGGGTGTGGATGATGCTGCGCATCGCCCACTGCGAGACGACGAGGCACGTGGTCTCTTCTTTGGCGACCACGTCCGCCGTGCGCGGCGCCCCGTCGATGACCGACAGCTCGCCGAAGAAGCTCCCCTCGCTGATCTCGGCCAGCTTCTTGCCCCCGGCGGACACTTCGGCCTTTCCGTCGAGCAGGAGGTAGAACCCAAGTCCACCCTGGCCCTTCTCGACGATCTTCGTTCCGGCCGGCACGGTCTTCTGGATCGCCGCCTTGAGGAGCGTCTCCAAGCTGTCGTCGCTCGTCTTGGCGAAAATCGGCGTCTTCCTCAGGGCCTCGATGATCTTCTTGTTGTCCATCCTCTGCTCCTTTCGTCCCGGTCGCCGCGAAGGTCGATAGTATAATCCGCCGGCCGTCCGTGCACCTGCCGAAAGGAATCGCCATGTCGTGGAGCCGAACGCTGAGGATCCGTCAGGAACTGCGCGCCCACGTTGAGGCGGGCGAAGATGTCGGTTTCTTGTTCAGCGATCTGCGGGGCTTCTCGCGAACCGCCGTACAGCGCGGGGACCACGTGGCGTTCGAGCTGGCCGAAGCCCATGTGGAGATCGTGCGCGAGGCGATCGGCGATCGGGGCATCGTCGTGAAGACGCTCGGCGACGGCGTCATCGCCGCCTTCCCCGATCCGTCGGATGCCGTGCTTGCGGCGGCGGCGATTCAGCGGACGCTGCGCCAGCGCAACGCCAAGGATGCGGACTCGCCGCTCTACGCGGGGATCGGCGTCGCGAGCGGCACGCCGATCATGACCGACGTCGACTTCATCGGCCACGCCGTGAACGTCGCCCAGCGCCTGTCGGCAGTGGCCAAGGGCGGGCAGATCCTGACAACCGAGAGCGTCCAGGCCTACGCCGCGCTCCCGGCCGACTTGCGGTACCTTCCGATGGGCGACCGCGCGCTCAAGGGAGTCGGCACGGTTCGGGTGGTCGAGGTCATCTGGCTGCGCGAGGTGGCGCGCGTCTCCGACGCCGGAGACCTGGTGACCTTGATCCTTACGGAGCGGGGAACCCTCGTCATCGAACGGATCAAGGACCCGCGGATCGATGCGCGGGATGCACTGCAGACCCTTCTTGACCTCGGCGGTCCGGGAGGGGGGCCGGCAGGATGGATCGAGCGCGCGGCGGCGCGCCTGGCCTTGCGGGCATTGCGCGAGCCGCGACGCCCGACCGTCGTCGCGGCCGAGCACGCGCTCGGCGACGTCCGGTTGGCGAGATCGCCACGCGGCTTGCGCGTGACCTGCGCGGAAGGCACGGTCACGCTTCGGGACGTGGATCCGGAAGCGGCCGACGCCTTCCTCGCCGCAGCCCGGCGCGAGGCGGAGGCGCCTTTGCCGCCGCTTTGAAGCGTTGGTTCCGTTGCACTAGAATCGGCGAAAGATTCCGTTGAGGGGGGGAGCATGGGGAAGCGCGAAGTCCTCGAGAGCACGCTCAAGCAGATCAAGAAAGCGTATGGCGAGGGGTCCATCATGTGGCTCGGCGATGGGGCCCAGGTGTTGCAGGTCGAGACGGTCCCCACGGGCTCCCTCGCCCTTGACATTGCGCTCGGCGTCGGCGGCGTGCCGCGCGGGCGCATTGTGGAGATCTTCGGCATGGAGTCGAGCGGGAAGACCACGCTCGCCCTTCACATGATCGCCGAGGTCCAACGGCGCGGCGGCACGGCTGCGTTCATCGACGCCGAGCACGCGCTCGATCCGACGTACAGCCGCGCGCTGGGCGTCGATCTCGACCACATCCTGATCTCACAGCCCAACTCGGGGGAGCAGGCGCTCGAGATCACCGAACAGCTCACGCGGAGCGGCGCGATCGACATCATCGTGATCGACTCGGTCGCGGCGCTCGTGCCGACGGCCGAGATCGAAGGGCAGATGGGCGAGTCGCAGGTCGGGCTGCAGGCGCGGCTCATGAGCCAGGCGATGAGAAAGCTGTCGGGCGCGATCTCGCAGTCGAAGACGATCGTCGTGTTCACGAACCAGATGCGCTCGATGATCAGCGCCTCGCGGTTCGGGCCTTCGACGACGACCGCGGGCGGCTGGGCGCTCAAGTTCTACGCCTCGTTGCGGCTCCAGATGTGGCCGTCGGGCAAGATCGAAGAGGGGACGGAACGGGTTGGAACCCACGTCAACGTCCGCGTCGTCAAGAACAAGGTGGCGCCCCCGTTCAAAGAGGCTTCGTTCGACGTCATCTACGGGCGCGGCATCGTGCGCTCGCGCGACCTCCTGAACACGGGCGAGGCGCTGGGACTCATCTCGCGGAGCGGGTCTTGGTATTCGTTTGACGGCGAGCGGCTGGGCCAAGGGATCGGCAACAGCGCACAGGCGCTCGAGGAAGACGCCAAGCTGGCCGAGCGGCTCGAGGCCGCGATTCGCGAGAAGGCGGCGCTCGGTGCCACCCTTCCGTCCTCGGGCGGAGGAGGCGGCGACGACGACGAGTGACGCCGAGGCGGCGCTCGCGCGGATCCTGCGGGGACATCCGCTCTCGGAACGCGACGCGAAGGGGCGTCTCGAACGACTGGGATACCCACGCGACGAAGTCGAGGCCGCGCTGGCCGTGGCGCGCGACGAGCGGTGGCTCGACGACGCCCTCCTGGCCAGGCTGTGGGTCGAGGACCGACTGCTGCACCATCCCCTTTCGCGTCGCGCGCTCGAGGCGGAACTCAGGTCCCGCGGCGTCCCGGCCGACATCGCGTCGCGCGCCCTGGTCGATCTCTATCCTCCGGAGCGGGAGCCCGAGGTTGCGCTGGAGCTGGCCCGGGCGCGTCTGGCTCGCCCCGCGCCCGACGACGCGCGGCGCGAGCGGCGGACGATCGACTACCTTCTTCGGCGCGGCTTCTCGTCGCGCCTTGCCGTCGACGCGGTGAGACGAGCCCAGGAGGCAGAAGGTGGATGAGCTGCGCGTGGGAATCGGGATTGACGTTCATCGCTTCGCCGCCGGCCGTGCGCTCGTGCTCGGCGGCGTCGCGATTCCGTTCGAACGCGGGCTGCTCGGGCACTCGGACGCCGACGTCCTTGTGCACGCCGTCTGCGATGCGGCGCTCGGCGCGGCCGGCCTCGGGGACATCGGCGTTCACTTTCCCGACAGCGACG
>JBFMGK010000011.1:0-75813 GCA_040752575.1 Candidatus Bipolaricaulota bacterium
AGTACTACAACTACACGCTCTCCGTGGAGGAGGCCGACTCATTCCTGACTCCGTGACGCCCCTGCGGCGCCGCGTCGTGGGCGTGGCGTTCTGGATCCTCCCCGTTGGCGCGGCCTTTCTTGCCCTCTTGTTCGGGCGCTACGGCGGCGGCGCGGGTGCGGCGCTGCGTTCGCTCTTCTTCCCCGGTCCTTCGGACGAGACACTGCGCTCACTCATCCTCCTCGTCCGCGCTCCACGGACGCTTGCCGCGCTTCTTGTGGGGGCGAACCTAGCTGCCGCCGGAGCCGCCCTTCAAGGGTTGTTCCGCAACCCGCTCGTCGACGCGCGCATTCTGGGCGTCAGTTCGGGCGCGGCGTTTGGGGCGTGCCTGGCCATCTTGTCGACAGGGAGCGCCCTGGCCGTGCAGTCGGGCGCCTTTGCCTTCGCACTTCTTGCCGTCGCCGTTGTGCTCGCTACCGGATGGCGACTGGGCGCGACGCCGCTCGCGCTCCTTCTCGTCGGCATTGCCGTCAGTGCGTTCTTCGACGCGTCCCTCGGCTTGGTCAAGTATGTGGCCGACCCGTTGAGCAAGCTTCCCGCGATCACCTACTGGCTCCTTGGCGGGCTCCACGCAACGCGATGGTCGAATCTCTCACCTCTCCTGATCCTCTCGGCGATCGGCCTCGTCTCTCTGTGGCTCGTGCGCTGGAGGTTGAACGTGCTCACGCTCAACGACGAGGAGGCCGTCGCGCTGGGCGTGCGTGTCCGCTCGCTTCGGGTTTTCGTCGTGGTGGCGGCATCTCTTCTTGTCGCGACGTCGGTGGCCCAGGCGGGGATGATTGGCTGGATCGGGCTGGTGATCCCCCACGTGGCGAGGGCCTGGGTCGGCAGCGATCACGTACGCCTGATTCCGGCGTCGGCCGCGCTGGGCGCTGCGGTCCTTGTCGTCCTCGACACCGCCGCGAGAACGGCCCTTCCGGGCGAGATCCCGCTCGGGATTCTCACGGGTTTGCTGGGCGTTCCTGCGTTCCTATTCCTCCTCATCGGGTACGTACGGTCTCGGGGCGGCGCGCGATGAGACTGCAAGCGCGCCGCCTGAGCTACGCCTATCCCCAGCGCCCTCTCTGTCTGCGGGACGTCTCCTTTGCCGTAGATTGCGGTTGGATAGGGTTCCTTCTCGGGGCGAACGGATCAGGGAAGACCACGCTGCTGGGCTGCATGGCGGGCACGCGCTCGCCAGGCAAGGGCGAGGTGCTTCTCGACGGAGTATCGCTTCGCGCTCTCGCCCCGCGCGAACGAGCGAAGCGCATCGGCGTGGTGCCTCAGTTTCCCGATACGACGTTCGCGTTCCGCGTCGAGGATGCCGTCGGGCTCGGCCGTGCGCCGTACGTCGGTCTCCTCTCCCAGCCGGGACCGGAGGATCGCCGTGCCGTGGCGCAGGCGATCGAGGCCGTGGGGTTGAAGGCGCTTCAAGGACGTTCCACTGCACACTTGAGCGGTGGTGAGCGCCAGCTTGTGTGGCTTGCGCGCGGACTGGCTCAAGGCGCCGACTGCCTTCTTCTCGACGAGCCGACCGCGCATCTTGATCCCGCGCATGAGCAGGCGGTGTTCTCCGTGGTCCAGAGGCTTGCCGCCCGGGGGGCAACCTTCCTTGTCGCCTCCCACCACCCCGAGACGGCCCTTCTCTACGGGACGCACGCGACGTTCCTGCGCGAGGGCGCCGTGATCCGGTCAGGTTCTGTGGGGGAAACCATCACGGCCGCGGCGCTCCGAGAGGCGTATGGGATGGACTTCTCTGTGCTCGTTGGAAGTGGCGGCGAGCGGTCCGTGGTTCCGCGGATCGACGACGGCAGGCCGCGCAACGTGGCCCCCGACGGCCCAGAACTCGATGCGGAGAGCTCGGTGCGGGGCACCCGGAGCCCGCTTGCCTGATCACGCAAGAGCCATGCGGCGCGCTCACACGCTGGCTGCCCCTCGCGCGAGGCGAACGGGGACGCGTGCGGGACGGCCCGAACTGCCGGGAACGGCGTGGCAACTGCACGTCTGCGCACAGAGGCCGAGATTGACGCGACCCCGAGTTGCCCAACCGCAGGGGAAAGGCGTAACCATGTTGCGCAGAGGCGTAACCATGTCGCGGAGGTGACCACGAATGTCAAGGTCAGCGAGGTTCATCGGTGTCGTGTTGGCGCTGGCACTGATCGTTCTCGGCGCGTCGTCGTTGGTTGTCGCTCCACCTCAGGATGCCATCGTGACGGGGTTCGTCGCGGTCTGGATGCATGGAACGGGCATGCGAATCGAGTACCCGGACCGACTGAGTCAGACCCTCTATCAAGCGTTTCACGCGCGGATCGAAGGAGACGCGAACACGTCAAACTGGCTTCACTTCCCAATCACCACGCCGGTCGTCGGAACCTTTCTGAAGGCGGGCTCCGGCGTCTTCTCGGGTCTCGAGACGAACTATCGTCGCTACCGACTCGACAAGGTATTCGTCAGTTTTCGCAGCGGATCCGTAAATGCGCGGGTCACGAACGTACACGTGTATGACGGATCGACGCAGATCGCGGCTTTCGACAATCTGAACCTCTACGGGGAGCAGAACATGAAGGGGTTCGTCGTCCCCGGGTCTCCCGAGGTGGAGCAAGGGATCTGCATTTCCCTCGGCGTAGCCTTCGGATCGTCCGGACAACGATGGATGGAGCTCGTGTCCGTCGGGGCCGACCTCTACTGGAGCGAGAACTAACAGGCGGCTGTACTGGACGGATAGAATGGGGGGGAGTGCCACGTCGCCCGATCTCGTCGAACGCGCGCCGGGAGCTGAGACGGGCGCGCGGGCATGGGCGGCGCGGGCGCTGAGCTACCCCTGCGCGTGTTGGCGATCGTCGCGAAGATGCGCTAGAGGCGAGATCTGAGGAATGCGTTCAGAGGCAGGCTCGGCAAGCCTGAAGCCGAGCGGGAGAGAGGAGGCTGGAGCCAAGAGATGCTGAGCCGAGATGAGACCAAAGCCATGGCGGCGATCCCGGTGGCTCTCGCGGTGGCTGCTGCGGTTGCCTGGGCAGGAAGCGCGGGAGGAAGAACGATTCTTGGGTTTCCTGTCTTTGCCGTGCTCTTCGCCATGGCCTTTCTGATCCAGTGGGTGGTCTTCGTGCCGTCCTTCCTGCTTCGCAGCGAGCGCTTCTTCGACGTCACGGGGAGTCTGACGTACGTCTCGGTGATGGCTCTCGCGGTGGCGTGGAGTCCCCCCGTCGATGCGCGGTCCGCCCTGCTGCTGGCGCTGGTTGTCGTCTGGGCGGCAAGGCTTGGGACGTTTCTCTTGCGCCGCGTGCGCCGCGCGGGCAAGGACGCGCGCTTCGACCAGATCAAAGGTTCCTTCTGGCGGCTCCTGCTGACCTGGACGCTCCAGGGCCTCTGGGTGTCGCTGACGCTGGCTGCCGGGACGGCGGCGATCACGGCGGGGACGCGTCGGCCGCTAGGGATTCCGGAAGCCCTGGGCTTGGGGGTTTGGCTGATCGGCTTCGGCCTGGAAGCATTGGCCGACGAACAGAAGCGCAGGTTCCAGTTGGTCTCTGCGAACCGGGGCGAGTTCATCCGAACCGGGCTGTGGGGGAGATCGCGTCATCCCAACTACCTGGGCGAGATCCTCCTCTGGACGGGCGTGGCCGCCATCTCCGCCCCCGTCCTGCGGGGATGGCAGTGGGTCACGATGGTCTCTCCGGCCTTTGTCGCTCTTCTGCTGACGCGGATCAGCGGGATTCCCATTCTCGAGAAGCGCGCCGACAAGAAGTGGGGCGGGCGCGAGGATTACGAGACCTACAAACGCAACACGCCCGTGCTCCTTCCTCGCCTCTGGAAGCGACAAGGCTAGATCCGGGTCGGATCGCCCAGACGAGCACGCACGGGCCCATGCTTCAGGCGCCCGCGAACGAGTCCACTAGAGCGTTCGCGCTGGAACAGGCCTAGTGGCTCTCCTGCCCCAAGGCCTGCAAGTGCGCGATGCTCTGCTCGACGACCGACGGGGGAAGACGCAGGGTCGCGACGCCGACGCTGCAATCAAGGCCGAGTAGCCTGCCCAGGCAGCGGAACGACCGGCCGCCGATCCAGACGTACACGTAGGCCAGATCGATTCCCACGGTGAAGGCCCCCTCCTCTTGGACCGGGTGGAAGGTCCACAGCTCGTCCGGCACGGGGAAGTCGGCTGCAGAGTAGGTGCTGTCCGACGTGTACAGCACGCTTGCCGAGACGATGAGCTCAAATAGGCCGGGGGCGGAGGTCGCTGCGATCTGCGCTCCGCTGACCTGCCACAGTTGAACCTCATCGCGATCCGCCCGTGAGCAGAACGACACGATGAGCGAAGGCGCCGTGAGGCTGCTCGCGGCGGCCTCACAGACAGACAGCGAATTCCACTGGAGTTGATCGCCCAGACAGGATCCTGTGAGGACGGCGACGATCAGGCAGCCGAAGAGCGCCATGCGTTTCACGTGGAGCGGCCGTCGGTACGGTATGGGGGTTCTCATAGAGCCAGCATGGACCTGGAGAGGTCTGCCTGCCATCCCGCCGGGGATCGGGAGACGCGAAGCGTGTCCGCTCTGTGCGGCGGTCGCTTGGCCACACGCCTGTCCCTCTGCCTCCGTTTGCAGCTCGCCTGCCGGGGGAGGCGCAGCCGAGCCAGCACACGATCGAGTTCGCCGCCTGCGAGGGTCAGGAGGACTCAGGGGAGACGCATCGGCAGTCGCTCTCGCCACGTATCAGTAGGGATACTGCATCTGGGTTCCGAACCCCTCCTTGGAGGCGCAGTTGTCCCAGACCTCGCGCAGCGTGAACACGTAGGCCGGGTACTTGAGCCAACGATCGAGGTCCGGCCGGTGATACACGTCGTGCTGGGCGTTGATGAACTGCTGATAGATCTCTCGCTTGCCGGACGCCGTCTGATCGAAGATCTCGATCGTGCCTCGGAGTTCGTAGGACACCATTGGGGGCTGATAGTAGATCAGCGTGGCCTCGGGATTCGCCCGGTAGTTGTTCCAGCTATGCTTCTTGGCCATCTCCAAGCTGCCAAGGCGCGTCAGATCGATTCGATCCTGCACTTCGGGTCTGTAGAGGTGCTTAACGAGCAGGGCCAAGCCGCGCTGGCTGTACGCTTGGTCGTCTCCGTCGTAGCTCTTGATGTGCTGCATGTACGCGTCAAGCGTCTCCTCCAGATACTCGGGCTTCGGTAGGAAGCCGACCCCCTTGATGCTGCCGTTGAGTCCGTCGGGGCCGTGGGAGATGAAGGCCGGATTGTGAGAGCAGAAACTCAGGAAGACCTTCTCCCGGCTCATCTCCTCCCCTTCGTGGAGCTTGATGACCGTCTGCGCTCTCGACCGAAACGCCCAGTTGAAGAATGCCTCGGCTGACTTCATGACGACCCCTCCAGATGGTAAGGACTTCGTGCGATCCTAGCGTGCCCCCGAAGTTCCGTCAACGGCGACAGCGCGGTCCCGGAGTTCGCTCTTCCAAATGGAGTTGAGCCTGGGCTACCGAAGAGCGCCGCAGGACTGCATCGGATCGGCGGTGATCCGGGAGCGTCTTGACATGCCATGAGACGGGCTGTAGTTTGAGCACGAGGGACGTGGAGCCTGACGCGTTCCGCGCGAAACAGGCCATCCAGGTTGGACTAGAGGAGGCTCGGTATGTGTCGGAAGTTGGGAGCATGCATTGTGGTGTTGTTGATGTTCCTAGCACTCGCTGGCGTGGCCGCACTCGGCGCCGGGCGCTATGAGGCGATCGCGGGAGACTACCAGATCGACATCACGAACCTTGGGATGCCGCTCATCTTCTACCTGCGGATTGACGCGGACGGGGCCTTCATGCTCGCCCCGAATACGGGTTTCGATCCCGTCGAGAGTCGCGGCGAGGGAGTGCTTGCCGAGAGTGGCGGCGTCTACATGATGATCTACAAGGAGCACACGTCCGACAATCCCAAGACGGCGACCTTCGTGCTCGACGGGCCGAACCTGGTGTTTCAATCGCGGCTTCCCTATGGCGCGAGCAACATCCTAAACAGCGCCGAGGATCCGGACGATCCGACGATTGTCTACCTCCTGACCGCGGACACGCTGGTGCTCGCGGAGTATTTCGGCACCTACGTCGGCTCCCACTCCACGCAGGCCATGGGGGCCACCGTCGAGTACGTGTACACGCTCGAGCTGAAGGCCGGGCTGCGCTATGCGTTCGTGAGCGAATTCGCCATGGGCGGCACCGACTACAGCTATGCCGAGAACGGTACCTGGAGTGTGGCCGACGGCAAGCTGACGCTTGATCCCGCCGACGAGGACCCCGTCGAGGGGACCATCAGCGCTGAAGGCGAGATCACCGTCGCGATCCGCCCGTCCGCTATGGCACCGATGAGGGCCGACCGCATTCTGCGCATCGCAACCCATGCCGAGGTGGCAGGCACCTACGTTGGCGAGAAGTCCTCGCCCATGTACACGGTGAAGTCGACGCTGGACCTGGACATGTTCGGCAACTACCACTACAGCGCCGATGTCGGAATGCCCGACAAGTACGAAGAGACGGGGGCGTACGATGTGGTCGACGGCACCGTCACCTTGGCCCCTGAAGGCGGGGCGGCGTACATGGCGATGTTAGCGAATCTGGTCGTGACGGGACGCTTCCGAATCATCGGCTCGATGCCGGCGACGGACCTCGTTATGTACAGCTCGACGATTCAGGGAACGTTCGCCGGTACGGCGACAAACGAGGAGATCGAGTACACCGCTCGCCTCACGCTGAGCCCGGGTGGCACGTATGCGCTGCAGGTGACGGACGGCACGGAGCAAGTGATCGTCGACTCGGCGGGTAGCTTCGAGATGCGGCGCGGCATGACGCTCATGGTCGTCCTCGCCGGTATGGACCCGGCGCCGACGTGTTCCGTCAGCGCCGAGGAGCTGAACCTGTCCATCGTGCTTCCGGGCGTCACCGTGACCTCGGGGATGGGCGGCGGTCTGGGCTTCACGCTCCGGAGAGAGTGACGCCGTGAGGTGTCGATAGGGCTCGTTTAACGCGCCGCCAGGCTTGGCTTGTGCTCGGCCTGGCGGTGCACGTCGTTCGACGATGGAGCGAGATACGTAGCCGGGAGCGGAGATGCCCAGAGCGCGGGGGATTACGATCGCGTGTCTTGTGCTGCTGACGGGCGCAGCGTTGCTCCAAACGGGCTGCCAGAAGACCGAGTATCTCCGCCGTACCGACTCGACGAACACCCTCTACGTGGGCGTCGTCGAGTCGTCGTTTCCCGTGGCGTTCATGCCTTGGCTCTCCCGCGATGGAATCGCTCCGACCATCGCCAGCATGCTCTACAGCACGCTGTTCTCCTACGATGACGAGACCGGCGGATTCCTCCCGGGTCTCGCGCGGGACTGGTGCTACGTCGATGCGCAGGGGGCGCCGATCGTCACCGAATCAGGCGGCATCGATTACGCGCGGGTCGAGACCGAGGGAGTGAAAGTTCTGCGGAATCCGCAGACGGGGAAGAACGAACGGTATTTGACGGTCCGCATCGAACTCGACCCCCATGCCCGGTGGAGTGACGGGCATCCGGTCACCGCAGAAGACGTCTACTACACGTTCGACATCGCGAGGAACAACTACCTCTCCAACCATGCCGGCGCGCTCGCGTGGACGGCCGACCTGTTGCACCTGTACTCGAACACGGGCCAGCTTCAGCTGCAGGGAGTCTTCACCTACAACCACGGTGCAGCCGATCTGGGATACCCCATCGCCGAGGCGGAGCGAGACCTGGTGGTCTACGTTCACGTTCGCGGCGTCCTGGGGGCGGTCACCAGCCTGTTCACGACGATTCTCATCCTTCCCCACCACCTCTGGGAGCCCGTCGTGAGCCGCCAGAACCAACTGAACAGCCGGAGCCCGGATGCCCACATGCAGCACCTCTATCAGAACCCGGTCGGCAGCGGCCCGTACGTCCTCGATGCTGCGGCTTCAGGGCCTTCGCAGATCGTCCTCCGGCGCAACGAGCTCTATCACCAGACCCGAGAAGACTCCAGCCCGCTCTACACCGTCGAGACCCTGCGCCTGGTGCTGTATCAGGAAATCAACGTGGCCATCTATGCCGTCATGCAGGGCCACATCGACATGCTCAGCGCCGGCTTGAGCCCGAATTACGTGAAGCTGTTCGAAGGTCGTGACGACCTGTTCCTGTCGATCGCCGAGGGCGTGTTTACCCAGACCTTGGTGTTCAACGTCAACCCCGTCGCCTCGGAGCAAACCCCCTTGCGAAGGTTGCTGTCCGATGCGCGAGTGCGAAGGGCCATTGCGCTGGCGATCGACACGGACATGCTCATTCGCCTGGTCGCCAATGGTGCGGCGACGCGCATGAGCGCCGGTCTGATTGCCGAGAGCTTGACCGACTTCTGCAATCCGAGCGCCGACATTCTTCACGGGGAGCACGCGGCCCGCCTGGAGGAAGCCAATGACCTCTTGGATCAGGTCGCGCCGCAGAGAGACGCTCAAGGATATCGCCTCCTCGAGGGAGAGCGCGTTACGTTCAACGTGTTGGGGCATCCCGGAGAGATGGAACTGGTCGCGTTCCTCGAGATCCAGCTCCAGAAGATCGGCATCAAGATCCGCTACCAGGCCAAGGGCAACTCGCCCGAGACGACGCACCTATGGACGAGCCGTTTCGACATGACCCTGCACGGGGTCATCTTCTCGCTCGCGAACGTCGACATCATGCTCAATGCCCACTTTGTCGCGCTGGGGCGCACGTCGAACTACGGCCGCCTGATCGAGCCGGAGCTGGCCGCCGCGATCGAGGAGATGAGGTCCACCCTGAATCTCCACCGCAAGTTCGCGTTGCTGTACGACCTGCAGCCGGTGATCGCCGGGCTGTTCTACAAAGTCCCTCTTTACACGCCGCAGATCATCTCCATCGCCCGGACAGATCGATACACCGGCTATGAAGTCGTCCCGGGCGAGGTCGTATTCAACTCGACCAACCTGCAGCGGATCCAGCGCGTAGAGTCTCCAGGCGACGCGGAGCCGTCGGCGGACGATGGCGCGGTGTCGCGGTGCGAACCGGGAGAGAGACAATGAAGAGAAGCTATGTTATCAAACGGGTGCTGTATGCCCTATTCATCTTCGTTGTCGTGTTGACGCTCAACTTCTTCATCCCGCGCCTGGGCGTGGGGGATCCCGCCGAGCGCTACTACCCTCCCAAGGGTGCGATGTCCGACATCGAGTACGAGATCATCAAGCAGTTCACCCGCGAGCAATATGGGTTCGACGTTTCGACGTTCCAGCAGTACATCCGCTATGTCCAGGGTTTGTTCCGTTTTGACTTGGGCACGTCGCTGCGGTCCGGTTCGCCCAAGGTGGTCGAGCTGATCGGGAAGCGACTTCCCTGGACGCTCGTGCTGTCGGTGACCACGCTTCTCATCAGCTTGGTCATCGGCCTGTCGTTCGGCACGTTGGCTGCCTGGAAGCGCGGGCGATGGCAGGATTCCGTCCTGCTCAATGCCTCAACGATCAGCGTGGCCCTACCCGGATTCTTCATCGCTTTGATGATGTCGTTCTATCTCGGCTTTGAGCTAGAGCTATTCCCTGCGTACACGAACCCCAACATGGTTGCCGACTTCGACTGGAGCAAAGAGGCGATCATGGTCGTGCTGAACAATGCCGCCTTGCCCATCATGAGCATGGCTCTCGGGGGCATCGTCGGGTACTCGCAGAGCACCCGGAACAGCGTGATCGCCGTCACCAATGAGGACTTCGTGATCACCGCGCGGGCCAAAGGATTGAGCGAAACGACGGTCTTGTACAAGCACGTCTTGCGCAACGCCCTGCTGCCCCTCACAACCTCGATTGGGATGAGCGTCAGCGGCCTCATCGGCGGGGCGATCATCATCGAGCAGGTTTTCAACTGGCAGGGCATGGGAACGCTGTTCCTCGAAGCGAACAGCACCAATGACTATCCGCTCATGATGGGCATCATGCTTTTCCTCTCTGCGTTTGCGATTCTCGCGAATCTCGTCACGGAGCTGTTCTACGTGGTTCTCGATCCTCGCGTCACCGTGGGGGAGAAACGATGACCGGACGCAACGTGCTCCTCCAGGTGGCGCAAAGGGGCGGCTCGTTCCTCGGTTTCGTGAGGAAGCTCTGGCAGCATCCCAAGGGACGGGTGGGGTTGATCATGGCTGGCTTCCTCGTCCTTGTGGCCGTGCTTGCGCCGGTGCTTGCACCGTACGACCCCTACGACGTCACCCAACGGGCGGCCAAAGGGCTTCGCCCGAGTTGGGCACATCCGCTTGGGACGACGATTACCACCGGACAGGACATCCTGAGCATGCTGATCTACGGAGCGCGGGTGTCGCTGATGATCGGCATCGGGACGGGAATCGCGCTGGCCGCTCTCGGCGCCCTGCTGGGTGTCATGGCCGGGTACATGGGGGGGCTCGTCGACAGCCTGATCATGCGGATCGTTGACATCCTGCTCGTGATCCCGACGCTTCCGCTGATCATCGTGCTCACCAACTTCCTGGGGCGAAGCTACTTCGTGATTGTTCTGGTGTTCGTGCTCTTCGGATGGACCGGCCTCGCGCGGGTGATCCGGTCGCTCGTCCTCGTCCTGAAGAACAGCAACTACGTCAAGGCCGCCGAGCTCGCAGGAGCCAGCCGATGGCACATCATGACCAAGCACATCCTGCCGGGGACCTCGCACCTGATCATCATGAACACGACCCTGACCTGTGCCGGCATCATGGTGGCCGAAGCCGGGCTGAGCTTCCTGGGCTTGGGGGACCCCACGGCGATCAGCTGGGGCAAGATGCTTGCCGAAGCCCAGAGCGGAGGTGCGCTGCTATTCGGCGCCTGGTGGTGGATCATCGCGCCCGGCCTCGGCATCTTCCTTTCGGTTTTCGCCTTCATGCGCATCGGCTTGGTCATGGAAGAGGTGTTCAACCCCAGGATGAAGGCCTCGAGCAGCATCCATAAGCTCTTCAAACACCTGAACAACAAGTACCTGGACGAGGTGTTCCAATCGATGGACGACGAGGCGGCCTGTGGACCGCCGGAACGCCTTGACGAGATCGATGCCTCGCAGGCCCGAGGGCTGCCATGACCGAAGCGATGCTCAACCTTCGGAACCTGAAGGTCGCTTTTCCCTGCCCGGCGGGGATGATCCGCGCGGTCGAGGGCATCGACCTATCGGTGAAGCGGGGCGAGTGCGTTGCGTTGGTTGGCGAGTCCGGGTGCGGGAAGAGCGTTACGGCCCTGGCCGTGATGAGGCTGCTCAGGACGCCCCCTTCGATCAGCCGCGTCGACAAGCTTGAGCTGGACGGCGTCGATCTCACCGATTGGACCGATCGACAGATGCGAGACCTTCGTGGCAAAGACATGGCGATGATCTTTCAGGATGCAATGACGGCGCTGAATCCCGTCATGACGGTCGGCAGGCAGATCGAAGAGGTGTACCAACGCCACACTCGGATGGCGAGAAGGGAAGCTCGGCGGGAGACGATTCGGGCTCTGGAGCTTGTCGGCGTTCCCGAGGCCCGCTCGCGGGTCAAGAGTTACGCGCACGAGCTGTCCGGCGGATTGCGGCAGCGGGTCCTGATCGCTTTGGCGTTTGCCTGCCTGCCGAAGCTGATCATCGCCGACGAGCCGACGACGGCTCTGGATGTCACGATCCAGGCACAGGTGCTGGATCTACTGAAGGCGATGCAGAAAGAGCATGGCGTCTCCACGCTGCTCATCACGCACGACCTGAGTGTCGTTGCGAACATGGCCGATACGGTCTACGTCATGTACTCCGGCAAGATCGTCGAGCGGGCTGCGGCGCGGGACGTTTTCCAGAAACCGCGCCATCCCTACACGCAGGGGCTCATGGCCTCGGTCCCGCGGCTGTCCGACAGGCGGCAGATGTTCGTTCAGATTCCGGACACCGTGCCGCATCCGATGCACAAACCCACCGGCTGCTACTTCCATCCTCGTTGTTCCCGCGCCGCGGACGAGTGTCGGCGGCGGATGCCTCGCCTGGAGACCCTGGAGAGCCATCGTGAGGTTCGCTGTTGGTTCCCGCTGTCCAATCCGCAGGAGGCAGGCTCATGATCGGTCTCGAGCGCGAAGCCGGCCCCCTGTTGGAGATGGAGAACGTCTCGGTCAACTTCCCCGTCAAGAAGGCCTACCCGTTCAGCCGGAGGCGCTGGATCCAGGCCGTCACCGACGTCTCCCTCCGCGTCGCCTATGGCGAGACGTTCGGTATCGTCGGGGAGTCGGGCTGCGGAAAGAGCACGCTGGCCAACGCGATGGTCGGCATGGTCCGCCCGACGGCAGGTGTCGTGCGCTTCCAGGGCGCCGACCTGTACTCCCTGAGACGCCGCGAGTTTCGAGACGCACGGCGGAACATGCAGATGATCTTTCAGGACCCCTTCTCGTCGCTCAATCCGCGATTCTCGGTCTACGAGATCATCCGCGAGCCGCTCTACATCCGCGGCGGGGCGACGGAGTCTGCGATGAAGGCAAGAGTGCTGGAACTCCTCAAGCTCGTCGGCCTCGATGAGGAGGACATGAACCGCTTCCCCTCGGACTTCTCCGGCGGGCAGCGCCAGCGCATCGGGATCGCTCGTGCGATCATCCTCAATCCGGTCTTCCTGGCCTGCGACGAACCGGTCAGCGCGTTGGACGTGTCGGTGCACGCCCAGATTCTGAACCTGTTGATGGAAATCCAGCGGAGCCGGAACCTGACCTACGTGTTCATCTCGCACAATCTGGCCGTGGTGAAGAACATCTGCGACAATCTCCTCGTGATGTACTTGGGCACGGTGATGGAGTCCGGAGCATCGGACGCCGTGTTCGCCAATCCCCTCCACCCGTACACGAAAGCCTTGCTGTCCGCGGTTCTCGACATCGATGTCGACGGATCTCGCGAGAGGATCCTCCTGAAGGGTGACACGCCAAGTCCGATCGATCCGCCGAGGGGATGTCGATTCTGGCAGCGCTGCCCGTCGGCGATGAACGGCTGCGCGGCGATTCCGGCGCCTCTGGTTGAGGTCGAGCCGGGCCATCAGGTCGCATGCCATCTCGTCTCCGGCTTCTCTCGCGAGCAACTTGCGGCCGGCGCCGGAGAACCCGTCACTTCGGCGACCGGTTCGTGAGCAATCCGTCGTGACACGAAGAGCGAAGGCCCTGGCGCTGTGCGCGTCTCAGGCCCTGATGCTGGGCTGCTTGAGCCTCCTCCAGGTCGCGCCAGGTCGATTCTCCCTTGCGCTGTTGGTGGCGATGCACGTGGGGATCGTGTCGTTCATGAAGCTGAGGAGAAGCCTCGCCGCAGGCTCGCCGGACGTCGCACGGGTCGCGCGTGCCACCTATCTTCTGTTGGCCGTGTACCTGCCGGTGCTGCTCTACAGGTTGCTTGGCACGCTTGGCCTGCTTCGTGTCGACCCTCACGTTCTTCTCGGCGTGACGGTCGGGCTCTCCCTTCCCGCGGCTCTCCTCAATGGCTGGGCGATTTGGAGACTGGGAGTACGAGGGGGAGATTAGCTCGCGAGAGAACGCTCCATGCCTGTGCAGAACGGCTTACGGAGCGCCGGATCGAGCCCGCGCGCCCCTTGGCGCCGGGCGATGATCGACTCCCCATCAGAGGCACTCCCACGGAGCAGGGCCTCGGGTCCCAGTGAACAGGCTGCCGGGGTACGGGCGTGCGAAGGCGAGGCTCCACGCTGGATCCCCGACGGGCGGCGGACGACGTTGCCCAAGCTGCGGACCTGGAGTATATTAGTCATCACGTATATGGATCCCACGAACGCCCCGAAGCCTACGATCGAAGTCCTCTGTGCTGGGCTGAGGGTCCTCTCGGTCGAGACTCGGCTACGGATGCTGACGTTGCTCGCCGAGCGCAACCTGTGCGTTGGGGCTTTGGCCTGTCAGCTTGGACTCACGCAGGGGGCCGTCTCTCAGCATCTCAAGGTACTGCGAGAAGCCGGTCTTGTGGCGGCAGAGCGCGCGGGGTACTTCGTGCACTACAAAGTCGATGGCGTGTCCGTGGGTCGATTGCAGGCGGCCCTCGATCGGATGCTCGAGCAGGTCCAGCGGGGGCGCGCAGATCGGGGGCCGGGGAGCGAGACAGCCAAGCAGGGGTGCGGAAGCCGAAAGGAGAGCGCATGTGCGAAAAGTCGCCAGGTTGTTGCCAGAAGGGGCGCGACGTAGCCCGCGGGGGTTGCTCGCCCGAGCAGATCCACGAGTGCCACGGCCCCGAGGGTGGCCATCCGTGCAAGAATGCCGCGGGGGAGTGTTCGCCTGAGCAGATCCGCGACGGTCATGGGGCCGAAGCGGATCACCCTTGCAAGCGGGGATAGGGGTCTGCCGATGTCGATCCGGGTTCAGGGCCTCTCGAAGGCGTTCGACGACGTTCAGGCGGTTGCCGAAGTCTCCTTCGAGATCCAGGAGGGCGAGTTGTTCGGTTTGCTCGGGCCGAATGGCGCGGGGAAGACGACGACGATCAACATGCTTACGGGGTTGGCGCGCCCCGACAGCGGATCGATCCACGTCGGCGGCATCGACTGCACCCGAAACGTCAAGGCGGCGCAGCACCTGGTCGGCGTCGTTCCCGACGAGAGCAACCTCTACCCTGAGCTGACGGGGAGGCAGAACCTCACGTTCTGCGCCGCGCTGTATGGGATCCCCAAGAGGGAGCGCGAGGAACGGGCTCGCCGCCTGATCGACCAGTTCGGCCTCAGCGACGCAGCCGACCGGAAGTTCGCCGGCTATTCGAAGGGGATGAAGCGCAAGTTGACGATTGCCGCGGGCATCATCCATCGACCTCCGATCCTCTTCCTCGACGAGCCGACGACCGGGATCGACGTCGCCAGTGCACGGCAGATCCGACAGCTGATTGCGTCGCTCAACGCGGACGGGACGACGATCTTGTTGACGACGCACTACATCGAGGAGGCCGAAAGACTGTGCGGACGGATTGCGTTCATCGTGCGCGGACGCATCGTGCGGATCGATCGCGTATCCGACCTGCTGCAACCGCTTCAGGAGAAGCACGTTGCCGTCATCGAGGTATCGGATGCGGTGAGGGTCGATGCGCGCGCTTTGGCTGCGGCATTCCCGAAGGCTCGGTTCGAAACGCCTAAGCCCGGTGAAGTTCGGGTCGAATCGCACGTACGGATGGCTGTGGGGCCGATCGTGCGCTTCCTGGAAGAGGCCGGCGTCGAGGTGGCCGAAGCCCGACGCGTTCGACCGTCACTGGAGGAGGTCTTCGTTCAGGTCACGGGGATTGAGGCCGACGCGATGCGCGGCGAGAAGCCGAGGGCGGGGGGGCGGACATGAGACGCGCGTGGATTGCCTTCTGGAGCATCCTCGGCAAGGACATGCGGTCCTACTACCTGAAGCCGCCGAACATCAGCTGGGGAATCATCTTTCCCTTCGCCTGGACCGGCATGTTCCTGATTCGCTCTGGCGGGTCAGTCAGCGACGTGCTGTCTCTTCTGCCCGGCGTGATGGCGATCTCGATTCTCTTTGGCACAACGTCCATGCTCGCGGTCACGATTACCTTCGAGAAGAAGGGTCGATCGTTCGAGCGGCTGTTGCTGGCTCCGATTGCGCTTGACCTGCTGATGATGGCCAAGACGGCAGGCGCGGTCGCCTTTGGCATCGCCAACGCGTTCGTTCCGGTCGCGATGGTCGCGTTCCTCGTCGATCTCTCGGGGATCGCCTGGGGCGTCCTGATCTCCGCTGTCGTGCTGATCGCGCTTTCCTCGACATTTGTCGGTCTGTTCGTGGCCGTGGCGGTCAGCGAGGTGTTCGAAGCGCAGACCTTCTCCAACTTCCTGCGCTTTCCGATGATCTTCCTTTGCGGGCTGTTCTTTCCGATCGAGAGCCTCCCGTGGGCCATCCGACCGCTGTCCTACGCCCTGCCTCTGACGTACGGCGTCGACGCCCTACGCGGCGCCGTGCTGGGCAGCCGGTCGCTGCCGCTGGCTGTCGATCTGCCGGTGCTCGCTTTCTTCTGTGTCGCGCTATTTGCGCTGAGCCTGCGGAACATACGGAGGAAGTGGATCGTCTAGCGGGCGCATGCCTTGCGGCGCGAGCGATCCGCTTCCGCATCAGCTCAGACCTCAAGCCGCTCTACATACAGAGGCGCCCGGCGTAGCTGCGGGGTCAGATCTTCATTCTTGGTGTTCCTGCGGCTCCGTGATGAGTCTCAGGTGCCTCGGGCTCGGTCCTGCGTCACGACGGTGGGCGCGCGGCAAACCTTCCTCTTGGGCGAAGTCGCACTGCTGTCGGGTGGCGGGGGCGCGTCTTGCCTTTGGGCGTTGGGTCCGGTTGACCGTCTGCGATAACGGGTTTGTCGGCCTTCCCCTGATATGTTCATAGTGTCGATGCGTGAGTCAGCTCCGTGTACTGGTCGCGAACGCATACGTGCAGGAGCGCAACGAGTGCAGAGGCCACAACCAAGTGCAGAGGCTCCCCGCGCGCGGGTTCGCTACTTCGCTGACGAAGCGGGGGGCCCAAAGCTCTTCGGTGAGAAGGGGCGCTGCATCACCGGCAAGGACGGATGCTCGCACTGCTTTGCTCTCCGACTCCCCGAAGTCGAGGCCCGCGCGGAATGCGAAGCAGGCTGAAGCTGGTGCAGAAGCGGCTGCTGGCCGATCCATGCTCCCGTGGAGCCAGCAGCGTCCATGCCGCGACCGCGGCAACGAAGGGCTAGCTCCATGGCGGGATTGTGGTTGTTATCTATCTGGATTACTCTATTCTGCACATGAGAGGCTACCGTTTGTACGTCGACGAGGTCGGTAATTCCAGCCTGCGCGTCGGCGATCCGAACAACGAGAACGATCGCTTCCTATCGCTGACCGGCGTAGCCGTTCGAGGAGACTACGCACTCGCGTCCTTCGTGCCTGAGATGGATGCCCTGAAGAGGAGATTCTTCCAGACAGACCCAGACGTGCCGGTGATCCTCCACAGGACGGATATGCTCAACAGGAAGTGGCCTTTCACCGAGTTGCAGGACCCGGCTACAGAGAGCGCTTTCTATGTAGCGTTGAACGAGCGACTGGCAGCGTGGGAATATGCAGTTGTCTCCGTCGTGATAGACAAGCACCGGCAGAAGAATCTCTACCAGGTTTGGCAGGCTAATCCATATCACTACTGCATGAAGGTGCTACTAGAGAGGTACGTGATGTTCCTGCAGGGGGGCAGCGCGACGGGCGATGTCATGGTAGAGAGCAGACAGGCGAAAGACGACTTCAAGCTCAAGGAGTCGTACAAGCGTCTCTACATCTCCGGCACCGAGCGAATCGCAGCCACGAGTTTCCAGCGCCGGCTATCGTCGAAGGAACTGAAGGTCAAACCCAAGAGCGCCAATATCGCGGGCCTTCAACTCGCGGATCTACTCGCCTGCGGAGCGCAACGAGGGATTCTCTCCGAGGTTGGGCTCCCGTCTCGCTCGAACCACGGGTTCGACTCGGATGTCTGGGCGCTTCTTGAGGGCGCGAAGTTCATCCGTGACCGCGATGGAAAGACTCTTGGGTTCGGAAAGAAACTCCTCCCATAGAAGAAGAGAAGCGCCCGTTGGGGCGCCCTCCCGATGGCCTACGGACCATCCACCTCCGACGAGCGGATTACTCCGAGCTTAGCATTGTGTACGTGCGAAGTCAAGAGCGCCGCGGCTGCGTAACCCACACCTCTACTGAGCTTGGCGCATCTTGCGCAGAGTTTCGAAGCGGGCGACGGGGTCTGGGAGTCAGAGTCGTTTCTTGCCCCTAGACGGCAGTGGGTCAAAACGAAGCTGGCGTTGACACCAGTGAGGTCGCGTGGTCAGATCTCAACTCTTTGCATCGCGCGGCACCTCGACAGGACGTCAAAGTGGCCGCGGGGTCAGATCTTCATTCTTGGTGTCTCTGCGGCTCCGTGATGAGTCTCAGGTGCCTCGGGCTCGGTCCTGCGTCACGACGGTGGGCGCGCGGCAAACCTTCCTCTTGGGCCACGGGGTCAGATCTTCATTCTTGGTGTTCCTGCGGCTCCGTGATGAGTCTCAGGTGCCTCGGGCTCGGTCCTGCGTCACGACGGTGGGCGCGCGGCAAACCTTCCTCTTGGGCGAAGTCGCACTGCTGTCGGGTGGCGGGTTCGCGTCTTGCCTCTTGACGTTGGCACGGGCGACCCCCTTGATGCGGTGTCGTCTGGTCCTGCACTGCTGCACCCCGGCGCACCATCCGTCGGCGTGAAGAGGCCGCCAACGCCGTTCGACTTCGCTACTGCCGCGGTGCAGCTTCCCCGGCGCATCCCCGAAAGGGGGAGACGGTCGAAGCGCTGGAAATGGCGGAATCTCCTGGTCTAGGTCTTGCGCGCAACGGCCTAGAGCACGCCCTCGGCCGCGCCGAAGGCCTTCGAGATGACGCGTTCCGTTTCGCCGCTCACAATCATCAGCAGGTAGTCGCCGACCTCGATCGAGATGTCGTCCCGCGGGAGTTTCAGCAGCTTGCGGCCACCGCTTGTGCCCTTTGCGATGCCGATGAGGACGACGTTGTATGCCTTCTTGAGGTCAACGAAGGCGTCCCCGTACGTCCGCCCCGCGTAGGGATTGCCTGGCGTCACGAGGAACTGCTGGATGTCGTATTCGTCGCTCCCCTCGGCAGAGGCGAGTAGATCGGCCTCGTACTCCGCGACGTCGGGTTCGAAGATGTAACTGGCAACCATCTTCGCGGCGATCTCGCCTCGGGAGAGCACGAAGGTCACTCCCGCCGTGCGGAACGTCCCTCGGAGATCCTCGTTATCCAACGCGACGACGAACTGCGCGTTCGGGAATTCGCGCTTGATGTTGAGGATGGCCACCAGCTTGTCCGTGTCGGTCTTAAGGTTCGGGAAGACCATTCCGGCGTCTCGGATCCCGGCTTTCTCCAAGACGAGCGGATCCCTGAGATCGGCGAACAGCACGAAGACCTTGTCCCTTGGGAACTGCTCGTGGATCAGATCGACGTCGTCCTTCGCATCGGTAACGATCGCGACGCGCAGATCGGCTTTCAAGAGCTGCTGCGCGACCGACTTGGCGAAGTCGTCCCAGCCTACGATGAGAACATGCTTGCTGAAGCTCGTTCCATTGTGCCCCATCCTTCTGCGCTCCCTTATCTCCGAGAGGCGTCCGGAGACCTTGTAGACGAGAACTCCGAGGACGCCAAGGCTGCCCAAGAGAAAGAGCGAGCCGATCGCCCTTCCCCCCGCGCTGACGGGGTACTTGTCCCCGTATCCGACGGTGGTGAGCGTGACGAGCGAGTACCAAGCGGCATCGCCGACACTGCGGATCGTCGCGCCGGGGTGCCCACGTTCAGCCCACACCAGAGACACGACGAGGAGGCTCCAGACCAGAACCAGAGGGACGATCACCTGCCACAGCCTCGGTCCATTCGTCTGCCGACCGCTCACGACACCTTCCTCCCGCCTGCCGGGCCGCCGGCCATCTGCCCGATCGAACGTCACCCGCAGCCCCGAGCCCTCGCGTGAGGCGTTGCCTGCCGTGGCGGGACGCCTCGGCAGAGAGCATAGGGCGAGAACGAGGCGGAAGGAAGAGATCCTGACGAAGGATGCCTCGGGTTCGGCTTGCGGCGAGGCTTGTGGGGCGGCATCGGTCGCGGCGCAGAGAGCCGTGACGAGCGCCCTCCCGACGCCGATCCCTACGCCCAGGTCCGGCGGCGTCAGGCGCGAAGAGCAGGCTAGTTACGTTGGCGGCGCAGAGGCGCTGCCCAGATCGAGGAGCCGGCTCTCTCCCTGGAGGCTCCGGATCTCTGTCGCATCCTGACTGACCTCGAGGCAACCGAGATACGAACCCTGCTCGTCCCGAACTGCGAAGTACTCGATCACGATGAAGCGGCCGCCCAGTTGGATCCAGAATCGCGCCTCGTTTCGCGATCCGTTCTTGAACGCATCCAAGATCTGGAGGACCTTGTCAACGCTCTTGGGAGGATGGCAGTTCGTAACCGAACGGCCGATCACGGCGGGGGTGCGGGGGAAGACGCGCTGCGGGTTGTCGGAGTAGAACTGCACCCGATCCTGCGCGTCGACGAAGCTAATGTCGACGGGCAAGCGAGTCAGCATCCGGCGAAGCTGCAGCTCGGTGAGTTGCCCCGTCGCGAGGCGGATCCCGGCGACGTCTTGCCCTTGTCCGCCCGTCCTCGAGCTGTCTTCCGGCGTCGCAGGCCACGCGGGGGGCTTGCCGAAGGCGAATCCGACGGCCTCCTCGCCGCGGCGCATCTCGACCCACTCCTGGTCGGACAGCTTACCCAAGGCCATTGGGAAAAGGATCTTCTCTTCCTTGTAGATCATCTCCGTGATGGCCTGGGCCAAGCTTGCGATGTCCCGAGCTCCCGCCTCGCGATCGCCTGTGAGTGCCTCCGCATCGAGGTCGCGAAGCTGCTTACGGATCTGGTCGTGGATGCCCCACATCACCTGCGTCGGACCCGTCACGCCGTGCTTTTCGAGGAAGGGAAACAGCTGGTTCTCCTTCCGGAGGTAATGGATGTGGACCTTCGCGAGGGTTGCGAGATGTTCGGCGATGGCTGCATGGCGGCTGCTTTGCTCCTCGATCCGCGAGGCCTCGAGAAGACGATTTGCAGCTTGCTCAAACTCGCGATTCTCCAGCATGTAAGTGTGAAGGGGATGGCCCGCCGGAACGCGAGAGATGCCTTGGTCCTGGAGGCGGTCGCGGACAACGCCTACGTGGAGATCGCAAAGACGTTGGATCTCCTCCACGGGGAGCCCTTGGCGGATGAGCGTCTGCTCCATCTCAGCCAACTCGTCGGGGGACACCTCGGCGATCAGACGGTCGAACCTCGCCTTCACACTCTCAACGGCTTCTCCTGCGTGAAGAGCCAGAATCATCCTCTTCAGGGCTTCAGTCTTCTGCGCGTCAACCATCGTGACCTCCGGCAGTACAGTACCCAGGGAACGGGGGCCGTCCAAGTGCTCGGGCCATCCACAACCGGAGCGGCGTGGGCCTGCAGGGTCCGGTGGCGGTGCGCCCGCCATCGTTGCGGAGCCGCCGCGTCTCAGCTGTGGAGGCGCGCCGGCCCGGGGAATCGAGGGCTCCGAGGCGTGCTCACCCCTCACTTGCTACTTCTTCGGCGCGCTCGCGCACTTGCGCTCAGGGCGCGACGACGGTGAGATCGGCCGCGAACGTTCCGACGACCGTGCCGGCGCTGGTCGCCGTCACAACGATGGAGGCTGCCTCGCCGTGGGGCGCGGTGGCCGGAGGCATCACGGTCAGAAGCACGTTTCGGGTGGGGCCGGGAGTGCTCACCCACTGCTTCTCGATGGATACCTCCGTCTGGCTGAGGCAGGCATACCAGCCGGCCGGCACGCCGGAAACGGAGAGGGTGAGGTCGAGATCGGCATAGCCGAAGCCGGCCTCGTACAGGAGGACCTCGTAGTACGAGGGCGAGCGTAGGGTAAGGACCCACGAGATCGCGACGCCGAGAGGAACGTCGGCTTGTGCCTGCGTAACCTCGCGCGGTCGCTCGACCTCGGTGATGCTGGCTGTGTGTTGCTCGTCGAAGCTCGCTCCGGAAATCCCCCTCTCGTCGCCGCGGGCGACGGTGAGGTGCTGCGGAAGAAGGAACGTTGCGGGGACGCCCGTTTCGGGGAAGTGGTTGTTGAACATCTCAAGGACCAGGGCCGCTCCCGACGGCACCCAGGGCGAGCTCTCGAACTCCGTCCACCCAAGGTCGGGGAAGAAGACGTCGATCCAGACATGGCCGATGCCGTTCTGGGCGTCGGCGTCCGCCACGTACCCCCAGGCAGGCCGTGACGGAATCCCGGCAGCTCGCAAGAGGGCGAGGGCGAGGTTCGAGAAGTTCCCGCAGATGCCGCGGCCGTTCTCAAGCGTCCAGAGCGCGTCGATCTGCGGCACGGGAGTGTCGCACTCCGCGATGGCCACATGCTCATGGAGCCAGCCCAATACCCTCGCCACGACCTCGATCTGCATGACCGCGCCGGTCGTGAGCTGTCCCGCCAACTGAGCGACGGCTGGGGCATCCGACTGGACCTGCGCGCTTGCCGCGAGCCACGGCAAGGCATCCGCCGGAAGAACACCCGGGTCGATCGGATAGCGTGACGTCGTGAGGATCGGGGCGTATAGAGTTTCGTCCAGCCAGCGCGTCCTCCGGACGAGGCTAGCGTCGCCCGAGGCGTCGGTCCAATGGGCGATGAACCACCGGTTCCCATCGGTGTCCATCTCCTCCCGCGAGCTCTGAAGAGCGGGATCCGCGGTCAGGTCGCAAGCGGCGATCCTCTGCTCGTGCCCGAGAGAGCCGCCTGAGGTCGGCAAGGAGATGGTGACGCTGACATCGCTGGGTCCGGTTCCCGCGGCCGCAATCACCGTGTACGTGTGCTCGGACTCCTGCAGCAGGACCCCCTCGAGGGCGAACAGAACGGGTCCCGGCGTCATCTCCTCGGCCGCAGAGCTCAAGCAGACCATCGCCAAGAATCCCAGCGTGAGTAGCACGATCTTCATGTCGACTGGCCCTCCTTCGCCACGCAAGCTTCGCGCGAACTCCGCGAAGCCTAAGCCTCGGACACACGCCCAGGCCCTCTGACCCAGAGGCAGTTTACGGATCTCGTGCATCCCAGCCAAATCCACCAGGTCGGGCGTCTGCGACCGGTGGCGTCGGACTCAGCGCGCATCGGGCGCGGCGGCTTCGCGTGGGCGAAGGCTCTGGCGAACTCGTCGCCCAGGGGCCTGTGTAGGCGATGTCCCAAGACCAGTGCGCTGCACGTGCTCCGGAGAGACAGCCCGGGCATGAGGCCGGCGAGCCGTCAACCGGCGCGCAGGATCGACGCCACGCGGGCGAGAACGATCGCCCGAACGACGGCGTCCGGAATCGGATCCGCCGGCTGGAAGCGAATGGCGCCCCTGCTTGTCGCGAGTCCCGTAAGCGCGGGGAGCTGGGCTTCGATGAGCTTTGGATCCAAAGGATAGAGGGCGCAGTGCTTCTTGGTCGCCCCATAGGCGACCAAGGGTTTCCCGTCGAGGCAGAGGGCCGGGACTCCGTAGCTCATGCACTCCCTGGCCTCGGGCACGGCGTCCCGAATGACGGACCGTAGACGTTCCAGCGCGTTGCGCTGGTCGATCGACAAGCCCTTCAGGTAGTTCGCGATGCTCTCGACGTCGTGGGTCACACGGGCAGTATAGCCGTGCCTGGGGGTGCCGAGCCTGTGAGAAGGTCGTCAGCCTCCACACCGCGCGAAGAAGCGATCGGCGTAACGCTGGGGCGGACGATACGGGGACCGTGGAATGCGTCAAGAGGCGGACGACATGCGGGGTCTGGCTGGAGTGCCTGGGAGACTCATCGGACCCTGCCGCCGGCCCCCCGTGCCTAGATCTCTCGTTGGGAGCGGTTCAAGGGCCGAGGGCAATGCGGCGACTACGGATCCGCGAAGCGCAGGGCGTCGAGCGCGCGGCGGGCGGCGGCGTTGAGCGGACGGGCTCTGCGCGTTGCGGCGTCGATCTGCACGGCAATGACCTCGGCCTCGGCGACCCAACGCTCCTCCTGGAAGACCGCCTGCGTGAGCGTGATGGAGCTGTTCCCGATTTGCTTGACTGCCGTGCCGATGGTGACGGAGCCCGGCCAACGGACATCACCCAGGAAGCTCAGGTCGAGATGGGCAATGACCAGCTCGGCATCGCCGTCCGCGAGACGCTCCCGCGCACGGGCGATGCCGGCGCCCAACGCTTGTCGGCGCACGGGCCGTCTCGCTAGATTCGGTGGACTGCGGGAGAGGAGGCCGAGATGGAGGGTCGAGTCGGGATTCGCGGCGTCGCGATCGTCGCGTTGGTTGTTCTCGGGCTTGCGCTGGGGGCTGTCACTCAAGAGAACCTCGCGCTCTATGGCGGCGTTGGCATTGTCCACGCGATGGCATTCGATGCGGGAGATGCGGTGGAGATCTCAGGGTGGCTGTGGATGCGCCCGGAAACGAGGCAGTACGCCGACTGGGTATTTGGTCCGATTCAGACGAGCAGGGTCTCTTTGGGCGATCCCTACGTCTACATCCACATCGACGCTCTGGTGACGAACGGGCTGGATGGAGGCAGCGGCTGGAGCACACACGTGGGCGTCGAGCTATACCTGATCAACGACACGGGTGCAGCTCTCGGGCTTGCAGAGCCCGTGGGTAAGAACATCGCGACGAGAACCTCCGTGTTGCTCGACAACCCATTTCTGCCCCAGGTAGAGGGGAACACCTTCGGAACCGGGTATCAAGCATCGTCCGAGCCGCTCCGAATCTCCACGGAGCTCGTGGATCGGTACGCGAGCGAGTTTGGGCCGCTGCTCCTCGTGCGCGTCCTGCGGAAGGGTGCGAGCGAAGGGGAACCTGAGCACATTGCCGTTCGCCCCGGCGGCGTCTGGCTGTCGTTTGCCGCCGCGCCCGGGTAAACCGGAGAGAGACGGAGAGAGACGGGGCGTTTGCGGCTGGCGGGAGGAGGGATGACGCCACGCCCAAGGCGTCGTGCGAGGCGTCAGCGTCGGACGGCCCTTCGGTCGGCGTCTCAGCACGGGCAGCATGGGACGTCGAGTCCGCATCTCGGCGCCCCGCGGGTCGAGTTCGTTTGGCTTTGCGGCGGACTCCGGAACCCCTCCGGAGAGAGGCTCAGGTCGTGTCTCCCAGCAGCTTCTTCGGATCCCCTGCCGAGGGAACCTTTCCCACCGCGACGAGATTCCCTTCGATCGCCAGCGCTGGCGTGAGCATCACGCCTCGGTTGACGATCTCGTCGATGCTCGTCACCTTGATGACCTCGGCCTGAAGCGACCGGTCTGCGACGGACTTCTCCATGGCATCCGCCAACGCCCTGCACTTCGGGCACCCGGTACCCACTCAATCTTCATCTGCATTCCTCCCTCTAGCGGACGATCGCTCCGAAAAGCTTGCCGGCGAGCGTCGAGGCCATGACGACGAGCATCACATAGGCCGCGGTCATCTTGGCGTGCATCACCTTGCCGATGACGATCATGCTGGGCAACGACAAGGCGGGGCCGGCGAGCAGTAGCGCGAGTGCAGGGCCGTTGCCCATACCGGAGCCGATGAGGCCTTGGAGAATCGGGATCTCCGTCAGGGTCGCGAAGTGCATCAAAGACCCGGCGATGCTCGCGGCGGCATTCGCCCCCCAGGAGTTGCCGCCGACAGCGCGAGCGATCCACTCCGGCGGGATCAGGGCGGTGTGGCCCGGACGCCCGAGGAGGAAGCCCGCCACGAAGACGCCTCCGAAGAGATAGGGCAGGATCAACGTGGCGAACGACCACGTCGAGCCGCCCCAATCGATGAGCTCCGACTTCTTGAACCCCAAAGCGACTTGCAAGACGAGCAGACCAGGAAGAGCGCCTGCGATGACAAACCGCGCGTTGTAGATCGACGTATACAGCGAAGGCGCGAACTCGAGCTTGGCCACCTCGCCTCGCGGAATCAAGACGACGCCCGCTCCCTTCTCGGCCGGCTCCATCAGCACGCCTTGAGATTCTTAGGGACGGCCACGCTGGTTCACCTCGCAGCGAGTCGGGTCCCCGCACGTTTCGCGTTCGCGGGTCCTCGCAGCGGCGGTGACGCGATCGGCCGCCGACAGCAGCTCTGCGACGGCCGGCGACGCAAGGCGGTGAAGAACGCGGACGCCGTCGCGTCGAGAAACGATCAGCCCCGCATCGCGCAAGGCAGACAGATGACGCGACACCCCGGAGGGATCTACGTCGAGACAGGGTTCGATCTCGCACGAGCACAGCTCAACCCGCTCAGCGAGCCTCCGCAGAATGGCGATCCGGATCGGATGAGAGAGCCCCATGCCCACCGACGCGCAGCCAAGGTCCAGCGGCGTTCCTGGGCTTTCGATGCTTTGTTGCACCATGATGCAGCAAAGCTACCCTGGTCCAGCCACTCGTCAAGGGGTTCGACGATCGCGGACACCGCGAGGTCTACGCGTCTGTGAAGGGCAAGGGGCATGAAGGGCCAATGCGGAGCCGGAGCGTGCAACTCGTCGGGCGTAACGGTTGTCGGTGGCGCGCGCAACGACGGGACGGCGCGTGCATCCTAGACGAGGGAAAAGGGCATCCCCGAAGCGAAGATGAAAGCACGACAGCCTCGCATCCATGCCTGGGGTTGAGTCGGTGAGGCCCCCGAATATCTCGACGGTGGACGGGAAGAGATGAGGCTGCCCAGTGGAGCGGATGCCCGAGGACCCGCCGGGGAGCTCGGCCCCGCGATCCAAGGGCGGGCAGGCGATCCGCCGGCCCTTGGAGCACGAGACGTAAGGCTAGTTCGGGATCGGGCCGTTCGGCGGCACCAACTCGCTGCCGTCGGGGATTCCGTCACCCGCGCTGGGATTCGGACCGAACGGATCGCCGTCGCCGATCGGGCCGGGCGGCACGTCGTATCCGCTGCCGTCAGAGACACCATCGCCGGAGTTCGGTGCAGGTCCCGGCCCCGCGGAGATCGCGAGCGTCGCGCTCATCGAGACAAGGAGCACCAGCAAGAGCACAAGCATCTTCCTCACGTTGACCTCCTCATAGAGACACACGTGTAGCAAGCAGCTACGGATAGAATGGCAGTATAGCAGAACACTCTGGCAGAGCCCAAACGCACTTGGCGCAGTTCTGTCCATAACCGGAAGCGTGGGGCTTGCGCGGGCGTGGTCCAGACCGAGTGGGCTTGGCGGATCCATGGGCTTGACGCCGAGTCGGCGGAGGTCTGCCGAGATGCCTTCCTGATCATGGGGTGTGGAGATCCGCGTGGCCTTGCCTGCTCGGGTGCAGCGAGTCCGCCTGCGTGTTGCTTCTGCGGCGAGAGGGGCGATGTTGTGCTGAACGCTCAGGGTCTTCTCCGTCGATTGAAGGGCTTTTCCCCTCAGGGTTGCACGACGTGTCGGGATTTGTGGCATAGTGACAAGAGACTGCGGTCGAAGGAGGATCCATGCAGTTGACCTTACGGCAGGCTCTGGAGCTGGCGGAGCCTCTGCGCAACGCGCGAGTCGTCGCCGGCGCGGCGGGACTGGACAACGTGGTCGCCTCGGTCAATGTGATGGAAGTGCCCGACATCGTAGACTGGGTGCATCCTGGTGAGCTCCTGGTCTCGACTCTCTATCCCCTGCGGGACGACAAAGCCGCTGTCTCGAGGCTGATCCCAGAGCTGGCCAAGAAGAAGCTCGCCGGCTTGGCCGTGACACCGGAGACCTACATAGAGGAACTGCCGCAGTCTATGGTAAGGGATGCGGATCGGCTGGGCTTCCCATTGATTGAGCTACCACCACGCGTCTCGTTCGTCGACATTATCCAGCCGCTGACCTCTCGAATCCTCGATCTTCAGGCTGCGGAGTTGCGCCAGTCTGATGCCATTCTCAAGCGGTTTCTGGACCTGGTTCTGGTCGGTGGACACTACTCGGATATCGCCCAGGTCATCAGCGAAGTCTGTCATCGCCCTGTCTCAATTGTCGACCGCTTTCGAAGAGTCCTGGGGCATGGTGGGAAGGTTGGCGACTCCGTCGCCAGCCGCCTCATCGAAGAAGACCGTGCCGGGGAGAGCTATGTCAGTCCTGCAGTTGATCTGATGGGGGGGGCGGCTGGAAGGGGCGACCGAGCGGGGTGGCACGTCGTCACGGAGCAAGATGGGATGGAGATCTCGAGCCTGATCTCGCCCGTGGAAGTTAGTGGGACATCGCTGGGGAGCATCATTGTCTGGGAGCCACTCGCCATCGAAGCACAGGGCAGAAGTCTGATGGCGATACAGCATGGTGCAACGGTTGTGGCCCTGAAGATGATGGAGACGCGCTCCATAGGGCAGATTGAGCAGCAGTTTCACAACGAGATTCTGGAAGGCTTACTCTCTGATCAAGCTGCCACTCGGTCCAGCGCGCTTCAACTGGCGGAGAGTCTGGGCAGAGCGCTCTCGCCTCCGTTCGCGATTCTGCTTGTGGGCTCCGACTTGCCATCTCATCGGCTACTCGCTGCCAGGGAGCGCCGTGAGCAGAGCAACGTCGATGCGAGCCTACACCTGGCGCAACGGTACATTCGGAGCTATCGAGACGGCGTCTCCTTCTGGAGACGCGGCCCCCATCTGATTGTCTGTTACCCCGTGCACGCTCAGGACAGGCCGCACGGTTGCGGCATCGTCGCGGAGATGCTACGGGAGGTTTGCGATCGGATCGAAAAAGAGAACGCACCCTACACCGTGTCCGCTGGAATCAGCCGGAGGGTGGAGAGTCTTGATCGGTTCCCTCACGGCTACGAAGAAGCGAAGCAGAGCTTCGAGATCGGGCGGGCCCTCGCCGGTGAGAAGGCGAGCACTGTGACCCTCTTCGATGAGCTTGGACTGCTTCGGTTCGCCAAAGTGTCGGAGACCACGATCGGGATACGCAACTACTGCATGGACATGCTGGGGCCGCTTCTGGAGCATGACGCACGCAGTCCGGCGAGCCTTGTTCGAACGCTCAGGGTATTCCTTGACGCCAATCAGAGCCATGTGGAAGCAGCACGCATGCTGGGGATTCACTACAACACATTGCGCTACCGTCTGAGGGGAATCCGCGCCCTGGTTGGCGACATCTTTGCAGAGCCGCAGAGGCGACTCGCTGTCGAAGTTGCTCTTCATCTTTATCCCCTGTTGGAGAGCGCTGTTCGGGACGCGACAGGGCCGAAGGCGAAGGGGCGACGGTAGACGGACTGGCACGCGGTATTGTGCAGAAGTGACAAACGCCCGACGCTTGGTTGTGCCAGTTCGACATTCACAACGAACCCGGGTCCTCCCACAATGGCACAGAGTGAAGTGCCCGATTCAGTATTGGGCACGAGAGGCCGAGTGGTCGTCCCGTCAGCGGCTGAGTCACGCGGTGCGTTGGCGCAATCCGGGGAGAATATGTGCAGTAGGGGAAGGGTCACAGCAGGTGTCGATCGCGTCAGTGCACGCGCGGGCCATCCCATTGCCCAACTCAGGGGAGTCACTAAGCGGTTCCCAGGCGTCGTAGCGAATGATGCCGTCGACCTCGACCTGTATCCGGGTGAGGTCCACGCTCTCCTTGGGGAGAACGGCGCGGGGAAGAGCACGCTGATGAAGATTCTCTACGGGTTCTACAGCTACGATGCCGGGTCAATCCATATTGACGGTCGCGAGGCTCATGTGTCTTCGCCGCTCGATGCCCGCAAACTGGGGATCGGGATGGTGTTCCAGGTCTTCACGCTCATCCCCGCGATGACAGTCGCAGAAAACGTTGCGCTGTATGTACCCGGGTTGCCCCTGATGCTCGATGCCCGCTCTCTCGGGAAGAGCCTCCGTGCTCTCGGCAACCGCTGTGGGCTTCGAGTAGATCCGAGTGCCAACGTGCGCAGTTTGCCGATCGGAGATCAACAGAAGGTCGAGGTCTTGAAGTTGTTGGTTGCAGAGGCGCGCATTCTGATTTTCGACGAGGCCACCCGCGTGCTTGCCCCCCATGAGATTGAGGGTCTCTTCGAGATCTTCGAAATGCTCAAGAAGGATGGATACGCCATCGTCTTCATCACGCACAAAATGCGCGAGGTCCTTGCCTGTGCGGATCGAATCACCGTGATGAGACGCGGGAAAGTCTCCGGAACCGTTCGAGGCTCGGAGGCGACGGAGAAAGCACTGATCGAGCTGATGTTCGGTGGATCCGTACCCGATCAGGCGCCCCGCGGCGTGAGGGATGCAGCGGCGGGCGACTGCATCCTAGAGCTTCGCGGCGTCAGTACTAGGGCTCATGGAGTGGGTATTGGACTTCGCGATGTGGATCTCGCGGTTCGCTCTGGCGAGATTGTGGGCGTTGCCGGAGTGTCGGGCAACGGGCAGCGCGAGCTGACCGATCTAGCTCTCGGGTTGGCTGCGTGTACCCGCGGGGAGAGACTGATCCTCGGTTCGAACGCCACAGCTTGGGGCGCTCGCAGGGTAAGGGCGATGGGAGTCGGGTTCATTCCGGAGGATCCGCTAGGTATGGGTGTGGTCCCATGGATGACGCTTGCACAAAACGCTGCGCTCGGTGATGTCGAGACGTACTCCCGCTACGGTGGACTATCGATCGATTGGCAGCACGTTCGCCGAGATGTCGCAGCTGCCTTCGCTGAACTCGATTTCGAGCCGCTGGAGACATGGGTTCCCGTCAGAACCTTCTCGGGGGGGCAGCTTCAGCGAGCCGTGCTGGCGCGAGAACTTGGCAGACACCCGCGCATATTCGTTGCCTCGTATCCGACACGTGGATTGGACGTACGCAGTGCGACGGCGACACGGCGGGTTCTGGCCGGACTGCGAAGCCGGGGCGGCGGGGTTCTTCTGATCTCCGAGGATCTGGACGAGCTCTTCCAGCTGAGCGATCGGCTCGTCGTCCTCCGCGAGGGCAGAATCGTCGGGCAATTCCTGCCCCAGGAGTTGGATCGCCACACGATCGGTCACCTGATGACGACTTCCGGAGATGGCCATGAGTAGGCGCTGGGCGACCGTGTATGGCGTGCTGAAGGGTGGATGGAGCGCTGCAGTGGCGCGATATGCCGTGATCCTCACGGTTGCTCTGATCGGCTACGCAGCCGTTCTCCTCCTGGCCGGCAAGGACCCGGTTCGCGCCTACGCCGACACGTTCGCTTATGCGTTGGGCACTCGCTATGGCTTCTCTGAGGTCCTTGTGAGAATGATCCCTTTGCTGCTGACCGGCGTTGCCGTCGCTCTGCCGGCGCGGCTTGGCCTGATCAACGTGGGGGGCGAGGGGCAGCTCTATATGGGTGCGTGGCTTGCGACGTGGGGAGCGATTACCTTCACAACGCTGCCGCAGTTCCTGCTCATCCCCCTTCTGGTACTTATGGGCTTCGTCGGCGGCGGTTGCTGGGCGGCCTTCGCAGGGCTGTTGCGCGCTCGAGGGTTGGTTAACGAGACGATCACCACGCTCCTGATGAACTACGTTGCCCCGTTGCTTGTGGGGTACTCGGTCTATGGAATGTGGCGATCTCGTGAGGTCGGGTCTGCGGCGTTCCCGCAGACGGTCGCGTTCCCGAGTGCGGCACGACTGCCACGCTTCTTTGGCACGAGAGTCCACCTGGGTCTCGTACTCGGCCTTATCGCGCTCTTCGCCGTTTGGTTCGTGGTGGAGCGGACCAAGTGGGGATTGAAGATGCGCGCGATCGGCGGGAATCCCGAAGCTGCGCGGAGATTGGGGATCCGCCTGGGCCTCTATATCGTTGTGGTGATGTTCATCGCGGGTGGGGTCGCGGGCCTTGCAGGCATGGCGGAAGTCACAGCGCTTCACGGGCGGCTGCGTGCGGGCTTCTCGCCTGGGTACGGCTTCATGGGATTCCTCATCAGTTGGCTCGCTGGTGGGAGTCCTCCCGGGATCCTCGTGATGTCCTTCGTGCTGGCGATCGTGTTCGCCGGCGGGACCCTGCTGCAGATCTCGCAGGGTCTGCCCTTTGCGGCGATCAACGTGCTGATGGCAATGATCCTGTTTGTTGTTCTCGCGAATCCGCGGTTCTCTGTCAGCGTTCTGAAGAGGGCACTCGCGGGCAAGGGGAGGCAGAGATGAACTGGGATCTCCTTCTCGGTGTCCTGTCGGGGACGATCATGTATGGGGTGCCATTATTATATACGACGCTGGGCGAGGTGGTCGGGCAGCGCGCCGGCATGGTCAACCTTGGCCTGGAGGGCATTCTCCTTGTTGGAGCTGCCGTAGGTTTCGTCATCTCGAACCTGACCGGGAGTCCATGGGTCGGTCTCGGCGTGGCGGCAGTCGCTGGTGCTGCATTCAACCTCGTTTATGCGTTCCTTGTTGTGACACGAAGGGCGAACCAGCTGGCGAGCGGACTGACCGTGATGTTTCTCGGCATGGGGCTCAGCGCAATGATCGGGCGGAGCTTTGTCGGGGGAGGAAGCAGAGGCCTCCCTCGCTATCAGATCCCGGGCCTGTCGCGGTTTGCCTGGGTAACCCAGTCCATGTTCAGCTACGATTTCGTGGTCTATCTCGCCTTGCCGGCGGCCATCGTCGTCTGGTGGTTTCTCTTTCGCACACGTTGGGGTTTGAGCCTGAGAGCTGTAGGTGAGAGCCCCACGGCGGCCTTCGCGGCCGGACGCCGGATCTCTCTACTCAAGTATCAGGCGGCCATGGCGTGCGGCCTTCTGTCGGGTCTTGCGGGCGCCCACCTCTCCGTAGCGTTGGCCAGGACGTGGAGCGAAGGGATGACCGGCGGGAGAGGGTTCATTGCCGTTGCATTGGTCATTTTCTCCAAGTGGCATCCGCTCCGGGCGATTGCGGGTGCCCTGCTCTTCGGTGGTGCGGTGACTCTTCAGCTGCAGCTGCAGGCGCAAGGAGCGGCGATTTCACCCTTCGTCCTGAACATGATCCCCTACGTGCTCACCCTTGGAGTGCTCCTGCTATGGGGTGGATCTCGGAGGTTCGCTGCTCCGGGAGGTCTTGGTCGGGTCTACTCGGGAGAGGAGTAGCGGGAGGCTCAGCGTGTCGGCAATGTAGACGCTATGCGCCGACGGGACACGAGGAGGTGATCGAGGCGGCTGGGCCGTGGCGAGCAGACAAGCGGAGAGCTGAACAGTGAGACAGGTCAGCAACAAGGAGGAGAGGGATGAGAGCGCGAAACGCGATGGCCTTAGCGATGCTCGTTGCGTGTGCCGTAACATGGGTTGGGGGATGGGTTGTTGCACAGGATGCGAGTCTGGTGATTGGGCTCATCCTCCCGGGACCGAAGAATGATGCCGGTTACAACCAGACGTTCTACGATGCTGTACTGGAAGTGCAGGCGAACATCCCCAACGTCAAGGTCGTTGTAGCGGAGTGGGTCGCCGACGCGGATGCCGAGAGCACGATGGAGACGATGATCCAACAGCAAGGGGCGGAGCTGATTCTTGCTTGCGGGTTCGCCTTCCAATATCCGGCACTGGCCGTGGCGGAAAGGCACCCGGATGTCAAGTTCATGCATCCCGGGGGGTGGGAATCAACACACAATTTCATCAATTTCTTCGCCACAACGCAGCTGCATTTCTATCTAATGGGGGTGGCGGCGGGCATGATGACGGAGACCGACAAGATCGGGTTCATCGCCGGTATGCCGCTGGGCTACATGTACGGCAACGCGAACGGTTTCCATCTTGGTGCCAGAGCCGTGAATCCCGACGTGCAGACGCATCTACTCATGACCTTTGCGTGGTACGACCCCGCGAAGGAGGTCGCTGCCGTCCAGGCACTGCTTGACGCCGGATGTGACGTCTTCACCTACCACCTCGACTCGCCGTCCGCGGTGATCCAGGCTGTTGAGGCGGGCGGCGCGCGGACGATCGGCTTCATGTCCACGGGGGCGCAGCAGTACGCCCCGAGCGGCTGGATCACCGGTCTGTTGCTGTCATGGGGCGACTACTTCACCGAAAACGCGCAAGCCGTGATCGATGGAACCTGGGAAGGATTCCGATGGGATCGGTTGGGCCTTGCCGACGGAATGCTGGAGATCGCACCGTTCGGCGATGCCGTGCCGGATCGCGTACAGCAGTTTGTCTTGGCTGTAGCTGAGGGCTATAAGGCGGGTCTCATCGACACGTTCATCGGGCCGCTCGCGGACCAGGACGGTGTCATCCGAATCGCGGAGGGCGAGTTCTGGGGCAATGACCGGATGGGCGATTGGGACTTCCTGCTCGAGGGGATGGTTGGACAAGCTCAGTAGAACGGTGCCGTGGGGGGGGGGGGGCGCGGGGGGGGGGCCCCCCCCCACGCGTCTTGCCGTCGTCGCGCCGAGACACGCCTGAGCTTGCATCCAGAGGACAGAGGTATGATGAACTCGCTACCGGCACTGCACATCGGGTCGCGTGCGCTGGCACTTCTCGGGACTGCCGACGCGCGATGGGATGTGCTTGCGACGGTTGGGCATGCCGTGTACATCGTGAACCGCGATGGAGAGATCGTCTGGATCACTGATCGGGCCGAAGCTCTGCACGCGAGGGGGGTCCTGCTTGCTGCGCTGCCGACGCGTCTGACGAACTCCCGATTGCCGTTGCGTGCTTCCGCGGGACGGCTTCATTGCGCGGGTGTTAAACTGACCTGGCGGCAGGTCGATCTGTGGGAGCCGCGAGCCGCCGTGACCTCGGACAGCCGTGTCGAAGGCTTTCCGGATCGTGTTTGCGATGCGATCCGGTCCGTGGGGAGCATGGAAGGCCCCCCAGCGGGAGTTCGCAGGGACGAAGCACTTCCTGAAGGCGACGGCAGTCCGGGCGGGGAAGCTTCGGTCGCAGACGCACTCACCGAGAAGCTCATGCGCGGCGTGCGGACACTGTCGGTGGCTCCGGCGGGCTCCGAAGTGCTGCCTAGGCTTCGCGCGGTGGCGTATGTGGTGGGGTTGGGGCAGGGCCTGACGCCAGCCGGAGATGATATGTTGGGGGCGTTCCTGTACACCCTGCAGATGCTGAGTGGGACATGCTACGCAATGCCGGGCATCGATTGGGCAGATGTGCGGGCATGGGTTCACAGGGTGGCGCGTCGCACGAGTGTCATCAGCCGTTGCATGCTTCTTGATCATGCCTATGGCTCGACCTGTGCTCCGTTGGCCGAGTTCCTGCGCGCGGCGCTCGAAGGCGGAGAGGATGCGCAGCTCTCTCGACTGGCCCGCGGTGTTGCCGGCGTCGGCGCTTCCTCCGGGCGGAGTCTACTTGCCGGGGTCGGAGCCGCCTGCAGCGCGATGCTGACGTGCCGCGCTGGCCCAAATCCGGTGCCTGTTGGACGAGTGGATGTCGTGCTGGGCGAAGATCAGAGAAGGGAGGTCGCGTGTCCGTTGACGTCAAGCGGGAGATCGAACAGGCAAACGGCGAATTCCTGCGTAGGGTAACGTCGGGCAACCCGGTGCTGGTTGACGTAGCCCCCGCGGGAGAGGTGTACGCGGACTTCCCAGAAAGGACGATCCTGCACTCTGGACCGCCCGTCGTGTGGCGGTTCATGAGCGGGGCACAGCGTGGCGCTTGTATCGGGGCTGCGCTCTTCGAAGGCTGGGCCGCGGATCCGGGGGAAGCGGTGCGGCTGCTTCAAGACGGCCAGATCGCACTTGCTCCGAACCATCCGCACTCTTTCGTAGGTCCTATGGCAGGCACAATCACGCCATCGATGTGGGTCTGGGTGGTCGAGAACGAGACGTTCAGGAACCGAGCCTGCTGCCGACAAGTCGAGAGCCGTCAGCAGTTCGGAGAATACTCGGAAGAGGCGCTCGCGGGACTCGAGAAGTGGCGCGATGTCTGGGCCCCCGCACTGCAGAGAGCTGTCCGCAAGATGGGCGGGCTCCCCTTGAAGCCGATCATCACCAAGGCGCTGCAGATGGGCGATGAGCTTCACAATCGGCCGATTGCGGCCTCCAGTCTTTTTGCCAATGCGATGTCGGTGCCGCTTCTGAGATGCGGTCTTCCCGAGGATCAGATTGCCGCGACCATGGGACTGCTGGCGGGGCATGAGCTCCTCTTCCTCGGGCTGTCGATGGCCGCGGGGAAATCCATAGCGGATGCAGCTCGCGACATCCCGTTCTGCACAGGTGTCACGGCTATGGCACGCAATGGATCGGAGTTCGGGATTCAGGTGAGCGGGCTAGAAGGGGAATGGTTCACCGCCCCTGCGCCCGAAGTCACGGGTCTGTATCTACCAGGATACAAGAGGGGAGACGAGGGCAGAGATATCGGAGACTCGGCCATTACCGAGACGGTGGGCTGGGGAGGATTCGTGCTCGGTGGGGCAACCGGGATCCTCAATTTCGTAGGAGGTACGCCCGAAGAGGCGTTCGCCTACAGCCGACAGATGCGACAGATCACGATCGGGCAAAGCCCCGACTACCTGATTCCCCCTTTGGGTTTCGAGGGAACGGCCGTCGGGATAGACATCCGAAAGGTCGTCCAGTCGGGAACGCTGCCGATCATTGACACGGCGATGGCGCACAAAGAGCCGGGACACCCGATTGTCGGAGCAGGGCTTGTGCGCCCCCCTATGGAGTGCTTCAAGCAGGCGCTGAAGCGATTCGCCGAGAAATACACCGTGAACGCAGCAACAGATAGCAAACGACCCTAGAGTCACAGAGGCAAGTGATGAGTAAGTCAAGGCAGACTGCGATCAGGGTAAACCGCTATTTCGACTCGGTCTTCTTGATGGCCGTGGCGCGCCGCCTGAGCGAACAGCCGGGCGTGAGCGCGGCGGTCGCCGTCATGGGAACCCCGGCGAACAAGCGGACGCTCGCCGAAATGGGGTTCAGCGAACGCGAACTCGCCAGAGCGTCTTCAAGTGATCTCATCGTCGCTCTTGACGGAGATGAGGAAGCGGTGCGGGCACTTCTCGAGAGCCTTGAGTCCTGGCTTGTACGCCCCAAGATGAACCTCTCTGGAGGGACAGCGATCTCCGTCGATGACGCGCTTTCGCGGCAGCCCGAGTCGAATCTTGCCGTGGTCTCCGTGCCGGGAGAGTATGCGGCCGCCGAGACCTCCCATGCGCTGGATCGAGGCCTGAGTGTCTTCTTGTTCAGCGACCACGTCTCGATTGACGATGAGATTGCGCTGAAGGAGAAGGCTCGCTCCGCGGGTTTGATCGTCATGGGGCCGGACTGCGGTACCGCCCTGATCGCAGGTATCGGTGTGGGCTTCGCAAATGTGGTTCGCAGGGGACCGATCGGTGTCGTGGCGTCATCGGGCACGGGGCTTCAGGAGTTCGCATGCCTCGTTGACCGCTTGGGTTCAGGAGTGTCGCACGGACTCGGAACCGGAAGTCGAGACCTGTCTGACGAGGTCGGTGGAATTGCGACCCTCACGGCGATTGATGCGCTCGAAGCGGATCCAGGAACTGAGGCAATCGTCGTGATCTCGAAACCGCCGGGTGCGGCGACCCTGAAACGTGTTGCGAAGCGGCTGCAGACGTGCAGCAAGCCGGCCGCTGCCTGTTTCCTGGGGCTGAAGCCGCAATCCCCGTCACAGGACTGGCGGTTCAAGGTCTGCGCGTCGTTGGATGATCTTGCTCTTGCCGCGCTGTCCCTCGTGGGAGTGGGGCCCGCGATCGATCCAGCCGGCCTGACCGTAGTCGATCTCGTCGGGGACGAGGTTCGACGCATGGCTGCCACCCAACGCTACCTGCGCGGCCTCTTTGCCGGCGGCACTTTCTGCTATCAGTCACAGCAGATCTTCAAGAACGCCGGCGTGGTAGTTGGCTCAAACGCTCCGCTCGCCGGCATGCAGAGAATCGTGGATGTCCGGAAGAGCACCGGGCACTCGCTGATCGACATGGGGGCGGACGAGTTCACCGTCGGGACTCCGCACCCGATGATCGACGCGACCCAAAGAGTGCGGCGCATTGAAGCCGAAGCGCAAGATCCAACCGTTGCTGTGCTCCTTCTGGATGTCATTCTGGGGTATAACGCTTCGTCGGATCCGGCGGGCGATCTCGCTGAAGCCATCTCCACCGCGAAGGGAAACGCGTTGAAGAGCGGAAGGTATCTCGCGGTTGTCGCATCGATTTGCGGGACGGCAGGCGATCCGCAGGATCTCGAAGCGCAGGAGCGGATTCTGAGGGACGTTGGCGTGGCCGTGTTCCCAAGCAACGTCCAGGCCACGAGGCTTGCGCTGGACCTTGTCCTGCGACGGCAGGAGGAAGGGCGATGAAGATGGACCTGTTGAGCGACCTTCTCGAAAAGGGACCGATAGCCGTCAACCTCGGGCTCCCGGAGTTCGCGAGATCTCTGCAGGGCCAGGGCCGGGACGTCATCCATGTTGACTGGGCGCCGCGCCCGGTGCTTGAGGCGGAACTCCGGGAGATTCTCGAGCAGCTTCTGTGATCGCCACGCAACCGAGCTGCGCCAGGTGGCGGGGCCGCATCGACACTCTGCTTGCACGGCGCGCTTTCCAGTCTGGGGGGGAGAGCGCGTAGCTGTGGGATCCGCAGCATCGTACAGCCCCGGGGACATCCGCGGGCGGCACGATGAAGTTCTCCCCGTAGCGCGGCAGATCTCGGGGACACCGTCAGCGTGCGTGCGGCACAAGCCCGAGACGCTGCGGCCGCCGCCCGAGGGCATTGGATGGCCACGAGGAGTACGCCGCGAGAGAACAGAGTGTGTCTCGGCGGCTGGCCGCAAAGTGCGGCACAAGTCATGGGCAGTCGCCTTCCGTAGCGTGGGCAAGCCGGGCCATCGGCCCCCAACGGAGTCAGGAGCGACTGAGTCCATCACTCGCGCGCTACCGTTTCGCGTCGGCCGCCGTCCCGTTGCACGGCAGGGTCACCAGGGAATGCTCATGGCTTGGCCCGTGCCGCTCTCGATGAGGACATCAAGCCCTCCCGCACCCGCCGGGCTTCCCGCTATACTCGCGCCGGGTTCGGTGTCTGCATCCCGAACGGGGAGCCTGGGGACGCAAGCGCGTGGAGGGAGCGGATGGGCGCATGGGAGAACCGAGGCACTCGCTGTCCGACCTGACGGAGGCCGAAGTCAGGGATCTTTGGACCCAGACCTACAATCGTGAAGGAAAGCCCGACTGGTCGCACATCTGGCCCTACTACGCCGAGGATGTCGTGTTCAGGGATAGCGTTCAGGAACTACGGGGACTCGACGCGTTCCAGGCGATGTGTCAACGGCTCACCGGCCGATGTCGACAACTCGAAATGCATCTGCCGCATGTGGTCAAGCGGCCTGATCTCATCTTCATCGAGTGGGAAATGACGATGAGGTTCAAGCGGTTCCCGAGCTCCGTCCTGTACGGGACGACGAGGCTCGAGCTCAATGAACAGGGCAAGATCCGCAGCCAGCGGGACTACTACGATCTCTGGGGCGACATCTTCGACAACATCCCCTGGTTCGCCGGCCCCTATCGGCGGTTCATGCGTCGCAAGTTCGGTTAGGAGGCGAGCGTGCTCAAGTACCTCAAGGAGTATCGCTGGGCCGACATGCGACAGATGCGCGACAACGACCGGGCCGCGCAACACACGAGCGAGCTGCGCATGGAGGGCAAGCTGTGCGTCGTGACCGGATGCACGTCGGGCGTCGGCTGGGAAGCCGCCCGACGTCTTGCGGCCTACGGAGCACACCTTGTCATGGTCAACCGCAGCGCCGAGAAGTCCGAACGCGCTTGTCGGTCGCTTCGCGACGAGTTTGACGCCAAGTGCTCGTATCTGATTGCCGACTTCTCCGAGCTGTCGCAGGTCCATCGAGCGGCGGAGCGACTCATCGCTTCCCACGACCACATCGATCTGCTTGTGAACAACGTGGGCATGCACTCCACGAAGCTCGAGCGGACGGCCGACGGCCACGAGAGGGTCTTCTGCGTGAACCACCTTGCCTCGTTCGCGCTGACGTGGAGGCTTCTCGATACCTTGAAGCGCAGCGCCCCCTCGCGCATCGTCCAGGTGAACTCGCAGGGGCACCGCTTCGGCGGCCTAGATGTGACCGATCTGCGTTGGGAACGGCGGCACTACACGGGGCTGCGCGGCTACGGCGCTTCCAAGACCGCCCAGCTCTTGACGGTCTGGCGATTCGCCGAGATCCTCGAGGACAGCGGTGTGACGATCAACGCGATGCATCCCGGGGCGGTCAAGAGTGGTATCGGCGACAACAACGGGCCGCTCTATCGCTGGGTCAAACGCAGCTTCTTGAGCCGATCTCTACGCGATCCCGCCATTTCGGGGCAGGCGATTCACTACCTGGCCACGGCGCCGGAGCTCGACGGCGTCAGCGGGAAGTACTTCAACCTCACGCATCCCGAGAAACCGGCTCCTCACGCCCTGGACCGAGAGGTCGGACGCGTCGTCTGGGAGGCAAGTCTCGACATGGCGGGGCTGGCATGAGTCCGAGTCGCAACACGGCGCCGGCGAACCCAGGGCGTGCAGAGAGCCGCAGACCGGCGCCCCATGATCTGATCGTCGTCGGCGGGGGAATGGCGGGACTCACGGCGAGCGCGTACGCCGCGCGGGCGGGTCGCCGCGTCCTGTTGTGCGACAAGGAGCCCGTCCTCGGAGGACTGGTTCGGTCGTTCGTCCGCAAGGACTTCATCTGGGATGCGGGCATTCGCGCCCTTGAGGACTCCGGAATCATCTTCCCGATGCTGGGCGACCTGGGCATCCACATCGACTTCGCCCAGAGCCCTGTTTCCGTTGGGATCGAAGACCGAGTGATCGCCGTGGAGTCCAAGGAGAGTCTCGCCAGCTATCAGGCGTTGCTCGAGCATTTCTACCCGGAAGCGCGAGCGGACATCGCGAAGATCCTGAGCGTCATCCGGCGTGTGATGAAGCACATGGACGTCCTGTACGGCGTCGAGAACCCGGCGTTCAAGGATCTCCGGCATGACCGCGGATACGTCCTCCGCGAGCTCCTGCCGTGGTTGGGCAAGTTCCTCGTGACGATCGGCAAGATTCGCCGGATGGGGATGCCCGTGGACCAGTACCTGGAGCGGCTGACCGATTCTCAGACGCTGATCGACATCATCAGCCAGCATTTCTTCCGGAAGACGCCGGCGTTCTTCGCGCTGAGCTACTTCAGCCTGTATCTCGACTACGTCTACCCCAAAGGCGGGACGGGGACCCTCTCTCGGGCGATGGAGCAGCACTGCGAGGAGAACGGCGTCGACATCCGCAGACAGACGCGAATCGCGGCGGTCGATCCGATCGCCCACACGGTGGTCGACGACCGGGGGAAGACCTATGCATATCGTCAACTCCTCTGGGCGGCCGACCTGAAAACCCTCTACCGAAGCATCGACTTCCGACGGCTTCCCGAAGAAGGGTGGGCTCGGCAGGCCGGCGCGCGTTCCGCCGTCGTAAAGGCGTCGAGGGGCGGCGACAGCGTGTTCACGCTCTACTTGGCTCTTGACATCGATCCGTCGTGGTTCGCCGCGAAGTCCAACGGGCACTTCTTCTACTCGCCGACCCGCACGGGAGTTGGCGCGGGCATCTTCTCGAGCCTCGATGCGATCCTTTCGCAGGCGGCCCTTGGCGAGGCGGCAACGGTCTTCGAGAAGATGCTGGACTGGATCGAGCGGTATGTCGGCTCGACGACCTACGAGATCTCGATCCCCGTGCTGAAGGATGGTTCGATGGCGCCGGAGGGGAAGACCGGGCTCATCGTGAGTGTCCTGTTCGATCACGCGCTCTGCGAGGCCGCGCGCGCTCTGGGGCGCTACGAGGATCTCAAGTTGGCCGTGGAGGAACGGCTGATCGAGACACTGGAGGCCTCCATCTACCCGGGGATTCGCGGGGCCGTGCTGGATCGCTTCTCGTCGACTCCTCTGACGATTGCCGAAGCTGTCGGGAGCTCGGAAGGGGCCATCACCGGCTGGGCGTTCACCGACCCTGTGCCGGCTGTGCGCCGGATCGAGCAGGTCGCTCGGTCCGTCCTGACGCCCTTCCCCGACATCTCGCAGGCTGGGCAGTGGTCCTACAGCCCTTCCGGAGTCCCCATAGCGATTCTGACGGGGAAGCTTGCCGCCGACCGTGCGCTCAAGGGGTTGCGGCGCCGGCGGACCGGGATTCGCGCGGCACGCGGCGAACCGTGACGAGACGCGGAAGGATCGGCGGGGTGCGACTCGCTGGCAGGTTGGCGAGCCGATCGAACACAAGGAGGTTCTGAGCATGAAAGGGGCAAGATCTCGATGGGGCGTGGCCCTTGCCGCGGTGGCTGCGGCGCTGAACGTCGTGGCTGCGGGGGCGTTGCCGGACCTCGAGGGGACGTGGGCCATGCTGCAGGTCTACCCGAGGATCGCCGAGTTGCCGCTGGTCGGGGACTCCGCGCAGACAAGCTACGTGATCCAGCTGGTGGACGTCGGGCAGGAGGGGGCGCTGCTTCGGATGGACGATCGCTACTGCTTCACCTACATCGAAGAGAACACCTTCCTCGCCAAGACGGAGATTCCCGATGCCTTCATGCGTTCCTTGATGCCCCATCCGCGTGAAGCGTCGGTGCGCGAACAGAACGGGGAGATTTGCTTCGAACAGCCTTCCTACGTTGAGGTCCGCGGTGCGATTCTGGAGAACCCCGAGACCGACGTACTGCCTTTGGGTCCGGAGGATCCGCGGGTGGTCGATCAAGACGCCGACGGCTTCCCCGGGATGACGGTGAACGTGAGTCTCCTCGGCCTGATGCAGGCCCAGATCTACGTTGTGCAGCGTGTCCAATATGCGCTTCAGGGAGTGGTCGTCTCGCCGGATCGAATCGAGGGTCTTGTCGACTGGACCGACGAACAGGTGATCCTCTCCGCGACGAGCCCACTTCTCTTGGCCGGCGCCGAAAGCCGACCCGATCCGGATCCGGCCAAGCACATCTTCGTGATGCTCCGCGCGCAGGAAGCTTGGACGTGCGAGTGGCTTCGCGACCACTGGCGCGAGGTGTTCGGCGTAGGGGACGGGATCTAGCTGTAGGCAACCTGGAGCCGTCGGCCGATCGCTTGCGCTTGCGAGGTCCCATGGAGACCCCGCATGACGGGCGATGCGGCTGACCCTGACTTCTCCTAGGGTGCAGCCTTTACGAGGCGGAAGCCCAACGTGTTGTGCTCGGTATCCGGAGCAAGGTAATGTCGGCGCGCAACGGGACAACGACTGGCGTCATGGTACCAGCTTCCCCCGCGATCCACGCGGTGCGTTCCCGTGGCCGGGCCACGGGGGGACTCGCCACCCGACAGCCCCTCTTCGTACCAGTCCCAACACCACTCCAAGACGTTTCCCGCCATGTCATAGAGGCCATAGCCATTGGCGTCGAAGCCTCCCACCGGAGCCGTGAACGGGTAGCCACCCACGGCATAGGCAGGATGGTCGCCGCGAGTGGAACTCGTGTCATAGCTGTAGAACACGTCGCTGTAGTAGTTCGCACGGGTCTGCTGAATCTCGTCCGTGTCGCACCAGGGGAAGCGGTGGCCTTCGCAGCCGCCACGCGCTGCCTCCTCCCACTGCGCCTCGGTGGGAAGGAAGTATCCGTTCGCGGCCCAGTCCACCCACTCGATCCGCACATCGACACTCCCCGTCCTGTAGGCGAACTTCCTCGCTCCATCCGTGTAGTAGCACGGCGTGAGGCCTTCCATCTCGCTGCGGGCGTTTGCCCACTTCACGGCCTCGTACCACGAGACGCCGAAGACGGGGTGATCCGCTGCCTTCGCGCTGGCGTCTGTCGGGCCGATGTCGTACCCGTTCTCCGCTGCCCACGCCGCCACGCGATCCCACTGGGCCTTGGTCGTCTCGACGGCATCCATGTAGAAGGCATCGAGCTTCACCTCGTGCATCGAGGGAGTGCTGTCGTCGTTGGCAGCGAAGTCGTCGCCCATCATGAAGCTGGATGCCGCGATGAGGATCATCCCTTCTGGCGGCTCAAGTTGCTCCTGCACCGCGGACGCGATGTGTCCGACACACGCCGCGGCAAGAACGAGCAGAATGCCCAACAGGGAACGCATGGCTTGGCTCTTCTTCATGGAACGGACCCCCTTTCCAGATCATCGTACCTTCGCAGGGCCCAGCGCGGCTACCGACCCGGCGAGGTCGCCTACCCGAGTCTGAATACCAGGCGATCGCGAGAAGGTCGGCCGCGCAACGCTAGGCTCATTCTGCGATCAGCGCGGCGAGAAGCGTTGCGAAGTCGAGTTCGTCGCGCCGGTCGATCGAGTCCAGGATGAACCGAAACTGGTAGTAGCCGTACTGGTACGGGTCTCGCGCCAAGGCGGCGTACTGGCTGTTGAAGAACTGCGCTTCCTCGGACTGCGGTGGCGTGGGATCGGCGAGCCGCGCGAGGGCGGCCTCAAGCCTTGGCCGCAAGCTGTGAAAGAGCGTGTCTCCGCCGTCCAGGCCGCCGAAGAAGGCGACGGCGATGTCGTTGGCTTCGCGCTCGGAAGCGTAGCGATCGCGTTCGACGCCCAGGCCCCACTGCAGCCAGTGAGCCATCTCGTGCGCGACGAGAAAGGTGTTGAACAACCCGATAAACAGTGTCGCGGCGTCCTCTTCGGAGTCGGCCAGCTCAACGAAGAACCGTCGGAGCGCCGGATCCAGCGTCGGCCAGTGGGGGATCACGATCCTCTGCGCGCGGGGGTCGAAGTACGCGAGATTCGGCGTGTTGAGGACTTCGACGGTGGGTGCGACGGCCGCTCCATCCAGACTCTCGTTCACCGCCAGCGCGAACGAGAAGACGATTCGCTCGGCTGCTGTCTGAACCTGCTCCGGCGTCGCGTCGATCGAGAGAGCGAGCAGCGAGACGTTGGCTGGCGCAGCGTGGCCGACCGTGCAGAGCAGTCCGGCAAGTACGAGGCAGGCTACACGAGTCATCTGAGGACGATCGTATGCCGAATCGGAAGGCTGAGCTACTGCGCCCGACGCGCGGTTCCCCATGGGATGGGCTGCGCGCCGCCACCAAGCCGCAGGTACCTTCAGACAGAGCGCTGGCGCGTGGCTCGTTCGTCCATGACGTGCGCCGAAGTGGACGTCTTTCACTCGCTAGTTGCATCGAGGGGAAGGTCGAAGAAGAACCGCGTGAACTTGCCGACCTGCGTCTCGAACAGCAGCCGCCCATCGTGCTCGGCTGCGATCCCACGGCTGACCCAGAGCCCGAGGCCGGTGCCTTGGTCGCGGCCTCGGCTCGTGAAGAAGGGATCGAAGATGCGATCGCGGATCGCTTCGGGAATCCCGACGCCGTGATCTGCCACGGTCGTGCGCAGCCACCTACCCTCTGCGTCCTCGAGCACTTCGACCGCAAGGGTCAGCTGCTTGTTCGGATCGCCTCGCGGATAGCGTTCGTCGAGAGCCGCCTGCGCGTTGGTGATCAAGTTCACGAGCACCTGTTGGACCTGCTGCTTGCGGCACTTCACCATGGGTGCGTCGACCGGGATGTTGACGGCGAGCTCGATCTGGCTTCTGATGAGCGACGAACGCAGGAGAGACAGCGACGCGTTCACGATCTCGGAGATGCCGACGACGCTGCCGGTGCCATCGCCGTGCCTCGCGTAGGTGAGGAGATTGCGTACGATCTCTGCGATGCGGTTCCCCTCGGCCAGAATCCCCTGTGCGAACTCGGCGACGCGTTCGTCATCGCCGGCTCTTGTCTTGATCAGCTCGGCGTAGTTCAGGACTCCGGTCAGAGGGTTGTTGATCTCGTGCGCCACGCCGCTGGCGAGCGTGCCGATCGACTCGAGTCTCTGGGTCTGTCGGAGGTGCGCCTCGCGCTCTCTTTGGAACTCCTCCTCTTGCCGCTGCCGCGTGATGTCGGCCACGATGCAGAGGATAGCAGGCCGCGCCTCCCACTCGATGCGCGACGCGTACCCCTTGACCCAGCGCACCGTGCCCCGTTCGGACACAACGCGAAACTCGTTACCGGTCTCGAACGCTTCTCCCGCCAGCCGGCGCCGGAAACGCTCCGCAACCGTCGGCAGATCGGCGGGGTGGATGAACTCGTGGAAACGGCGCGCGGCGAGAGTCGGAGCGGAGGACTCGAGAAGCCGCAACGTGGACGCATTCGCAAACCGCACGACATCGTCCTGGATGATGCAGATCGACTCCGTGGAGTGCTCGACGACCTGCCGATACTTTTCCTCGCTCTCGCGCATCGACTGCTCGTGGCGAGTGCGTTCCTCCTCCAGCTTGAGGCTGTGCAGGGCATAGGCCACGTCGCCGACGAGTTCCTTGAACAAGGATTGCTCCTCGGGATCGTCCGCGAGGCCCTTGGGAAGAGCGACAACCAGAACCCCATACTGCCGTTCCCCCAGCCGCAACGCGCCGGCGAGCGCCGCTGTATCGCGGTAGAGGCGGGACAGAGGGCACGAAACACAGTTGGTGTCGGTGTTATGGATGACGCTCACTCCGCTCACGGACTCCATCGCCGCGTGACAGCAGGCGGGGCACTCTCCGCGCTCGAGCGCCGCCTTCACCTTGGAGAACTCGGCGCCAATCCCCGACTCGGCATAAGCAAGAAGCTTCCCCTGGGGGTCTTGCACCCCGATCCATGCGCTGCGATAGCCGCGTGTAGAGATGAGGATCTCACAGGATCGCGAGAGGAGGGCCTGGCGGTCTGTCGCGTGGGTGATGAGCTGGTTGACATCGCGAATCGCACGCAAGACGCGATTGAGGTGCTCGATGCGGGCCGCGGCGCGCTTGCGGGCCGTGATGTCCTCGGCGGCGGCCATGATGGCGACCGCGTCGCCGCCAGCATCACGCACCGGCGCGGCCGAGAGACGGATGTCGAGCGGTTGGCCATCGCGCCGCCGGCCGGGGATCTCCCGCCCCGCGAATCCCCCCTCTTGCAGAGCCTGTCGACGCAGTGCGGCAACCTCGTCGTGCGAGCCATCTGGAAGAATCGGCAGCGGCTTGCCGACCACGTCGCCTTCCGCCCAGCCGAAAACACGTTGCGCGGACGCGTTCCACGTGAGAACGCGATCCTCCATGTCGGTGCTGAACAGGGCTACCGGCGAGCAGCTCAGCAAGGCTCGCTGCAGTTCGGCGCTTTCGCGGAGTTCTTTCGTGCGAGCGCGCACTTGCCGGCGGAGGCTCTGTGCCCAGAACAGGGCCAGCGCAACGAAGAGCAGGAGCGAGCTGGCGGCGATCAGCACGAGCTTCAGCCATCGACGGGCGACGATGCCGGGGTCGTAGATGCCCATCCACGTCTCGTAGATGTGCCGATACTCCCCCGACTGCTCGAGGACCGTGAGTCCTTCGCTCAGCTCCGCGAGCAGGGCCGCACTTCCCTCCGCTACGGCGAAGCAGTACTCGAGCGCGAGGAGAGGCGTGCGCCCGACGACGAGATCCCGCATCTCGGTGCGGCGAATCCAGTCCAAGGCCGTGCTACGGGCCACGAGCGCGCAGTCGAAGTCGCCCGCCGCGACGGCTTGAAGCGCCTCCGCTTGCGTCTCCACGGTGACCAGGCTGTCTGATAGCCCGTGATCCAGGGCGTAGCGCTCCATGATGTCGCCGGCTTCAACGACGATGCGCCTGCCCTTGAGCGCCTCCGCGGAAGACGGCGGCGGTCCCTCACCGGCGCGCATCACGGCCACGCAGTGGTTGACAATGTGGGCCTGGCTGAAGTCGAACCTCTGATCGCGTTCCGGCGAGTAGTACATCCCCGCGAGGGCGTCGACTTCGCCGTCTTCGAGTGCCTGGACCATTTCTGCCCACGGACCCAAGCGAATCTGGATGTCGAGCCCGACCGCCTGGGCCACGGCCCGTACGAGGTCGATGTTGTAGCCCGCCGGCTGTCCGTCGGCGTTGAGATACTCAAACGGCGGGTAGTCGAAGTCGCCGCCGATGAGAATGGCCCGATTCGGCGGCAGCTCCAGATGCGCGAACCACTTCGCGTAGAGCCGGCGATACGTGCCGTCCGCGATGACGAGTGCGAGCCCTTCGTTCAGAACGGCGAGGAGATCGGCGTTACCTTGCCGGACCGCGAAACAGAAATCCTGCGAGAACTCCAGGATGGGCGGCTCGACGATCCGCAATTGCGAGGAAAGGTCGAGTTCGTCGATCAGGCGTATCGCGACGAGCTGCTGGATGACGACCGCGTCGCATCCGCGACGGGTCAGGAGACGGAGAGCTTCGGCGAAGGTCGGCGTTGTGACGATCTGGAACCCGCGCTCCTCGCGGCGCAGGAACTCCTCTGTGTTGTCGCCTGCCATGACAGCGACGACGCGCCCGCGAAGATCGTTGAGGGTTCGTACGTCATGGGTCTCACTGCGGACGACGATCGCTCCATGCATGACCAGGTACGGCACGGTGAAGTCGAAGATGGACTCGCGCTCGGGAGTCCGTCCCACCAGGGGGAGGGCCTCGATCTCGCCGCGTTCGAGCCAGCCGCGCACGTCCTCCCATGGGCCCGTCCGGAAGGTCACGTCTCGCCCCATCGCCCGCGCCGCTGCGGCCATGAGCTCGACCGAGAAGCCGTCAGCAGTTCCATCCTCGTGGACGATGCAAAACGGGGGATAGTCAACCTCGCAACCCGAGGAGATGGGAGTGAGCGGGTCACTCTGCGCGACAGCCGCTGCGCCGAGAGACAGCACGCAAAGCAGGACGCCAGCCAACCCGTCGAGGGATCTCAGCGCGCCAGGTCTCATCCGTCATCCTACACCAACTTGGCCTGAGGAAGTGGATCTTGATGGGATTCGCCAGGCGCGGCGGTAACGCTGGGACGGCCGCGGGTCTGAGATCTGGCGCATCAAGGGCTATGGAGCGACGACTCGCCGGGGAGTCCACGAGCGAGCGTCAGGAGCCGAGATCGCCGCGTCCCTGTGTGACTCGCCGCCAGTCTTAAGGGCCGAGTGGAGAGCCAAGGGCAGAGCCACGGTAGTCAGCGGGCCTCTTCGGGCCGGGGAGCGATCCGAAACGCGCGGAGATGCCGCAACATGGCCATCTGCCAGCGCCTGCGGGGTGGGGTCGGCCGCGTGCGTGCGTGCGTGTTCCGGCGTCCGATGGCCCTACGTCGGCTCTGCGTTTCGCTTTGCGTTTGCCCGAATCGCCTCACTGGACCACATGGCAAGCCCTTGGCGGTGATGGTCGTAGAACGCCCTGAACCGCGGGTCTGCCAGGTATCCAGTCGCAAGAGCGGCGTGCATCTCATGCGAACAAGGGTAGAAGGCCTGATCGATGACGAGCCGCGCGCGCTCGGCGATCTCCATCCCTTCGTCGCTTGTCGGAAGCACGCCACGATCGAAAGCGTCGAGCATCCTCTCCGTAACCGCCAGGTTCATGTCGCGGATGCGCTCCCAGTCCGCCTTGGTGTACCTGCTGGCGCGCCGCGAGTACTCCCGATACGCATCGGTGCGGCCCCAGCGCGCCTTGACCTCTTCTTCGTGTTCGGCCGGGTCGAAGTCTCCGAAGACCGCGAACATCTCGTGCGGATCCATGTCCCTCCTCTCCTGCAAGTCGTGGATCGTCCTGTCAATCAGGGCCATTGTCGCCGCGAGACGAGCCGCCTGCCGCTCCAGTTGGACTCGCTGGCTGGCGAGCGCGCGGCGGCTCAGCTTGGAGTCGGCGATAAGCGCGCAGATCTGGTCAAGCGAAAGTCCGAGTTCCCCGAGGCACAGGCCCGGCCGAAGCCTCTCCAAGTCTCCCGTCGAGTACAGGCGGTACCCGGCCCGGCGGGCAAGGTTCGTGGAGGCAGCGCATCGCCCCTCAGCTCGCTTCGTGCGGCGGCGGGCTCAACAGCCTGCTCTCGGGAGAGCGCGGGGCGGTTCGGCGGGGGTTGACATCAGGCGGGCAGTCGCTATGATGGTCAGCGGTCGATAACTAACATAAGGAGTCCGAATGATCCGCAAGAGCACGGCACAGAGACAGCAGGACATCGTGAGCGCAGTCCTGTCTCTGATTGCGGAGTCAGGGATTCAGGGTGTGACAATGGCCCGCATTGCTGGAAGGGTTGGGTTGACCGAAGCTGCGTTGTATCGGCACTTCAAAGGCAAACTAGCGATCGTTGGCGCCACGATAGATAGGGCATTCGACGAGCTACTTGAAGCGCTGGAGCCGGCCGGGAGAGGAGGGGACGTGCTCGGGAAGCTCAAGGCCGCGCTCACTGCGCACGTAAGCTTCGTCGAAGGACGGCCGTGGATGGCTCGCATCCTGTTCTCGGACGAGGTGCACTTCAACTCCAAGGAGCTGAAGCAGAAACTCATCGCCCGTGGAGATGAAGTGGCCCAAAGGATTGGCGGGATGCTCGCTCTGGGCAAGGCAACGGGCGAACTCGACAGGGAGCTTGATGTGCAAAGCGCAGTGGTGATGTATCGCGGAATCGTGCAAGCCCAGGTGATGCTCTGGACGCAAGGGAAGCTTGAGAGGCTTATGGAGCGTCAAGAGGGACTCTGGACTCTCTACCGCAGGGCAATTGGCGGGTGAGTTTTTTTGGTCTCGGAAGTGAGCGAGCGCTTACTGATATACGGACGGACGGGAGAATGGAATGCGTTGGCTAGTAGACTGGATCATCAGACGACCTTGGATCACCTTGACCGGTCTCCTCTTGGTCACGGCTTTCTTTCTGGCAGGGATTCCGCGACTCACGGTGGACAACTCCGTGGACTCGATGCTGCCGAGTGACCATCCGGCGAGGCTCCTCTACGACGAGGTCAACGTCACGTTTGGAGGGACAGACGTGATGGTCGTCGCGCTGGAGAGCGAAGACCTCTTCGGCGAGCCCTCGCTCGCTCAAGTCGCAGATCTCACGGATGCATTCGGGCGGATTCCCGGAGTCGATGAGGTTGTCAGCTTGTCTACCGCGAGGCGGATGGACGGCGAGGAGGGAACGCTGATCGTTCGAGATCTCATGGATGTCGTTCCCGGGAACGAGGAAGCGCGTGGCGCACTGCGGGAGTACGTCCTCAACCAAGAGCTGTACGTCAACAGCATCGTGTCGAGCGACGGGCGGTTTGCCGGCATTGTGGTTGAGCTTCTTCCAGATGCTGATGACAGCGCGGTGTACTCGCAGCTGATGCAGGTTGTCGGTGAGCAGGAGAATGCTGACTCGATCTTCGTAGCTGGCGGTCCTGCGGTGAACGCTGAGATGACGAGTTCCATGAAGTCGGACCTCGTTCGTCTCACCCCGTTTGTCGTTCTGGTTCTTGCAGCCGTTCTCTACCTCTCGCTGCGAACGCTCTCGGGAGTCCTGCTCCCTCTAGCCGTTGTCCTTATCACCGTCATCTGGACGGCGGGGTTGATGGCCTGGCTCGGGATCCCCATGGCGATGATCAGCACCACGCTTCCCGTGATGCTGATCGCGATTGGGGTCGCAGATGCGATTCACATCCTTACGGATTACCGCGCCAGTCTGCGCTCAGGCGAGGCGAAGAGATCGGCCATCCGTCTGGTCGTGCGCCACATCGGCATGGCGATTGTTCTTACGAGCGTAACGACGCTCGTCGGGTTCCTTTCGCTAGCCACGTCGCCCGTTCAACAGGTGATGCAATTCGGGTTGTTCGTTGGGTCCGGCGTCATGGCCGCGTTGGTTATCACGCTAACCTTGATCCCAGCAGCGCTGGAGATCGGTCGAGGACCTCGTGCCTCAGACACCAAGGAGAGAGGCAACCGGAGCCACCGCGGCCTCCTTGAGTGCCTAGGCAGTCTTGTCGTCAAGAGACACAGAGCGATTCTCGCTATCGGAGGCGTGCTGTTCGTGCTGACAGCCATCGGTGCGGCTCAGCTCACGGTGGAGACGAACACGCTTCGGTTCTTCCACCCAGCGACGCCGATTCGTCAGGCAACAGAGGTGGTGGATCAGAGCTTCGGTGGGTCAGAGAACCTGTCCGTCGTCGTGCGAGGCGACATCAAGTCGCCTGATGTGCTCAAGGGCATGCTGGAGTTTCAGGCGCGAACTCTCCGGCTGGATGCTGTCGGGTACTCAGCGTCGATCGCAGACTACGTCACCCAGATCAACGGAGCGCTACACGACAATGATCCCACGGAGCGGGTGATCCCGGAAACGCGGAACGCGGTAGCGCAGGAGATCTTGCTCTATGAGATGTCCGGTGACCCGACCGACTTCGCGCGCGTTGTCAACTACAACTATGAATGGGCACGCATCATCCTGAGGATGAAGTCCCTGTCCAGTGTCGAACTGGGGGTGCTTGTTGAGTCGGTGGAGGCTCAGGCTTCCGACAGCTTTGGGGGAAGCTCTGTTGCTGAGGTAACCGGCTCGACGTATCTGTTCAAGGTTCTGACGGATCTGCTTGTCCATGGGCAGATGCTTAGTCTTGTCGTGTCCCTCTTGGGAGTTGCCTTGGTGGTGGGGCTGATCTTCCGCTCTGTTCGCTTTGGGTTGCTCAGCATGATCCCCCTGGGCTTCACCATCACGTTCGATTTCGGAGTCATGGGATGGCTAGGCATCCCGCTGGATACGGCAACGACGATGCTGGCCAGCATCGCGATAGGAATTGGCGTTGACTACACCGTCCACTTCCTGTCCAGGTTCCGTCGGGCGCGGAGTGAAGGTCATGAGGTGGCCGCGGCGGTGGCCGTAACCATCCAGACCACGGGCAAGGCAATCGCCTTCAACGTGTTCGCGGTCGCAGCGGGCTTTGCGGTTCTGCTGCTGTCAAGCTTCGGGCCCATTGCCACGCTCGGTGCCATGGTCGCCCTCTCCATGGGAATCAGCGGTCTGGCGGCGCTGACGCTGCTGCCCACGGCGTTGTTCGCGACCGAACGCACGAGGAGGAACTCACAAGAGAGAGAAGCCAGCAATCGAGAGCTTGGTCTTCAGGGACCCAAGAAGGAATGAACTACTCGAAAGGAGCAGCAAACATGAATAGCGGCCGATGGATCGTTGCAGCCGTTGTCGCACTGGGAGTTCTGGGGGCGAGTCGGGTTGGTTTCGCCGCCCCATCTGGGCTCACCGGGAGGCAGATCATCGAGAACGTCAACGCTGTGGAGACAGCGGACGATGCCAGGATGTCGATGTCAATGACGCTCATCAACAGCCAGGGCGAAGCCATCTCGCGCGAGATTCATACCTGGAAGCTAGGGAACGAGAAGACGGCCTTGGTGTTCGTCGCTCCTGAAGATGTAGCTGGAACCTCATTCCTGACGATCGAGACAGATGGAGACGATGATGCGTGGCTGTACCTTCCCGCGCTTGGGCTGACCAAGCGAATCGACGCGGGCAGCAGGTCGCAGAGCTTCATGGGGTCAGACTTCACGTACGACGACATGGGCGATCGAGACATCGACGCCTACGAGTACACCTTCCTCCGGGAAGACACAATCGAGGGAGAGCATGTCCTGGTTGTTGAAGGAACCGCTGTGGATCCACAGGGCTCTGGCTACAGCAAGGTCGTCACTTGGATCCGGGATGACATCTGGATGCCCGTGATGGTCGAGTACTACGACCTCAACGGCGATCTCCAGAAGGTCCAGACGAACCCTCGCATCGAGAACATCGATGGCTACTGGGCAGTAACCAGGATGCAGATGGAGAATGTCCAGATAGATCACAAGACGATTGTGGAGATGTCCCAGGTTGAAGTGAACGCGGGCACTCCCCAAGAGCTCTTCACGTCGGGGGCACTCCCGACCCTACAGGACAGGGTTCCGTAGCAACCCCATCGGATGGCCCGGGACGGGACCGTACAGCTGCCTCGTCCCCCTGTCACGTGCGCAGGGAGCGACATGGAACTGAAAGGACCGAGCTCCAGCGCCAGCGGCCGCTGCTCGTGGCTTCTACCTCGCAACTGGAGCCCCGCGGCGACATCGGAGAGCGTGGCCCAACCCGCGGGTACGGGCGTACGCCTGCTGATCGATGATGAGACGCAGAGCATCCGGAGTTCCTTGCGGACTGCCCAGTTCGCACGTGCCTCCGACGCGAGCGGCCTGTTTGAGTTGGATGCGATACTGCAGATGAGGGCCAGGAGAGCGTGGGCTCCGCGCCGCATGACTACGTGCTCGTTCTCCCGGAGCGCATCGGTCAAGTCTGGACTGTCACGACAGACCTCCCATCCAGTTTGCGTGTCCAGATCAGGTGGCGTACGAGGTTCCGCAAGGGTGGGCGGAGGCGGTCCATCGGAACGAGCAGGCACGGGTGGACCCGCGCCTTGTCGCGGACGTTGGTGAGGGAGTTCGTCCAGCGATCATCCCGGGTGAGCTGGCCAAGAGAGGGTAGTTCTTGTCGGCCGAGGTTCGGTCCACGGGGCTAGGGAACCAGGAGGAGTGATGTGTGCACACCCGGCGAGCTCATGACACTCAGGCAGCGGACAGGCGCACCACCACCCGTGACCCTTGGCCGTCGAAACGCGTTGCGTGAAGCCGTCAGGCGGATGATGGCTGACGGCAACTCGCAGCCTCGCATCGTGAGCTCGGACGGAGGCCGAGTGGAGGGCGTGATCAGCACCGAGAGCTTCGTCCACGCGCCCTGCCACGTGCACGATCCAGCGGGGCAGCGAAGGGGATACGCCCAGGAATCGTTGCGGCCAAGCGTCTCGCAGTGCACCGGGGAGAAGGCGCTACACCCAGCCGACACGGGCATGTTGGGGATCGGGGATCATCTGGCACGGTCAACCTGCTTGCCTGTTGAGGAAGAAGGTCCGTTGGCTGTCATCCTGGCGCACGCGGATCTTGTGGATAGGTTTCGGCTGCTCGCGGCCCCCTTCTTGGTGATCAGCATCATCGAGCAGAGCCTTCGGTCACTCACTCAATGTGCCTTCGCAAAGGACGCAGAGCTTCAAGAGGCGACCGATGGCGCCCGACTCCATCGTCGGCAAAAGATCCGCAGTCGTTGGAAGAAGCGACGCTTGACGACTAACGCCAGATCAGCATCTGCAAGAGGAACTGCCGCCGCTTCGACGAGCAGAGCTCCGATCGAGACGCCACCGAGAGGCGGTTCATCAAGGTCTGTGGTCCGCGCCGTGACCTGTTCCACTTCAGGTCACACGCTGACCGACGATCAGAAGGATCTTCCACTCGAACCGTGCGGTGGCTCGGCCGATTGGGGACCCGCACGGCCCGCAATGTAGGGAGGTTTCATGACGAAGCTGATGCTTCCGGCAGGGATTCTGTTCCTGCATAACGTGTTCACAGTGGTGTGGATCGGGGGGATGATCACGCTAAGCTTGATCATTCTCCCCGTTGCCAGCAAGGTGCTCGGACGGGGGGCGCAAACGAAAGAACTCGTGGATCGGATGCAGAGCAGGCTGAGTTGGTTCGTCTGGGTCAGCATTGCTGGACTGCTTCTCACCGGGGTATTGCTCTCGAAGCGAGCCGCAGCACTCGACCAGCCGTTCTCGTTTGCCACGACGTACGCAGCTGTCCTCTCGGTGAAACACATCGCAGTCGGCCTCATGGTTGCCCTCGCGGCGACACGGAGGTGGTTCCTGAGGAGCAAGAGGGGGAGCCGACAGCGCGGGTTGAGGAAGGCCTCTCTCGTCCTACTGGTTGCCAATACTGCCCTTGGGCTGCTGGTGCTTCTCCTGAGTTCGATGGGGGCGGTGTTGAACGCCTAGCAGATGGAGGCTCGGCTGCCGTGCTTGGCCATGACGCCACGATGGGCAGGTGTGGGTCAAGGCTGTATTGGGGTAGTTGCCGAGTCGAGCGGCGTTGGCCGGTAGGATCACTTCGAGAGAGGAGCGATCGTGATCGGCAAGAACAGAGGCATCTCGCCAGCTGAGTGCGTGACACGGTGCGGCGGAGGGAAGGGCGGGTCCGGTCGCGGCGGCTTGACGCAGGCAATCCACCCTCTGGAGAACCCAGGGCGATTCACGGGGAGTTCGATGCGCGGGACCGAACGGAAATCGAAGTGCGGCTACTGCTGGATGCGCATCGGACGCGCGGATTCGTGGTTCTCGGCTGCCGTGATCCTTGCCGCAGCGACCGCCGTTGTCTGTCTGGGATACTGGGCCTACCAGGAGATGCGGGCGATGGAGCATCGGCTGGTGAGCATCCTGGGGATCTACGCTCTGGCCGGGATCTTCTACGGGAATGTGGGTGTGTGGATGCATGAGCAGCTTCACGGCCTCGCCTATCGTGGGAGCATCCCCGCGAAACGGATACGAGTGTCCTACGAGCGGAGGCTCATCCTCGGTCTGAGAGGCTGCTACCGAGTGAATGGGCGGATGGCCTACCGAATCCAGAGGCGCGCCCTCTTGGCTCCTCTGGTCTTGTGTGGAGCCCTCGCGGTCCTCGGAGGACTGGGAAGCCTTGTCCTTCCCGGGTGGTGGCTCCCCGTGCTGTTGAGCCTCGCGGTGGCAAGTCTCGCGGACATGCTCCACGACATCTACATGGTGCTCAAGATGCGACCCATAGGGGACAAGGGAAGATACTGGGACCGCGGCTCTGAAGTCCATGTTGTGTGGAAGGCGGAACGGCCGGCGGACGGGTGAGCGCGTGAGACCCAACGGAGTGAGCGTCGCTGGGTGCCATGATCGCGCGAGGAATGCACCCGTTGACCTTCGCGCCGAAGACGTGCGGTCTGGCGGGTCAAGACTCGCTCTAGACGATGCAGCATCTCGCGCCGTCTTGTCGGGGGCATCTTCTGGATGCTCTGAGGCTTCCACGGGGGCGGCACGCCGCTCGAGATGGCCGAAGCCAAGCCGTATCCACTCCGGCTCACCTCGTTGCCTCGACAGCAGGAAGCCATGCTTCGTCGCCGAGTGGTGAGACGAGTCCCTTCGGGGCGCACCCTCGGCCGCGGTATGCTTGTGGGCAGCGGCTGCCGCGCGGCGAAGCCAACGCGCCAGCGGACCCAGCGAGACTCGAGGAGCAAGCAGGGACATGAAGCGGAAAATGCTCGTGGTTCTGATCGTGACCGGTCTGCTGGCAGGTGCAGGAGGCGGCTCTTGCCCGCGCGCTGAACCGCCGCCCCTGCGGCCGCAGGCGGCGAACGGGGAGCCGGATGTCCCGCCAGCGATCGCGACGCGCGAGCCCGCCGCCGGCGCGACGATCACCTTCGCCTACGGGTCGCCGGAGTCACAGGGTGTCGCTTCCGAGGCGCTGCAGGATCTGGCGGAGATCGTTCGCGGTTTCGTCGAGAACGACGGAATTGTCGGAGCGGAGCTTGTGGTGCTCAAGAACCGGTGCGTTCTGCTGCACGAATCCTTCGGCTGGAAGGATCGAGACGACGGACAGGCCATGGCGATCGACACGCTGTTCAACATTCGCTCCATGACCAAACCCGTGGTGGGCACGGCCGTCCAGATGCTCATCGACGACGGGCAGCTCGCGCCGGGCGATGCGGTGGCCAAGTACTTGCCCTCGTTCGACAACGCGAGATCGCGAGCCATTACGATCGAGATGCTGCTCACCCATCGCAGCGGCCTGCCCATGAGTCTGATCGCGGCATCTTTCGGAGAATACACGAGCCTGCGCAGACTGGCCGATGCCGCGGGCGAGCGCGGCCCCGACTTCCAGCCGGGCAGCGCGTTCCAGTACAGCGACGCGGGGTTCGAAGTCCTCGGCGCGCTGGTCGAAGTCGTATCGGGCGTGCCCCTGCAGCAATTCGTCCAGCAACGCATCCTCGACCCCCTGGGCATGGCCGATACCATCATGCTGCCCGAGCCCGACGATCCGCGCGTGGAACGCATGGCCAGCCTGTACTTCGGCGCCCGGGGTAGCTGGAGTCTGCTCTGGAGTCAGGATCGAGGTCCCCTCTATCCCTTTGCCATGGGCTCTCAGAGCCTCTACAGCACGCCGCTGGACTACGCCCGCTTCCTGACGCTGTGGATGGACTGCGGTGTGATTGGCGATCGGCAACTCCTCTCGCCCGAGGCAACGCGCCGGGCTCTGACGCCGGTGTCGGACAGCAAGCTGTCCGGCGGCTTCCACGGCCTGCGGCTTGACTACGGCCAGGCGTGGATTGTCTATGTTCCTCAGGATGCGCCAGAAGGCGGGGGCGCGGTGGCGCTGTTCGGCCACAGCGGTTCCGATGGCACCTGGGCGTGGGCCTGGCCGGACCAGGACCTCCTCGTCCTGTACTTCACCCAATCGCGGGGCCAGGGCACCGGCACGATTCTGGAGTCCGAGGTGGACCGCCTGCTGATTCACCCTGGCCGGTACGAGGCGGAACTGCCGGCGGAGCTGGAACCGCTCTTGGGAACGTACACCGCCCTTTCCGGGCCCCTGATGTACCAGGAGTTCGAGATCGTCGCCCTCGATGGAGGATTGGCCGTCCGTCTCCCCGAGCAGGTCGTCGTGCCCCTTGAGGGTCCGGACCGCGCGGGCCGCTGGACCCTGGCTGTCGATCCTTCGTTGTCCGTCTCGTTTGTGCTCGACGAACAGGGAGATGCAACCCGAATGCATTGGCATCAGGCCGGCGAAGTCTTCGACCTGCCCCGGGGCGCCGCCCCCGAGGAACCGCCCCTCGACCGGGAAGCCGTGCAGAAGTACTTGGGCCGCTACAAGCGGCCGGAGGACGGCGCGACCATCGAAGTCGTCATCTACAACGGACACCTTGGCGTCGTATCGCCCGAGGTGTCTGCCGTGCTCGAGCTATTCCCGCCCAGCGAGGAGGGCGCGTGGCGCTTCCGACTGAACCCTGCTGTGTACATCAGCTTTCAGGTGGGGGAGAACGGCGAGGTCGCGTCGTTCACGGCACATACGCCGGAGGGCGACTTCGTCCGGCCGAGAAGCGAGTAGGAGCGGCCGGGAGAGTGGCGTCACGCCCCCGGCGTGGGGGGATGTCCATGGGGCGTCTCGGTGCGTGAGACAGAGCCAGCCTCGCACGCCAGCAAAGCGGCTTCCCGTCGTCTTGAGGAGCGCCGAGCGCCGCTTGCTGACGTTTGGCCTGGAGCCTGAGAGCCGATCAGAGAACTCCGGTGGCCGTGGCAGAGTGGTAGTCATTGGCGGCGAACGGAACATCAAGAGGCAAGGGGTGACCCCACTGCCCGTGTACCCCTGCGAATGCATTGCGACGTGCGTCTTGAGTTCCCTCAGTTCTCACGCCAAGACGCTGGAGGCCTCACGGTGGTATCCTGGGAAGCGCGCATTGCGCAACACGGCGGAGGCGTTGTCGTGCCAGAGGAAGGAGTGCACCGTGGCGGCATTGCGGCGATTTGCGTGGATGGGGCCACTGATCGTGCTGGCGGCGAGCGCCATCGCATGTGGCCAGGTCACATCTTCTTCGCTGTTCGAGATGCTGGCGCGGGTGCCGCAGGCCGCGGTGCCCGCAAACAGCGTGTGGGCGGTCGCCCGCTACGCCAACTACGAGGCATTGTTCGCCGCCGAGGGTGCGACAGAGCTTCGGGATCTCGGAGACGTGGCACGGATGATGGAGTCCCTGCCGCTTGGCGCCATACTGAACCGCGTCGTCGCCGGTCCGGAAGCGATCAACTACCTCTCTTCGGGTACAGGGCAGATGCCCGACGTAGTTGGCTTCGAGTGGCTCGTGGATGTCGATAGCAGCCTCGAGTTCGGGGATCCGCCGGACCTCGGCTTGCTTCTGGGCGGCGACTTCGACGCCGAGGCGATCGGACGAGCGCTACAGGGCCGCAACTTCGCCCTCGAGGAGATCCAGGGGGTTCCGGTCTGGCACCGGTTGGGGGATCGAGAGATCTCGCTCCAAGACCGCAATCCGGCCGATCCGTTTGGCGGTCACCTCGGAGCGGCGGCGCGCATCGCACTCCTTCCGAGGATGATCGCCAATGCCCGCAGTTGGCCGTTCATCGAGGCAATCCTTGCTGCGGGGACAGGCGAGCTGCCATCGTTGGCCGAGGACGTGGGCTACCGGGCGCTTGCCACAGCCGTCTCGGAGCCAGAAGGGATGCTCATCCAGGCGTTGCTGTTCACCGGCGCTTCGTTGCGTGTGACGGATGTCCCCGAGCTGTCCGGCGACCTAGCGCTTGAGCCGATCGACGGACTGCCGTGGTACTCCCACGCCATCCTTGCCGATCGACAGGAGGGCGACGATCAGGTTCACCTCATCGGGCTGGTGTGCAGCGACAGGGTCACGGCGCAGACTGCCTCCTTCGTGCTGTCAGGGCGCTTGGAAGCCTTCCATCCGCCCGATCAGCCCGAGCAGGTGCTCGCCGAACGATACGGGGCGACGACCCGTGCTTCGGTCATCGAGTTCCCTGAGGACAACTTGGCCATCGCCCTGGTCGAGGTACGCTACCCCGTGCCCGCCGACCGCGACGACCCAGACACCGGCTTCTACGCCACGCTCGGCCCTCTGTTCCGCGCGTGGGTGAACGCAATCCTCCGGCGTGAGTTCAGCCCCCTCTGGTGATTCGCGGGTGCGTTGGAGCTGCTCCGTCCCGTCGATGGGCGGAAGTGCTCCACGAGGGGATGGATCGTGGAACCTGGGGCCGATGAGAGAACTTGGGTAGCCGTGGCAGAGTGGTAGTCATCGGCGCCGAACGGAACGTCAAGACGCAAGAGCTGACCCCGTCGCCCGAACGGGTTGGCAAGTTGCGCGGCGGCGACACACAAGCCACCCTCTTCACTCTTGTAGTAGCATGGGATGAGTGGGAAGTGAGGCGTTCTCTTCCGTTGGCTTCGGCGAATACAAGAGAGATCGTGGGAGATACGTAGAGGAGGAAAGACTGATGGTGTCAAAGGCTAGACTGCTCGCTCCCGGTGTTGTTCTGCTGGTGATCCTCGTTGTCTCCTCGAGCAGCGTCAGGTGCGAAACAGGTTCAGCCTCTGCCAACCCATCTGACTGCCCGTTCCAAGAGCTCTACGATCAAGGGGTGGATCGCTATCTTGGTGTATTCGTGCCAACAGCCACGGAACTCCTCATGGGAAACGTTGTCAAGCACGAATTCGTCGGCGGTGACGGGCCCCTTTGCTTCACTGGCAACGAGTTCTCGATGTACACGAGAGATGGTGAGAGCGAGGAACTCATGATCTTCCTGCAGGGTGGCGGTGCCTGCGGACCGACATCTTGCGAAGCTGTCGATTTCCCCTTGCCGATTGTCAGCCTGGGCATTCTCGATCCCAGAAACGCGGCAAACCCTGCGGCGAACTTCGACCTGGGCTACACACCCTATTGCGACGGAACGCTGTTCAGTGGCGACAAGGAAGTCGATAGCAATGGAGACGGAAACATCGATCGATTCTTCCGCGGAATTCAGAACCTCTCGGCCGCACTAGACGTTATCGCCAGCACCTATCCCGCCCCAAGCAGAATCCTCCTAGTCGGCAATAGCGCAGGCGGGTTCGGCGTCCATTACGCCTTGCCGCTTGTTCGGAAGCTGTACCCGGAGGTGCCGATCGACCTTGTCAATGACTCCGGAGTCGGCATCCAACAACCTGGTGTGCAGGAGAGCCTGATTGACTATTGGAACTCCGGTGGCTTCTTCCCGGCAAGCTGCAGTCGTTGCATCGGCGACGATGGCAATCTCACCGACTACTACAAGTACCAACTCGCCGAAGACGAGAACGTCCGAATGGGCTTCATCAGCTCCACGCGTGACGAAGTGGTGACTGGACGAACGATGATCGACGGTGCCGAGTTTGAAGCGCAGCTTATCGCGGCAATGGCCGAGCTCGAACAGGCATACCCCGACCGCTTCCGCAGCCTGATTTCCGACACGGCGGAGCATACCTTCGTCATCAAGCAGTTTGGGTTCGCTGTCGCCGACACCACCGTCCTGCAGTGGATCACGGATATGCTAAGTCAAAGCGGTGATTGGGTGTCCGCCAGCGACTGATCCACCATTCGGCATGAAGAGCCTGCACGCTTGCCTGGCCACAGCATCCAGTCACGATTCACCGGGAGCCGACTCATCTGCGTTTAGAGCCTAGGAGACCCGAGCGAAGGCTCCCGCCTTCATAGGTCCTAGAGAGCGTTAGGGAATCGCGCACCAGAAAGAAGGGTCAGGTCTTCCTATCACGCATTCCTTCTTCTCCGTATCACACCTTCCTGTGCGCGCACGCGGCGGCTGATGGTCGAGTAGTGAATGCGAAGATGCGCGGCGATCTCCTGCTGGGTGTAGCGGTGTTCGAGGTACGCGCGGGCAATCCCGGCAGCGTCATCGGGGTTGGAGACGATGGCGATGAGTGCAGGCCGCCCGGCGACAAGCTGATCCCGGGGGATCTCTGAGAAGGCCGTTCGCGGGGGCGTGTGCTCCTCGATGAACGCGTCGCTCCCCAGATAGACTTGCCCGCGCAGGTTCTCCCACACCGTGACCCCGCGGCCTTGTGATACGAACTTCCGGTACGCCTTCTGCGCTCTGGCCCTCGATGCGCCGAACTGGTCAAGGATCCAGTCGGTCGTTAGGAACTCGGGTGTGGCCTCGAAACCGGCCGTGGCGCGATAGCTTGACCATGGCCAGTCCCGCGCGGAGCGGACCATCCGAGCTCGAACCGGATTCAGGACCACGTAGCGGGCGAGCTCAAGGAGGTACGGATCCCGCTCCACGAGGACTCCCTTGAAGCGCCCCTGGAAGACGTGGCCCGTTCTTCGGTGCCTGCGGTTGAACTCCTGGGTGTACACGCCATTCAGCTGTCGCATCCCGAGAGACAGGGTGGGCTCAAGCGTCTCGATCAGGAGGTGATATGTGGTTGGCGACGCTGCGCGTCGCTAGGGGCGAACTGCGTTCGCCTTGACGTTCTGGCAATACGCATGGCACTGCCAAGTGAACCGTTCGACGACCTCCGTGAGCAGCTCGAGGAACATCTCTCGGTCGGGGTCGGTGAAGAAGATCTTCTCGCGCGCATTGCCGCGACAAGTCACATGGTAGACAGCTCCGGGGTACTCAATTCTCAGAGGACGAGCCATATGCCCAGCATAGCCCTTTCGGTGCTTGATAGGAAGACCTGACCCTACGCCCTGACCCTACGCCCTGACCCTACGCCCCGGGTCCCACTCAAGTCGGACAGTGAGGTCCTCGTCTCCGGCCGTGATCGGCACGAGTCGCATGGGGCACCTCCACTCCCTGGACGCGTTCGGACAGCCGGGTAGCACATCGACGGCACGGGCTGCTCGGCTGTTGCCAGGAGCATGACCCGCCGCCGCTGTGCGTCGAGCGTCGCGGGAGTCCGTGTACGAAGGCGCAACGCTATGGTCGTGGCGGGCCGATGTGCCATTCGCTCATTCGGGCGTACTCGACGCAGCCCTGTCTGGCGAAGAGGCGCATCATCGCCCCATTCGTCTCGCTCGTTCCGTCATGATAGGTCGTACCTCCGAGCGCGCGCAGCGTTGCAATCCCATGTCGGTGCACCGGAAGGCCGAGGCCACGCCCGCGATGCGTGGGAACGATGCCGATGAACGCAATCGTCGACCAGCCGTCCTCGGGCGTCGCCAGGCAGAAGAGAATCGCCACCGGCTCAGCCCCCAAGTAGCCGATCTGGATCGCACGCGGGTCTAGGTCTTCGTAGCGCGCCCCGAGGGTGTTCTCGATGGCGGAAGAGCCCACGCTGGTGTCGACGGCGTCCGGAGAGTCGATGCTCGCTACGCGAAGGAGATGGAGCACGAGGTCCTCGCCTGTCTCAACCATCGTCCTCCAAACGAGATCCGAGGTGTCCTCCAGGGCCATCTGATCGAGCGGCGTCTTGTACTCGACTCTGCGAGTGACCCGCCCGAACCCCGCATCGAGTAGGGCGGCTTCGTAGTCAGGCGTCATCTGATCATCGTGCACGCGCGTGCCAAGGTCGCGAATGCCCATCTCCCCCGCTCGTCGGCGTGCCTGCATCAGGAGCCGCGTGATACTCCCCCGCGTGCCGTACCCGTCGCGGCCTCGCCACGGCATGAGCACGGCCTCGTCGGGTCCGCGGCGAAACAGACGAAGGCTGCCCGTCACGTGGAGTCCGTCAGGGCCGATCTCGACGAAGACATCGGCGAGATCGAGGTCGCCGGTCTCGACTCGGCGAGTCATCCGCTCCAGGACGGCGGAAGGCTCGTCGCCCTGGAGCGAGGCGAGTAGCTCGGCGTATGCCTCAAGATGTGAAGGGTCAAGACGCATGGCCCGGGCTGTGCATGAGCCGGGCTGCGGTCTGTCGGCTTGTGTCATGAAGTCTCCTCTTCTGCGTGCGGTGTGATTCGCGCGCGACAGACGTGCCCCGAATGGGGCAGGATTGGGATGCCGCGCACCGGTCTTGCGGGAGGAGCGACCCAGGCAACGGAGAAATCCGTGGCGCTCTAGAAGAGGCTCGATGCTCGCGTGGCGAGGGTAGCTTCCGGCTCTGGAATGGGTTTTCTGGCTGTTAACATCGCTACCCTCCTTTCTCTCTCAGGCTCCGTACAACGATGGCAGCCGTTGGAGAACGCATCGGATGGGGCCAGTATAGAGACGTGCCGATGCCGGCGCAAGGGGCGTCCACAAAGTAGGCCGAGCTGGCGGGGACTGGATCCGACCGGCGCGGAGGGCCATGATGGGCCTCGTGGGTTTCCATCGAGCGGCAAGGGCTGGGAGGCAACTCGTGAGGTGCGAAGAATGAGGAAGGACAGGACGCCGGCGGCAGCGGCGATGAATGCGGTTGTCTGCCGCAGGTATGGACCGCCCGAAGTCTTGCAGCTCGCGAAGGTCGCGAAGCCGTTTCCTAGACCTGACGAAGTGCGCGTACGCATCCATGCAAGCGCCGTCACAGCAAGCGACATCTTCATCCGATCGGCGCGCGTGACGCCCGCGTTCCAGATTCCATTCCGCCTGATGATGGGGATCACCAAACCACGGCATCCTGTTGTCGGGTTTGTCTTCTCTGGCGTTGTGGATGAAGTGGGCGCGAGGATTGAGCGGTTCAAGCCGGGGGATGAGGTGTATGGAACGACAGGATTTCGCCTCGGCGCCTACGCGGAGTACCGATGCATGAGAGAAGCGGACTCACGTCAGCACGGTTGCCTGGCGCTCAAGCCCGAGAACGTCACACACGAGGAGGCAACTGCGGCCGCATACGGCGGGTTGCTAGCACTTCAGTATGTCGAGAAGGGGAACATCCAGGCCGGCGACAAGGTCCTCATCTACGGAGCGTCGGGGACGTCCGGCACGATCGCTGTGCAATACGCAAAACACCTCGGCGCGATCGTAACGGGCGTGTGCAGCACGACGAACATCGACTTCGTGAAGTCGCTTGGCGCAGATCAGGTGATCGACTACACACGGACGGATGCGCCGCCGGAGGGTGCCCGTTACGACTTCGTGCTCGATTCCGTCGGTGGCATCAAGACGTCGAGGCTGAAGAAGGCGTGCAAGGAAGCGGTTGCGCCAGGAGGGAAGTACGTCTCGATTGACGACGGCGATCTAGAGCTGAGCTCCAAACGGATGGCGCGACTCAAGGAACTTGTCGAAGCTGGGACGATCACGCCGGTTCTTGGGCGCACGTATTCGCTTAGCGACGTCGTTGAAGCCCATCGCTTCGTCGAAGGCGGGCACAAACGTGGCGGTGTGGCGGTGACAATTCCGCATGCGGAAGACTGACCTGCCCCCGAGGGCGCTGGGGGGATGAAGAGCAGACAGGGACAACGCTGTGGAGTCTGGATGACTGCAGCCAGAACCTTCGTTCTGACTACAGAGTGGTAGTGTGGAGCCTAGGGGACTCGAACCCCTGGCCTCTTGCATGCCATGCAAGCGCTCTCCCAGCTGAGCTAAGGCCCCAGAGTCAGCCGCATGATACCCGTTGATGGCGGAGGGGCGCAACGGGCGGCTGAGTCCGTGGTCCAGAGTCGAGAACCGATTCGTTGGGTTCATTGGGTTGCGAGGAACTGGGTGCGCGGTGCGCAGCCCCTGGTCCGCAGTGCGCGGTCCGCAGTCCCGGAGGACGGCAGGCCTACGGCCGCGCGCGGTTCGGGATCATGTAGCGTCGGGGCTTGCCCCGGCGGCATCTGTGGGCGCGGAGCGGAAGATGCCTCTACATCAGGTCAGGGTGCTCGGCCTGGAGCCATTCGCGGACGCGCGTGACGACTTGTGTCGCGAGGGCGATCGCGTCGAGCGCTTCCTGAGCGGACACGCCACCCGCGCGCTCGTAGTCGCTCTTGTCTCTCTTCCTTTTCACGGTCTGAAGCATCAAGAGGGTTTCGGAATCGAGGCCGACGGTGAAGCGCAGGGACTGGAGCGTGTAGTGGTGGTGGCCCGAGCCTTTCGCGGCACGGTAGCCGGCGGCGGCCAGCGCAGTCGTGGCTGCCTGGAGGGCGGCGTTGAAGGCGATGGCGAGCTTCCATTCGGGGCAGTGCGTGGCCGACGAGGCCTCCCTGAGATCACGCCGCGTGATGGCCAGCAGGTCGGCGATCTCCTGTGGGCTCGTCGCATGTGCGGCGAGGAAGCGATGCTGCAGCCACTCAGTCAAGCTCATCGAGATCCCCGATCAGTTGCAGCTTCGGACTTCTAAGAACCGAGGCTACGAAGTGCTCCCCTGTCCTTCGTCTCTCTCGGAACTCGTTCGTGGCGAACACGGTGGGATTGAGCTCACGGCCGAGGGCGTCGCGAACGTGGGCCGTTGCGGAGACGATGTCGAACAGTGAGACGTCCCCGATGACGAGAAGGTCGACGTCGCTCGCGGCGGTCTCGTCGCCGCGCGCCATCGATCCGTAGACGGCTGCCGCGTCGATCCGGTCCGCCAGAGGTTCGAGGGCGGCGCGAAGCACGTCGACGACTCCCGATGTCTTGCGGATTAGGCCCCTGAGCTCCTCAAAGGCCGGCGCCATCTCGTTGGCCTGAAAGTAGACCTGCTGTCCGTCCGGGGTTCGCGTCAGGAGACCGGCGTGAGTCAAGCGCGCGAGTTCGCGCTGCACGGCGCCACGCCCCGCCCCGGTCCGCCGCAGGATCTCGGTCAGGTAGAAGCGGCGCTGCGCATGGCCGTAGAGCAGCGTGAGGACGGCGAGACGCGTCTTGCCGAAGAGCGCTGGGCCGACGGACGAAGTCCCCATATTGGGTACGAGCATACTCACTATGGGTACGCGAGGCAAGCGCGATCTCGAGGGCGGGGGGCAGTCCGTTGAGTTCGTTGAGATGGAGTCCGGAGTCCGCGGTCAAGAATCGAGTTCGTTGGGTTCATTGGGTTGCGGGCGACGAAGGCGTCCGCAGTCCGGGGGCCGGAGTCCGCGGCCAAGAACCAAGTTCGTTGGGTTCGCTGAGTTCATTGGGTTCCGACCGGCGAGGGCGTCCGCAGTCCGCGGTGCGCAGTCCGCAGTGCGTTGAGTTCGTTAGGACGGAGTGCGCAGTGCGCCGTCCGCGGTCCCGGGAACGGGCAGCCTGCGCAGTGCGCGGTTGGGGATCACGTGGCGTGGAGGCTTGCCGCGACGGCTTTGCGCCGGCGGGGCGGCTCAGACGCGCAGCTTGACAAGGATCAGATCTACCGCCGCCGCGAGGTCGGCGACGGTGTGGTCCGGAAAGGCGATGGTCTTGCCGTCCTGGCCGGCGTGGCCGGTTCGAACAAGGATCGTCGTGCAGCCGGCGCGAGCTCCGGCAAGGATGTCGGTGGTCGCGTCGCCGACGAGAAACGAGTGCTCAAGGTCGATGCCGAGCGCGTCGCGCGCTTTCTCGAGCATGCCGATCCCAGGTTTGCGGTCGGGGCAGTCTCTGGCGTACGCGGCAACGGGCGCCTCGGGCATGTGCGGGCAGGAGTAGACGGCATCGACGTGTGCGTCCTCGGCGGCGAGAAGATCCTGCATGTGCCGGTGGATTGCGTCAAGGGTCGTCTCGGTGAGGTGCCCGTACGCAATCCCGCCCTGGTTGGTCACGACAACGACGAGCAGGCCGGCCTCGTTCAGGCGACGGAGGGCCGCGGCGGCGCCGGGCAACAGGCGGAAGTCGCTGGGGGCATTCACGAACGCGGTCTGATCGTTGATCACGCCGTCGCGGTCGACGAACACGGCAGGGCGACCTCCGCCGGGCGACGACACGTGGGTCAAGTCGACCTTTGGCTTCATGCGGCTCCGCTCACTGCACGACGAGGCTGACCATCTTGTTGGGCACAGCGATGGCCTTCAGAAGCTTCACGCCGGCAAGCCGGGCCTTCACGTCCGGGTGATCGAGCGCCGCGGCCCGCAAGGCCTCGGCATCGGCGGCGACGGACGGCGGGACGGCGATCCGCACGCGCAGCTTGCCGTTGACCTGCACCGGGATCTCTACGGCGTCCTCGACGAGCGCCGCTTCCGTGTAGCCCGGCCAGGCGACCTCGAGCGTCGACTCGCTGTGCCCGACTCGCCGCCAGAGCTCCTCGCCGAGGAACGGGGCGAGCGGCGAAAGGAGGAGGATCAGTCCGTCGACCGTCTCGCGCAGCAGCGCCGGGTCGGCGTCCGGACGGTCGGCGTAAGGAGCGAGTTCGTTCACCAACTCCATGATGGACGCGACCGCCGTGTTGAACGAGAACCGCGTCTCGAGATCCTCGGTGACCTTGCGGACGGTCTGGTGGTAGCGGCGCCAGAGGGCGCGGCCCTCATCGTCGAGCGATCCGACGTCCGCCGTCTTGCCGAGCGGTGCGAGGCTTTCGACGTGCCCTACGACGAGGGTCCACACGCGTTGCAGGAAGCGAAAGGCACCGCGAATGCCCTCTTCGGCCCAGTCGATATCCCGGTCCGGCGGGCCCATGAACAGCGTGTAGACGCGCTCGGCATCGGCGCCGTAGCGCGCGATGATCTCCGCCGGGTCGACCGTGTTGCGCTTCGACTTCGACATCTTCATGCTGCCGACGGCGAGCGGACTTCCGCACTTGGCGCACGTGTCGCCTGCCGCGACTTCGCTCGGATGGATCCAGCCGTGCTTCGGGCAGCGGTACGCCGGGTGGCAGATCATCCCCTGCGTGAACAGGCGTGCGAACGGCTCCTCGAACCCGGCGTGCCCCATGTCGTAGAGCGCCTTCGTGATGAAGCGCGAGTAGAGCAGGTGGAGAATCGCATGCTCGACCCCGCCTACGTACTGGTTGACGGGCAGCCACCGATCCACGTCGTCGCGCACGAACGCGCGCTCGTCGTCGTGGGGGTTGATGAACCGCAGGTAGTACCACGACGAGTCGACAAACGTGTCCATCGTGTCGGTGTCGCGTCTTGCCTTGCCGCCGCACTTCGGGCAGGTCGTCTCGGCGTACCCCGGGATGTCGGCGAGTCCCATCTTGCCGATAAACTCGACGTCGGGCAGAAGAACGGGAAGCTGGTCGTACGGGACCGGGACCTCGCCGCACGCGTCGCAGTAGACCATCGGAATCGGCGCGCCCCAGTACCGCTGGCGCGAGATCAGCCAGTCGTGCAGGCGGAAGTTCACCGCCTTCTTGCCCTTGCCTTCCGCCTCGAGCCACGCGGTGACCGCGTCCTTGGCCTTCTCGCCGGGCGTCCCACTGAACGGACCCGAGTTCTGCATGGTCCCGAGATCGGCGTGGAAGAGGAGGCCGCCATAGGCTGGGATCTGGTGCAAGATCTCCATCGCCGTGCGCCCGCGGAACGACTTTCCCCCGAGCAACGCGCATCGCGCGACGATCTCGTGGTCCGCGGCCGCCGAATCCAGTGGGACGACGGCATCGTGGAAGATGAACGCGCACCGCGCTCCGGCGACGGACGCCCACGCGCGTGACTGCAGATCGCTCTGAATGAGGCGGACGGCGCGATCCATGTCGGCGGCGTCGAAGTCAACGACGAACCCGCCGTCGACCTCGGCGACAGCCAGGCCGGCGGCCGTCATCTGCTCGGCGAAGGCACGCTCGATCGCCCTCGTCGGGACGAACGCGCGGACGCGGCCGTCGCTGCGCTGGATCACGGGCAGAATGGGGAGGCCGTACTTGAGTGCGAACGCGAAGTCGCGCTCGTCGTGCGCCGGCACCGCCATGATCGCGCCGGTGCCGTAGGTCATCAGGACGTAGTCGGCGATCCAGATCGGGATGCGCGCGCCGTTCACCGGATTCACCGCGTACGCGCCGGTGAACGCGCCCGTCTTCTCGCGTTCGGTCGACAGGCGGTCGATGTTCGAAGCGCGGAGCGCCTGGTCGCGGTATGCGGCGACTTCGGCGTGATGCTCGGGCGTCGTGAGTTCGTCGACGAGCGGGTGCTCCGGCGCAAGGACCATGAACGTAGCGCCCCAGAGCGTGTCGGGGCGCGTGGTGTAAACGACGAGGTCGTCGCCTCTCTCTGTCCTGAACGTCACCTCGGCGCCGACGCTCTTGCCGATCCAGTTCTCCTGCATCTTGACCACGTTCTCGGGCCAGTTGGAGAGCCGATCGAGATCGGCGAGGAGTCGTTCGGCGTAGGCCGTGATCCGGAAGAACCATTGGGCGAGTTCGCGCGGCTCCGGCGCGGTTCCGCAGCGGTCGCACTGCCCGCCGACGACTTGCTCGTTGGCGAGAACCGTCTGGCAGTTCGGGCAGTAGTTGACGACGGCCTTCTTCTTGTAAGCGAGCCCGTGGCGGTAGAGCTCGAGAAACAGCCACTGCGTCCAGCGGTAGTACTCGGGAAGACACGTCGTGACCTCGCGCTCCCAGTCGAACTGAACACCCCAGGCGCGGAACTGCTCGCGTGATCGCGCGATGTTGGCGAGCGTCCAGTCGCGCGGATGGGTGCCGTTGTCGATTGCCGCGTTCTCGGCGGGAAGGCCGAACGCGTCCCATCCCATGGGGTTCAAGACGCGGAATCCGCGCATCGTCTTCATCCGCGTCAGCACGTCGCCGATGATGTAGTTGCGGCCGTGGCCGACGTGCAAGTAGCCCGAAGGGTACGGGAACATGTTCAGGTAGTAGAACGTCTGGTCGCGCGCCGCGGTGTCGACGCGGAAGAACCCGCGCTCCTGCCAGCTGTCGCGCCAGCGCGCCTCGATCGACGCGAAGTCGTAGCTTTCGGTACGTTGGCCTGCCATAGGGCCTAGACCCCCCGAGCGAATCGCTCGCCCTCGTCCAGCATGTGCCGGACGGCGTTTTCGTTCTCCATCTCGCAGTAGATGCGAAGGATCGGCTCCGTGCCGGATGCGCGGAACAGGATCCACCCGTTGTCGAATCGCAGTTTGAGTCCGTCGAGTGTCTCCACGGCGCGAACCGGCTCGCCGCCAAATCGCTCCGGCGGATTCCGCCGCAAGCGTTCGACGACCTCGACTCGCGTCGCGATTTCGATGTCGCGCCGCCGGACGGCCTGCGGGCCGAACCGACGGTGGAGGTCCTTCACGAGGTCGCTCGCCGGGCGCTTGGATGTGGCGAGGATCTCGCACAACAGGACCGACCACAGGACGCCGTCTCGTTCCGGGATGTGCCCGCGCAGCGCGAGGCTGCCGCTCTCCTCGCCGGCCATCAGCACATCCTTCTTCAGGATCTGCTCGACCGCGTACTTGAAGCCGATCGGGACCTCGATGACCTCGAGGTTGTACTCGGCGCACATCCGCCGTACGAGGTCGGTCAGGTTGAACGACACGACGACCGCGCCGCGCAGTCCGCGCTCCTCGACGAGATAGCGCAGGATGATCGCGTAGGTGCCGTGCGGATCGATGAACGTCCCCGTCTCGTCCATCGCCGCGATGCGGTCGCCGTCGCCGTCGGTGATCACGCCGAGGAGCCGTTCGCCCTTTCCCGCGCGCGAGCGCAGCACGGCACGCAGGGGAATGAGATTCTCCTCGAGCGGCTCCGGCTTCTTGCCCCCGAACAGCGGGTCTCGCGTGCCGCGGATCTGGGTGAACGGGACGCCCGACTCGCGGAGGAGTTCGGCGACGTAGCCGGCGGCCGAGCCGTACATCGAGTCGACTACGGCATGGATCCGCGAGGCTGTGAGGCGCCCGCGATCCATCAGGCCGCGAATGCGGTTCATGTACGGCGTCCGCAGGTCGACGCGCTCGATGTCGGCATCGCCCGAGCGAGGGGATGGCGCCTCGGCCGGCAGCAGCGCCTCGATGAGACGGGTTACCTCCTGCGGTGCGGAACCGCCGTACTCGGACTTGATCTTGATGCCGTTGTAGGCTGGCGGGTTGTGTGAACTGGTGATCATGACGCCGGTCGACGCGGCGCGGTCGACCACCGCGTACGAGAGGGCGGGCGTCGGCACGTGGCCGTCCGACAGGACGACGGGAACGCCGTGTTCCCCGAGCGTTCGAGCGAAGTGAAGCGCGAACTCCTCCGAGAGGAATCGCGTGTCATAGCCGACGACGACGCCGCGCTCGGCGGGACGATACTCGGCACCCCAGTCGCGGTAGATGCCGAGATCACGGCGTCGCGGGTCGCGTGAGAAACGGGCGACCGCATGGGCTACGCGGGCCACGTTATCGAACGTGAACTCGCGCGCGATGATCGCGCGCCATCCGTCAGTTCCGAACTTCACGCTTTCCACGGCGTCTGCTCCGTCCGCCGCTTTCTCCCGGCTGCGGCTGGCCGCGCGGCCGAACGTGGATTCGCTCGACGTTCGGCGGCTTCTTGAGGTCCGTACGACGCAGGATCGTTGCGAGTAGGTCGTAGGGCAGAGACGTTTCGACCCAAACCGAGTCGATGTCCGCGACCCCGTTCTTCACCGGGACCCGCGGCAGCGCACGCTCGACCGCCACCTTGTAGCGATCGAGCATCTCGCTTGACAATCCTTCCCGCGGCTCGTCCTGTTCCATGGGCTGAGTCGGCGGTCGTTTGGCGAGTCTCCACCGTGGCGGCGAAGATCGCGTTCCCGCCTGCAACGCGATGATACCACGCGTCTGTCGGCGCTGTAAAGGACGCGGGGGCGTGCCCGTTCGGAACGGCCGTCCCGACTTGGCGTTGCTCCTTGACGTGGTAGAATCGCACAAGACTCAGAGGGGGAATCGACGTGCATCGGATCGCGGCGCGGGTCGCCGCCATGTTGGTCGTTGCCATCGCGCTAGGGACCGCCGCACTCGCCGTGGAGCCGACGAAGCTCGATGCCGCGCTACGCGAATGGCTCGACGGCGGGCCGGGACTTGCGGGAGCCAGAGGGGCACCGACGTTTCAGCTCTCGGTCGCTCCATCCGGCGAGGTGCGCGCCAAGGTCCTCGTCCTGACGGTGGACGGCGTCGATCCCACTTCCGTCGGCGGCACTTCGGGTGGTTTCTCGACAGGGCGGTTGGCCGCTCGGCTCGTCACGACGGGCGAACTGGCGGCCATGGCCTCCGACGAGCGCGTGGTCTACGTTGAAGCGTCGCGGCCGACGCGCCCGTCCCTGGACGCGAGCATACCGGTGGTTGGGGGCGATCGGGTGCACGATGCGTCGCCGGCCGTGCGAGGACGAGGGGCGATCGTCGGACTCATCGACACGGGCGTCGACTACGAACACCTCGACTTCCGCGTCGATCGCGACGGCGACGGCGACGAGGAGGGGTCGCGGATCGCGGCGCTGTGGGACCAGACCTTCGGGCTGTTCGGCACGAAGGTCGAGCGCGCCGACATCGAATGGGATCTGGCGCTGGGACTCGGTCCGGATGCTGGTCGCGTCCGCCAAGCCGACCGAGATGGACACGGTACGCACGTCGCCGCGACGGCGGCGGGCGACGGCTCAGCGTCGGGAGGGACGTTCGTCGGCCTGGCGCCCGAGGCCGACCTCGTCGTCGTGAAGACGACCTTCTTCACGGCCGACATCCTGGCCGGCGTCGAGTACGTGTTCGATGAAGCGGCGCGCCGAGGCAAGCCGGCCGTCGTGAACCTGAGCCTTGGCGGCCACGACGGGCCGCACGACGGGACGTCGCTGTTCGAGCAAGGCCTCGACGACTTGGCCCAGGGACCCGGTCGGGCGATCGTGGTCTCGGCCGGCAACGAGGGCGACCTCGCGATCCACGTGTCCGGCACGCTTCAGGGAGGTGCGCGGTCGTTTGACGTGACCCCCGGGGGTTGGCAGTTCGAGATGAAGCTCTGGACGCCGGGCGATGCGGCCTTCTCGGTCGCCGTGACGTCGCCCTCGGGGCAGACCGCGACCGCATCGGCGGGCGCAACGACCGGGGTCGTCTTGACCGCGGACGGCCTGGCGATCATCGACAACGCGTCGGGAGGAACGAATCCCAACAACGGCGATCGCGAGGTCTTGGTCCGGATCACGAACTCCGCTCCCGACGCCGAGTGGACGGTTACCGTGCGCGACGCGGGCGGCGGAGGGCGATTCGACGGCTGGGTGACAACGAACGATGGGCGCATCGTCGGCGGCGACTCGGCATCGACGATCGATGAGCCCGGCAACGCGGACCGCGTGCTGACCGTTGGCGCGTTCAACAGCAAGGCCACGTGGCCCTCGGCCGCCGGGCCGCAGGACCGGCTGGCCGACTTCCCCATCGGCGCCCTCTCGTCGTTCTCGAGCCAGGGCCCGACGCGGGACGGCCGCGTGAAGCCCGACCTCGCGGCGCCCGGCGCCTGGATCTGCGCCGCGCTCTCGTCGTCGGCGCCGTCTTTCGACATCTACCGTCACCCGAACGGACTGCACACGATGGAGATCGGGACGAGCATGGCTGCGCCTCACGTTACGGGGGCGATCGCCTTGCTGTTCTCGCTCGATCCGTCGATGACGCCGGACGACGTGCGCGCGGCCCTCACGGCCGCGGCGGCGCGCGATGCGTTCACCGGAACGACGCCGAATGTCCGCTGGGGCTGGGGAAAGCTCGACGTCGAGGCGGCCGTCGCCGGTGTAGAGATTCCCGAGCCCTCCCCGGCGCCCGGTCGCCCGATCGTCCGCGTTCTCGAACAGCCGGTGCGAGAAGAAGCCCGATTCGAAGTCGAGCTGCCGCCGGGAGGCGCGACCGCCGAACTCCGGGTGTACGAGGTCGATGGAGCGCTCCTAGCACGACTCGACGTTCCGACGGGCGGGGGAGCCGTCGTGTGGAATCTCGTCTCGGACGGAGGGGCGCGCGTTGCGGCCGGCCTCTATCTGTACGTGGTGGTGGCTCCGTCCGGCGCTTCCGACGTCGGAAGGTTGGTGATCGCCCCGTGAGCCGTCACGCGTTGTGGGTCGGGTTCGTCGCCGCGGGACTTCTGCTCGTGGCCGGGCGCTCTGGAGCGGAACCCGCCGAAGGGGTGGGGACGCTGTTTCGACTCGGCACTTCGGCGCGATCCCTTGGCTGGGGCGGAGTCTCCGCGGCGGTGGCGGACGGCGTCGGAGCGCTGGCCAACCCGGCCGCCCTGGGTCGCATCGAGACCCTGGGCGTCTCCAGCCTCTACGCGTCGGGTTTCGGCGGCACGTCTTACGGCGCGCTGGATTTCGCCGCGCCCCTCGTCGCGTTGTCTGCCGTGTTCCTCGACTCGGGGGCGATCCCGCTTGGCGCAGGCGCTCTGCGGTTCACCAGTTACGGGCTCGTCGGGTCCGTGGGACTGCCCATCGGCCCCGTAGGCGTCGGCGTGCGGTGGAGGTTCCTGCGCGTGGCCCAACCCTTCGTCGGGCATGGCTGGGCCCTCGACCCCGGGCTACTCGTCGACCTCGGTCGGCTGCGGCTCGGGCTGATTTGGGAGGCTGCTGCCTCGGCGCCGATGGTCTACGAGGGGTCTGTGCGCTCCGACGCCTGGACGCCGGACCTTGTTCTGGGCGCTGCGTGGACGGTGAGCCCGGCCGAAGATGTCGTGTGGACTGCGGCGGCGGACCTGCGCGGGGCGCTGCGCGGGCGGACGACACTGGTCGGCGGGATGGAAGCTTGGATTGGCGGGCTCGGCGCGCGCGTCGGGTGGGATGGTAGCGGCCCAACTTTCGGGCTGTCTGCCGTCTTGTCCTGGTTGCGCGTCGATTGGTCGACGTCCGTACGATCCGACCTGGGCGCGAGCCACCGCATCTCGCTGGGGGTTGCGTTCTGAGGTGAGACGATGAACGGTCGACGGTGGATGGGGACGGCGCTGGTTGCGGGGATGCTCGCCTTGACCGTCGTGGCGGCCGACGAGGTCGGGATCCCTGCCTTGTCCGAGATTGGGGAGACGCAGGCTCCTGCCCCGGAGGCGGCCCAGACGTCCTCAGCGGTCCACCCGCGTCCCGAGGTCGGCATCCCCGATGTTCAGACGCCGTCGATCGTCGCGGGTGAGGCGATTCCGGTCGCGCAGACGCCTTCGTTGACGGCGTCAAGCGACTGGGCGGCGGAGATCGACGGCCGTAAGACGTGGACCTTGCGCTATGGCCTCGGGGATCCGCTTGCGCTGGCGGGAGCATCGCTCTCATCGGGTCGGCTGGAACTCGAGCAGACGCTCGCCGTCGACCTGCGGGCCGACGCGCTGTCCATCCTGCACCTCGAGGGGCACTTCGACGACCAGGAGCCGGAGGCACTCCAGTCGCTCGTCCTGTCGCTCGACACGCAGCTTCTTGATGGAACGTTCGGCGACTTCTCGGCGCCGAGCATCGGCGCCTTCTCATCGTACAGCCGCCAGATGAAGGGCGTGCGGCTCGACGCGTTTCTGGGCGACGTGACCGTCACGGGGATTGCGTCGAGGCTCGAGGGCGTCCGTGCCACACAGACCTTCGTCGGCGAAACGGCGTCCGGCACGCGGACATTCATCGGCGAGCCGGGTACTGCGTACCTGAGCCACCTCGATGGGCTTGCGCACGCGGCTCTACGGTCGTTCGCCGGGCCCGAGTTCGCCGACGCCCGCATGGTTGTCGAGACCGGCGAGACGGTCTCGAGGGCCCTCGCCGAGTTCGGCGTGAGCGACCTTGGGCCGGCGATCGCGGAGCACGAAGGTCGGGAACTTGGGGA
>JBFMGK010000012.1:0-28017 GCA_040752575.1 Candidatus Bipolaricaulota bacterium
GGCCGGGCGTTGCCCGGCCGCCGTCATAGCACCCGTATCGGTCGACTAGACGACCACTTCGGGACGTTCCGGAACGTCGTACAGAATGTCATCCAAGGGATGCCTGTACAGGCCTTGCTCGAGCCGGTTCTGGTCGAGATAGTGGCCCATGAGTCCGATCGACCGGCCGAGGACGAACAGGGCGTTGAACAGGCCCATCTTGATCATCTGGTCGATCTCGGCATCGCGGAACTTGAGTTCCTTCAGCAGGTCGACGAGCAATACCCCAATGCAACCGTCGACATTCAGGATGAGGTTGCTCTTCTTCTTCGTCGTCACCTGCTCGACGGACAAGGCGTAGTTGAGGAGCGGCGTGTCGCTGAAGTGGGCCCTGGCGAAGTCCTTCATGAGTTCAACGCGCCTGTCGGGGTTCTCGAGCGTATGCAGCTTGTGACCGATCCCCTGGATGTTCACGTTCTTCGTCTTCATGTGCTCGACGAAGTCGCGCGCCGCCATGTTCGCCCGAAGGCCGATCAGGAAGTGCTCGGCCGCGCCATTTACGGCTCCGCCGAACCGCGGCCCGATCGTCAGGATTCCCGACACAAGCGAGGACAACAGGTCCTTGCCCGCTCGCGCGGTGACGATCGCGTTGTGCGCGCCCGCCACGGCAGCGCCGTGGTCAGCGATGATCTGGATGACCATCTCGAGGAACTCGCGCGCGTAGGCCGGGATCTCCTTCTTGAACCACAGAAGGCCGATCACGCCGCCGATGCCGAGCTTGCGCTCGATGACCTCGTCGATCGGGATGCCGGCGTAGTTGTGCACATCACCCGACTCGTCGCAGATCGTCGAGATGAAGTTCGTCGGCCGACGGACAAGTCCCTCGGCCACCGCCTGGGCATAGTCCATTGGGATGTTTGGAGGGGTCACGTCCTCCGCCGGCACGATGACGCCCGTCTTGACCAGGGTGTCGTACGTCTCGCGGATCTTCTCGTGATAGTCATTGAACGAGTTGGGAACGATGACGCCGGCGTCTCGAAGCGCCTGATTCTTGGCATCGGCCGTCTCGGCCGCGCTTCCGGCCTTTGCGCCAGCGTGTCCGAACTGGACTTGGCCCGGCAGGACTTTGGCACACGTGCCGGTTACCCACATGACGAGCGGCTTCTTGATCCGGCCCGACTTCACCGCCTCGGCAATCTGGACTTCCGCGGTTCCGCCCAGCTCGCCGAGGCAGACGAGCATCTTGATCGCCGGGTCCAGTTCATAGCGCAGCAGGTGATCGAGGAGGGTCGAGCCGGGGAAGGCGTCGCCGCCGATGGCGATGCCCTCGTACAGCCCGTCGGTCGTGCGCGAGATGATGTTATACGCCTCGTTCGACAGGCCGCCCGACACGGAGACGAATCCGACCGAGCCGGGCCGATACAGCTTGGCCTCCTTGATGTTGTCCATCGTTCCGGCCGTGTTGCCGATCTTGAAGCAGCCGGCCTTGACGCCACCTACGGTGGCAGGACCGATGATCCACTTCTGCTTGGCCTTTGCCGTCGCGGCCATGATGCGCGACTGCCGCTCGGGGATGCCCTCGGCGATGACGGCTACTGTGCGGATGGACTCCGCGTTCAGGGCTTCCATCGTGGAGTCGAACGCCGAGCGTTGCGAGGCGAAGTTGACCATGACGTCCGCGTCGGGCCAACGTTTCACGGCCTCGGCAACGGTCCTCACCTTCGGAAGCGTGATCTCCTTCGTGCCCCAGAAGAACTTCTCGAATCCGCCGCGCTCGGGCGTGATCATCGCGACGACACTCGGCTCGGTCTTGCGGCAGAGATAGTCAAAGTCGAGCATGCGCTGCACGGCCCGCGTCTGGTTGCCGTACACGAACGCCTTCGTGTCTCGGCTGAACAGCTCATAGCTTGGGAGTTTCGTCCTGGCCATCACTGCCTCCCCTCGAGCGCCATGGACACGACGGCCGTCATGTGCGTCTCCGGGCCGTAGACTTCGAGGGGCACGCCGATCTTCTCTCCGACGCGCCGCATCTTCTCGAGACCCTCCTTGTAGTTCGGGCCGCCGCGCCGAACGTAGATCCTGACTTTGTTTCTCTGCAGACCGTCCTTGTATTGCTCCAGCGCCTGGATGATCCCGGTGAATGTGTTCGCCACATCGGTGAAGTTGGCGATCCCGCCGCCGATGATGAGGTACTTCTCCCGCCCCTTCGGATCGGGTTCGCGCGTCAATATGTCGAGGACCGTCTTCGTGTACTCGTACGTCAACTCGGTCGACGGATCACCCGAGTACTCGCCGTAGTTCGCGAGTTCGTTCCCGAAGCCAAGGTCGACGACCGTGTCGGTGTAGATCACGCTCGCCCCGCCGCCCGCAACGAGGAGCCACACGCGCCCCTTCGGGTTGAGGACGGTGAGCTTGAGCGAAGCGCCGGTCTTCTCGTCGAGCGATTTCACGTACGCCTCTTCCTTCGTCATCGAGGTTCCGAACGCTTTGGGGAACTCGATCGGGCCCCAGAGTTCGGCGCACTGGAAGGCGGCCGTGTCGTCGAGCTTGGCCACGCAATCCAGAGGCACGAGGGCGCCCTCTTTCGAGAACGTGAACGGGTTGAACTCGAGATAGGCGAAGTGGTAGTCAACGAAAACGCGGTACAGGACTTCGATGAACCGAGCGACCCTGTCCCCGTTTGGGATCTTCGGCAGATGCTTCCCGACCTTAACGTCCTCGGGCTTCGACAGGACGGGTACGTCGATGTGCACGACCGAGTCCCAGACCTCTTCGATGTTGATGCCCCCTTGTGTCGAGAAGTGGATCGTGTCGTAGTCGCGGCCCGCCGTGAACGCGAGGTAGTACTCCACGTCGTGCGGCACGAACGGTTCGATGAGGAAGTGCGTGAGGACGCCCGTCGTCTTGCCGGTCGTCTGTTCGATCGTCACTTCCTTGTTCATCCGTTCGCGAATCCAGGCTTTCGTCTCGTCGAACGATTTGTCGACGGCAAGCAGGTTGTTCTTGCCGCGCTTGCCAAACAGCTGATCGGGCTTGGCGACAAGCCTTGTCGCCGAGATCCACGGAAACGCCTTCGGAAGCGAGGCCACATCGGTCTCCGGCGTCACGAGGACGAGCCGGTCGTCGAACGCGAGCTCGCCGCCCGAGAGCGTCTTCACCGCTTGGGCGATGATGCGCTTCGCGTCGACCTCGCGGATTCCTTTCTGCGCCATGAGTCTCCTACATCCTCTGGATGATCTCTTCGCCGAATCGCGAGCAGGAAACCTCCGTTGCCCCCTCCATCTGCCGCGCCAGGTCGTAGGTGACGTTCTTCGAGAGGACCGCCGCCTTCAGAGCATGAATGATCAGGTCGGCCGCCTCGCGCCAGCCCAGATAGCGCAGCATCTCGACGGCCGAGAGGATAATGCTGCCGGGGTTCACCTTGTCGAGCCCGGCGTATTTTGGGGCTGTTCCGTGCGTCGGCTCAAAACAGCCGATGCCGGTCGAGTAGTTGATGTTGGCGCCCGGGGCCACGCCGAGCCCGCCGACCTGAGCGGCCGCGGCGTCGGACATGTAGTCTCCGTTGAGGTTCATCGTCGCCACGACGTCGTACTCCGAGGGACGCAGCAGCATCTGCTGGAAGAACTGGTCGGCGATGCGGTCTTTCAGGAGAATCTTGCCCTCGGGAACCTTTCCTCCGTGCACGGTCGTGACCTCTTCTTCAGTCACGATCTGAGGGAACTCTTTGCCAACCTCGTATCCCCAGTCGCGGAAGGCCCCCTCGGTGAACTTCATGATGTTGCCCTTGTGGGCCAGTGTCACGGTCTTGCGACCGTTCTGGATCGCGTACTCAATCGCGGCGCGAACGAGACGCTTCGACCCCTCCTCGCTGATCGGCTTGACGCCGATCCCGCAGTTCTTTGTGAACCGGAACTTGCGGCCGATCCCCATCTCTCGGCTGAGCCAAGCGATGACCTTGTCCGCTTCAGGGGTTCCCGCCTTCCACTCGATCCCACAGTAGACGTCCTCGGTGTTCTCGCGGAAGAAGGCGATGTCGAGCTCCTGCGGGTTCTTCACCGGCGCCGGCGTTCCGTACCACCGAACCGGTCGCAGACAGACGTAGAGGTCGAGCAGAATGCGCAACGCAACGTTGAGACTTCGGATCCCGCCGCCGACCGGCGTCGTGAGGGGGCCCTTGATCGAAACCAGGTACTTCTTGATGGCGTCGACGGTCTCGTCGGGCAGGTAATAGCGTTGGCGCTCTTCGGGCTCGATGGCCACGAGTTCGTCCTCGGTCATGCCGGGGTGGAAGTGCTCCACCGCCTCGTCGCCTGCGTAGACCTTAAGCCAGCTGATCTTCCTCTTGCCGCCGTAGGCCTTGGCGACGGCGGCATCAACGACCTTGATCATCACCGGCGTGATGTCCTTTCCGATGAGATCTCCGCGGATGTACGGGATGATCGGGTTGTCGGGTACGTTCAGCCCCGTCGCCGCACGGGTGATCGCTTGGCCTTCCAGCCTCTCGGAAGTGCTCTTGTTCGCCATCGCCGTCCTGCTCCTCCTTCAGAGCCTCATGCCCAACAGCATGACCTTTCGGTCACGTCTCACTGATGGCCCGCGCCGCATCGATAACCAGGCGCGCGAGCCGCTCCCGGTTCTTCTCCTGAGCCCGCAAGTGCGGGACCGATATGCCGATGGAACCCATCACCCGCCCCGATGGCGAGACGATCGGGGCCGCGATGCCGTGCGTGCCGGCGATCGACTCGCCGTCACTCTCGGCGACTCCGGCCACGCGGATCCTCGCGAGTTCCTTGTCGAGACGGCTCTCGCTCGTGATCGTCGTCGCCGTGAGACGAGGCAGTCCGACCTCGCGGATCACGGCCTTCTGTTCGGAGGGTTCGAGAAACGCGAGAATGGCCTTGCCCGTCGCAGCCGCATGCAGAGGGTAGGTGTCGCCCAGCTCGTAGGAGACCCTGAGCGCGTGCGTGCCGTCGACCTTCTCGAGACAGACTCCGACGTGGCCGCGGAGCCCGCAGAGGAGGACCGTCTCGCCGGTCTCGCGCGCGATGCGCTCCATATGCGGCAGGGCCACCTCGCGAAGCGGCTTGCGGGCCATCGTCGCCGCCATCTCGAGGATGCGCCCCCCGAGCCGATATCCGGCACTTCCGGGGACTTCCTCCACGAAACGATGGGCTTTGAGTGCCGAGATGTAGCGGTAGGCCGTCGAGCGCGGCAGTTCGAGCCGCTCTGCGATCTCGGCCACGCCCAAGACGGGCGTCGTCTCAGTGAACAGAGTCAAGATTCGAACGCACTTCTCCAGCGTGTTCAGTGTTCTCGCTCCCCCGCGGTCGTCCCATCATTCGGGACCCGTGATCTCACATAGTGAAGATGCTACAGAATGCGGGGGGGAAGTCAAGAGCCGTCCCAGGCTCGAGGAGCCTGGCCCGCCGCGTTCATGTCTGCACTCCTACGCGGCAGCTCGCCAGCGCGGCGCAACGTCCGTCACGGGAGCGACACGTCGGGCGCGCCAAGAGCCTCCAAACCTGCCACTCCCTCGCCCTCTCCGCCAGCCAAAAGAAGTCTTGCAGGATGGGGGGAAGGGCACCGTTGCCACTCTCACATCACGCGGAGACCGAATGACCTACTGGCGGCCCCTGATGCCCGCGCGTCCGGGCTACACCTGTTCCCGGGCGCACTCGGACCAAGAGCCGCCTCCCCAGCGGTGGGGCCTAATGCCCCGCCGCCGTGTACGCCAACAGACCGCCCGCCTTCAGCATCGCCTTCTCGCGCTCGGACAGGTCGTGCTTCGCCGGGATCGTCGTCTTCTTCGTGAGGTTCTTGACGACGAGGTCGGGCGTGAGCTTCGACACGTCGATCTCGAGCTGGTCGCCCTGGTCGATCAGGTCGGTGTTGCACGTGAGCGGCAGGATGCCCATGTTCACGAGGTTCGCGCGGTGGATGCGCGCGAAGCTCTTCGCCAGGACCGCCTTGATCCCGAGCTTCCACGGTGCGAGGGCCGCGTGTTCGCGCGATGAGCCCTGGCCGTAGTTGTCGCCGCCGACGAGGAATCCGCCGCCCTTCTCGAGCGCCCGCGCCGCGAACGTCTTATCCTCGTAGTAGAAGGTGAACTTCGCGATCTCGGGCAGATTCGAACGCAGGTGCTGGGTCAGCGGCCCGGCCGGCAGGATGGCGTCGGTCGAGACGCCATCCCCGACCTTGAGCAGCGCTTCGCCTTTCAAGACGGGCGGCAGCGGCTTCTGATTGCCCATCGGAGCGATGTTCGGCGCGCGGCGGATCTCCACGCTGGGGCCCTGGGGATCGAGGATCAGGTAGTCATCGACGGTCAGCCTTGTGACGTTAACCCTAGGCTCTGGAAGCTCGCGCGGATCGGAAATGACGCCCTTGAGCGCGGATGCCGCAGCCAGCTGCGGTCCGCAGAGAGCGAGCTTCCCGTCCTCGTTCCCACCGCGGCCTTTCCAGTTACGGTTAACGGTGCGCAGCGACAGGTGGTTCGTCCCAGGGACAAAGCCGATGCCGATGCACGCGTTGCACCCCGGTTCGATCATCCGCACGCCGGCCTTGGTCAGTTCGAGGAAGCTGCCGTCCTCGATCAACATCTCCCACGCCTGCCGCGACCCCGGCGACACGATCACGTCGATGTCGGTCGAGACCTTCTTGCCCTTCAACATCTCGGCCACGATCTTGAGGTCCTGGTACGAGCCGTTCGTACAGGAGCCAATGAACACTTGGTCGATCTTGGTCCCGGCTACGTCGCCAATCGAGAAGACGTTGTCGGGCATGCCGGGCATCGCGACGAGCGGCTCAACGGCCGCAAGATCGATCTCGATCTCGTGGTCGTAGACCGCGCCCTCGTCGGGCGAGAGCTCGCGCCAGTCCGCCTCGCGCCCCTGCATCTTGAGGAACGCCTGGGTCACGTCGTCAGACGGGAAAATCGACGACGTGGCGCCCGTCTCGGTACCCATGTTGGTAATCGTCGCCCGCTCGGGCACCGTCAACGTCGCAACGCCGGGACCGACGAACTCGAGGAAGTAGCCGACGCCGCCCTTGACGGTGATTCGGCGCAGGAGCTCGAGCGAGACGTCCTTCGCGCTGACGTTCGGCCTCAGTTTGCCCTTCAGCACGACCTTCATCATCTTGGGCATCGTGAGGAAGAACGGTCCGCCGCCCATGCAGACGGCGACGTCCATCCCGCCGGCACCGATCGCCAACATACCGAGCCCGCCCGACGTCGGCGTGTGGGAATCCGATCCGATCAGGGTCTTGCCGGGGACCGCGAATCGCTCATAGTGAAGCTGGTGGCAGACTCCGTTTCCGTTCTTCGAGAACTTGGCACCATAGTGGGAAGCGATCGTCTGCAGAAAGATGTGGTCGTCGGTCGACTCGCCTTTGAATCCAAGCGACGTGTGATCGGAGTACGAGACGGCGAGCTCGGCTCGAACCCTGTCAATGCCGAGCGCTTCGAACTCGAGCCACGCCATGGTCCCGGTCGAGTCCTGGGTGAGGCACTGGTCCATGCGGATCCCGATCTCGGTCCCGCGCTTCAACTCCCCCTCGCGCAGGTGCTGCGCGAGGATCTTCTCGGTCATGGTCTGCGGCACGGCTACCACCTCTCAGGTGTCGCGGAGTATAGCGCCGGCGACGCGTCCCGCAAAGTGCGAACACGACACCTCATGAGTCTCGTTTTACGGGACTCCTCGAGGTTATCTTTCGTCTGAGTTCTGGCATCCCGCCTCGACATCGGCTTCCGCCGCCGCCGCCGCGAACACGCCAGACCGAATCGCGCCTTCGATCGTCGAAGGCCAGCCGGTCTGGGTCCAGTCGCCCGCCAGATAGAGCCGGCGAAGCGACGTTCGGTTCGGCGGCCGCAGTGCGTCGGACCCTGGCGCGGGAAGGAACGTCGCGCGTCGGTGCCGAAGGACGACGGCGTCAAGGATGCGCGCGCCGCGCGCGGCGGGAAGAAGCTTGCCGAGGGAAGCGGTGATCCTCGCGACCACCTCGCTCGGAGGGAGGTCGATCCACGCTTCGGCCGCGCTCAGCGAGATCCCGATCGCCTGCGTCGTTGCGCCCGCCGACGTCGGACCGTGGTCCAACGCAATCTGGATGTCCGTTTCGACGCCGGCAACGAACCGATCGAAGAGGACCCGACGATCCATCACAAGACGCACGTTGACGATCGGCGACCAGACAAGTCCCAGCGCGGCCCCAATTAGCGCCTTCCAGTGCGGCTCCCCGCCGGCGAGCCGTGCCAGCTCATGGGGAGGAACGGCAAGGATCACGGCGTCCGTCTCCATGGCCCGACCATCGGCAAGGGCGACGCCCGTCGCCTCCTCCTTGGAGGCACCCCGAACCAGAAGGCGCACCATCCTTGCTCTTGTCTCCACCGTCGCCCCCCGGGCTTCGAGATAGCGCCGCGCAGCGGCGAAAACCTCACCCAGCGGAACCGCGAACAGCCCTACGTCGCCCCCGTGCGGAACCAGGAGCGCTTCGCGGAACACCTGCCGTGCGGCCGGCAACGAGACGTCGTCGGCCCTCGCGTTCAGTGTGGCCACGACGATGGGTTCCCAGAGCCGACGGCGCGCGCGGTCGCTCTGACCGTGGCGCCGAAGCCAGGAGCCGAAGGTCTCCTCGCTCCCGCGCCGGCTCCCGAGGAGAAGCCGGAGGCCGGCGACGCCTGCCGACAGCCGCTCGCCGGGCGAGAGAAGACGGTATCCGAGGAGGCCGGGAAGAAGATGGGCCGGCCCCGGCAGGGGAATTGACCGCAGGATGCTACGCGCACTCTCCGTCAGCAGGGGCACGGCAAAGGTATCCTGGAAGCGAACGGCATCCGCCGCCCCGACTCGCTCGAGGAACCCCTGCGCCGCGGTACATGCTCGCAGCAGGACGTGCTCGCCGTAGTCGACCGGCTGGCCCCGCCACGTGAACGACGCCGCGCGGCCGCCGAGCCGCGGAGAGGCCTCGAGCCACGTGACGCTGTGGCCGTCTCCCGCCAGCCGGCACGCGGCTGCCGCCCCGGAGAAGCCCGCCCCGATGACGATCGCACGCATCTCAACGCCTCCAGAGAGACCGGAGCACGAGCCACAACTTCTGCGCCGTCGGAAGACCGATTCGCGACGAGAAGACATCATAGCCGGCCCGTTCGATTCGGCGGAGAAGGCCGTCGTACGTTTCCGCGAGAAGCCAAAGGCAGGCTCGGCTTCGTCCGGGCACCGACGGGATCAGCGCACGACCCGCCGCCAGGTGCTCGCAAGCGCGCGATGCAATGTCGGCGAGGGCGGCACACACCGCCTCCGTAGGCCGACCGCTCCGCAGATCCATGGGATCCGCCCCGTGCGCGCGAAGGACCTCTCTGGGCACGTAGAGCCGGCCGGCCGCCGCGTCCTCCCTGACGTCGCGTACGACGTTGATGAGCTGCATGCCCAGCCCGAAGCGGATGGCCCTCTCCCTCATCGCGTCGCTCGGCGGAACGCCGTCGTTCAGCACGGCAAGAGCCGCCAGACCTACGGCGCTCGCCACGAGATAGGCGTAGCACTCGAGGTCGTTCATCGTCTGCATCTCGACCGTACCCAGGTCCGACTCGACCCCCGTCAAGACGTCCTCGAGATCGCTCGGCTTGATCGCGAAGCGTTCGATCGCATCGGCAAGGGCGAGATCTCGCTCTAAGAATGAACTCCCGGCAACCGCCGCCGCGAGGCGCTTCCGCAGTGCCTCGATCCCGGCCCTGCGTCCGCCCGTCGCGTCGGGCTGCGGGTCGGGAAACGCGCCATCTGCGACGTCATCCGCCTCCCGGAAGAACGCGTACAGCGCGTAGACGGCCCGCCGCTGCCCTCGCGGCAAGGTGAGAAACGCGAGATAGAAGTTACGCGCTTCGCGTCGTGCGACCCGTGCCGCCGTCCGGTACGAGGACGCGAGGCTCACAGCGTGCTCCCCGACAGGAGTGCAGAGAGAAAGATCCGCGCCTTGTCGAGTCTTGACAGCGTCGGACGAGCGAGGAGCGTATCGAACCCTTGCCGCTCGATCTTGTCGAGAATCGCCAGGCCGCCGCGCGAGAAGAGCGCGAGATCCACGCGCAGGTGTCCGGAGACCCGCCCGAGGAGCGCCACCCCCTCGTCAAACAGGGCGCGCGCCCGTGCGACCTCGAACTCCATGAGGCAGCAGAAGGGCGAACCGCCGATCTCCATGGCCAGATCCCCCTCGGACACCCCAAACCGCGCCATGTCCTGTTCGGGGAGGTAGACACGCCCCATCGCAAAGTCGCGCTTCACGTCCTGCCAGAAGTTCGTGAGCTGAAGCGCCGTGCACGTCGCATCGGAGAGCCGGGCCGACTCGGAGTCAGAAATCCCGTAGAGGCCGAGCACGATGCGCCCAACGGGGGTCGCGGAGTGCTCGCAGTAGTGGATCAACTCGTCGTAGGTCGCATAGCGTCTCACGCGCTGGTCCATCCGGTTTGCCTCAATCAGTCTGCGGAAGGGTTCCAGCGGCAACCTGTACGCTGCCGCCGTCTCGGTCAGCGCAACGAACAGCGGGCTCTCCGCCCGCCCGGCCCACGCGCGGACCAACTCGCTTTCGAAGGCATCGAGCCGTTCGATCCTACGCTCACCCGGCGGCGCCGCGGCACAAGGGCAGGCCGCGAGTTCCTCGGGTAGCCTTCCCTCGTCTCCAAGGTCGTCGACGGCACGACAGAACGCGTAGACCACGCTCAGGTGCGTCCGCATCTCGCGCGGCGCAAGACGCGAAATCGTCGTGAAGTTCTCGCCGTGCCGCCGCGCCAGCGCGCGGCAGCGTGCTCGCGCTTCGGCGAGGTCGACAGAGCGGAGCGCCGCCGCGACGTCTACCATCCCATGACCTGGATGACAACTTCGCGCTCCCGCGGGTGATCGAGTTCGATGAGGAAGACGCTCTGCCAACGTCCAAGCAGCGGCTTGCCGTCCGAAACGGGGATCGTCTCACTCGCGGAGAGAAGTAGGTGCTGGCAATGCGAATGGCCGTTCGGACACTCGTCGTCTGTCATGTTCTCCGTTCGGATGACGAAGTCGTTGTGGCGGTAGTCGCCTTCGCGCGGCGCCGCGGTTTCCAGGAACCTCGCCATATCGCGCAGCAGGAGCGGCTCGTTCTCGTTGATCTTCACCGCGGCCGTGGTGTGACGAGAAAAGACCGTTACGCTTCCCTCGAGAATCCCCGACTCCCTGACGGCACGTTCGACATCCCCCGTGATGTCCATGAACTCTGGCGCCCGACTCGCGATCCGCTGGAGCACGGTTCGGTGAAGCCGTGCTGCCACCGCCTCGTCCATCTCCAAGTTCAATCCACGCCTTGCTTTCACTGTGGATCCCCCGTCCTTGTCGCATCCCCGAGGTGGGCAAGACGGTCGACCACCTCATCCACGACGGCGTCGGGCGTCGACGCCCCCGCCGTGACCCCCACGCGCAGTCTCCCCAGCCCCCAGTCATCTTCGATCTCATCGGCCGACTCGATGAGGTATGTCGCCCGCCCCGTGGCCTCACACGTCTCGGCGAGCTTTCTCGTATTGGCCGACGAACGGCTGCCCACGACGACCAGCGCGTCGACGCACGTTGCGAGATCCTCCGCAGCCTGGTAGCGTCGGCCCGTCTCGGGGCACGTCGTGTCGACGACCCGAATCTCGGGCACGCGGCCGGCAAGCCGCCCGACCAGCCCTTTGGCAAACTCGGCGAACTTCTCGGGGCTCTTCGTGGTCTGGGAGATGACGGCGATCCCTCGCGGCCCGGGTGGAGGTTCGACGTCGGGCGACTGCGTTGCGAGTCCCCGTCCCCGGGTCCAGGACAGGATGCCGCGCACCTCCGGGTGCTCGGCCTCGCCGTACAGCACAACGCCGAAACCTTCCTCGGCGAGCTGGGCGGCCGTCCGTTGCGCACGTCGAACGATCGGGCACGTCGTGTCGACGAGTCGTAGCCCCCGGCGCAGGATCTCTTCGACCACCTCTTCGCCCGCTCCGTGCGCGGTGATCGCCGCGGTGCCCCCCGCCGGGACATCGTCAAGGCTCCGCGCCATCCGCGCCCCCTTGGCGGCCAGTTCTGCGACAACGTGCGCGTTGTGAACGATCGCCCCGAGGGTATGGAGCGGACCCCGCGCAGCAAGCTCTCCTTCGATCATCTGCACCGCGCGTCGGACACCGCCGCAGAATCCCAGAACCTTGGCCTTCGTGATCTCGCTCATGCTCGCCCTCCCGTCTTCGTCTGGGCCGCCGCTCGATACCGACCAAGCGCCATGAGCGGGAAGACATCTCGGTAGATGGCGTAGCGGATCATGAAGTCCGTCGGGAAGCCCGTCCCCGTGTAGGCGGCCTCGTCCCAGCCGCCGGACTCGTTCTGCGTGCGGATGAGGTACTCAACAGCACGCGCGGTGTGCGGACGATCCGCCTCTCCAGCCGCCACCAGCGCCAGAAGCGCCCATGCCGTCTGGGACGCGGTCGAAGGACCGCGGCCCCGCGACGCTGATTGCCAGTAGCTCTCGATCTTCTCTCCCCACCCCCCGTCCCCGTTCTGACGATCCAGCAGCCAAGCCACCGCGCGCCGCACGGTCGGCGCGCTCATGTCCTCGCCCAGCGCCGCCAGCGCGGGCAGAACCGCCCCCACGCCGTAGATGAGGTTGACTCCCCAACGGCCGTACCACGCGCCGTCTTCCTCCTGCTCACCAAGCACGTAGTCCACTGCACGTCGCACGGCCCGGTCCGCGGTGGTTCGTCCCTCTCGCCCGAGGAGCTCCAGGATGTGCGCCGCGACGTCGACCGAGGGCGGATCGATCACCTCGCCGAAGTCCGCGAAGGGGATCTTCCGCGTCCACGTCTGCGTGTTGTTGCGGTCAAACGCGCCCCATCCGCCGTTGCGGCTCTGCATGCCCAGGAGCCACGAGATCCCGCGCTCGACGGCCTTCTCCCCCTCGCCGCGCGGCCCGGCGTACGCGACGACGCCTCGAAGCGCCATGAGCACCACCGCCGTATCATCGGTGTCGGGATAGGTGTCGTTCGCAAACTCAAAGGCCCATCCGCCGGGCGGCGCACTGCACCGAACCTGCCAATCCCCGCCCGAGAAGATCTGCTCGGCCAAGAGCCAGCGTCCGCCACGCAGCAGCGCCGGGTGATCCGGCGCGACACCGGCGTCGGCAAGGGCCATCATCGCGAGCCCGGTGTCCCAGACGGGAGAGAGACAGGACTGCAGGCGGAAGGTTTCGCCGTCGTCGATTGCGAACCCTTGCTTGCCGTAGAACCCTGCAAACCCACGAGCCACGGGTCCGTCCCCCTCCAGCGGATGGCCCAACAGCCGGAGTGCGATGAGTGAGTACACCCACGGAGGCTGGATTCCCCCCCACGAGCCATCGGCCTCCTGTCGTTCGAGGATCCAGCGCTCGGCCTTTCGCAGCGCCGCCCTGCGCAGAGGCTTGTACGGCGACTTCTCGAGAAGCCGCAAGACGCGATCCGCCAGGAGGAGTGCGGCCGGCGCGAGGCCCGGCCGAGCCGACCGCACGCGGAGGTCAGCGTGATCGCGACCGCGGGCGAACAGCTCGTCGACCCGCGCCGAGTCGGGCAACGGAACCACGGGCTTGCGGTCCATAACGATCGCCAGGGGAACGATGGTCTGCCGTGCCCAGCAAGCGAAGGAGTAGATGCTGATAGGGAACCAGGACGGGAGGAGGATGAACTCGGGCGGGAGGATGGGCAGTCCGCGCCAATCCCACTCCCCCATCATCGCCAACCAGATCTTGGTGAAGACGCGTGCCCTTTCGATGCCCCCGCGGTCGAGGATGAAACGTCGCGCCGCAGCCATTTCGGACCGCGCAGGGTCCATGCCGGACATCTTCAGGGCGACGTAGGCCTCGACCGTCGTCGATAGCTCACCGGGCCCGCCGGCCCAATTGGCCCACGTTCCGTCGGGACGTTGCGCGCGAAGAAGCGTGGCGGCGGCGCGCGTCCTCTCCTCAGGGTCGGTGTTCCCAAGGATGTGCCGCAGGAAGACGTGCTCGGCAGTAATGGTCACATTCGACTCGAGTTCCGCCCACCAGTAGCCGTCCTGGTTCTGCAGGCCCAGCAGGTGCGCCGTCGCTCGTTCGAGCGCCGCGTCGAGATCGGTCCTTGTGTCGACGGGAATCATGCCGCCTCCTGCAGCGTCGCGCGCACCGTGCGCACGATCGCCTCGACAAGGCGACCCTCGGGAATGCCGGTCTCGGCAGGAACGCCGTGGACATAAATCGTCCCGCAACCCGGCCCGCCCACGAGACCGACGTCAGCGGCGCGCGCTTCTCCGGGGCCGTTCACGACGCACCCCATGAGGGCAACACGAAGCGGAGCCGTGACATCCGCGAGCGCCTCGCGCACCGCTTCGGCGATGCCCGCGAGATCGATCCCGGTTCGGCCACAGGTAGGGCAGACGTGGAGATCAATTCCGCGGGACCTGAGACCGAGCGACCTCAGGATTTCGTACGCCGCTCTCACCTCTTGCACGGGATCGCCGGCCAGCGAGACCCGCAACGTGTCGCCAAGTCCTTCGGCAAGCAGAATCCCCAAGCCCACCGCGGAGCGGATCGATCCCTCCCAGCTCGTCCCCGCTTCGGTAATCCCAAGGTGCAGGGGGTAGTCCACTTCGCGCGCCACCGCACGGTAGGCCTCGACCGTCATCCGGACGTCGGTCGCTTTGAGCGATACGACGAGGTTTTCGAACCCGCGCCGCTCGAGAAGGCGAATCTCGGCAAGCGCGCTGTCGACCATGCCGGCGACGGACGCTCGGCCGTGGGCATCAAGGTACGGGGCAGCAAGGGATCCGGAGTTCGCCCCTACGCGAATCGGAATCGCCGCCTCGGACGCCGCATCGGCAACCTCGGCGATTCGGTCCGGATCGGTGATGTTCCCCGGATTGAGCCGCAGCTTGTCTACGCCGGCGCGAATCGCCGCTATGGCAAGGCGGGGATCGAAGTGGATGTCGGCGACGAGCGGAACCGTAATACGGGCCTTGATCGAGGGCAGGGCGGCGGCGGCCTCGCGATCGGGCACGGCAACGCGAACGATCTCGCACCCCGCTGCAGCCAATCGCTGGATCTGGGCCACGGTGGCGTCGATGTCCGACGTTCGCGTGTTGGTCATCGACTGCACCGCAACGGGCGCCCCGGCCCCGAGCGGCACCTCGCCAACCCAGATGCGGCGCGTCATACCGCCCCTTCGCACTGGGGAGCGACGGCCCTGATCGCTTCGCCGAGTCGGCGTCCGGCGCGGCGTGCGGCCGCGGCCAGGCGCAAGGCGACCAGCGGGTGATGCATCGCGGTCAGCGCGAGCGGCCGACGGCCGAAGGGCATCGGGTCCTCCGCGGCATCGAGCACGGAGCGCAAGCTCAGGAAGGGGACGCGCCTCTCTGCCGCCCACGCCGCCAGAGGACCGGACTCCATATCGACGGCCAGGCTCCCCGCCAGGGCAGCCGCTCGCTTCCCCTCGGAGTCCAGAACCTCTGGAGCACAGGCGACCGGCCCGATCCACGCCCGCAGGCCGGCCGACGCAAGGGCGTCGTGAGCACGACGGACCTGGGTTAGATCGACGTTGAACACGTTCTCCTCCCAGCGGACGGCGTCGGCGATGACCATGTCACCGACACCAAGTCGCCGATCCACGCCGCCGCAGAAGCCCGTTGAGATCAGCAACGCGAAGTCGTCCGTCCGGCCCAGCGCCCGGTTCAGGTCCTCTGCGGCGCCGCGCCCCATCCTAGTCCTGACGACGCGCGTCGCCGCCGACCTCGGGATCCATCGCAACTCCTGTGGGAAGCACGCGGTCACGACGATCACCGCCCCCACACCCCGCATGCGACGCGCACGAGGTCGCGCGGACGGCGAAGCGCAGCCAGGATACTCGCTCCCTCGAAGGACGAGTGCATCATGCAGTTTGCGCATCGAGCGTCGATGCCGGGACCGTAGGATTCCCAGACGGACTCGTCGAACAACTCCTCGACGTGTTCGACGTGACGGTCGGCGATCGCGTAGCACGGCAGCCGCCACCCGAGCACGGTGTAGGTCACCGTAGTCCACGCCGCACAAGGGTAGTCACGCTCGCCGCGCAAGAAGTCGAGATACAGCGGGTTGTTGTAGAAAGGCAGACCCTTGGACGGATCCAGCACTCTGCGGAAGGCGGCGACGGCCTCGCGCCGCGCGAGGAACTGGTCGCGATCGACGACGTCCTCGTAGGCGTAGCCCGGCGATACCATGAGTCCCTCGACCCCGAGGGACTGGAGCGTGAAAAACAGCGCGTGGAGATCCTCCGCGTCCGAGCCGTGAAACAGGGTTGTGTTGGTGCACACGCGGTGACCGCGCGCCAACGCGTCGCGAATCGCCGCGAGGGCTGTCCGATACGTGCCGGGTCGCCCGGTCACCCGATCGTGAACCTCTTCCGTCCCGTCAAGATGAACGACGAAGCAGAGCTGCCGGGAAGGAGGCAGACGGTCGAGTGTCTCCTGGAGAAGGAGCCCGTTGGTGCAGAGGTAGACGAAACGACCGTCATCGCGGAGGGCCTCCACAATCTCGGCGATCTCGACATGGAGGAGAGGCTCACCGCCAGACACGGAGACAATCGGCGCACCTGCAGCGCGAACGGCCGCGAGGCAGTCCTGTGTGGACAGCCGGCGATCGAGGACGTCGCGGTACTCGCGGATGCGCCCGCAACCGGTGCAGGAGAGGTTGCAGGCTTCGAGCGGCTCGAGCATCGTGACCAATGGATATCGCCGCGTCCGCCGGAGCGATCGGCCGGCGATGTGGCGAGCCACGGCAACGTCAAGCGCAAAGGGACGACTCACGTAGACCTCCCGCACAAGTAGCTCAGAAACTCATCGAACCCGTTCCGCGAAGCCGGCGAGACGGGGATCTCGTCGAGCTTCGCCTTGGCCCGCGCCGCGTACTGCTCGATGGCTGTCTGGCAGGCTTCGCGAACGCCAAGCCGCGTGAAGCAGTCGACGACCCACGAGACCTGAGCGTCGGTCGGCGGGCTTGAGTAGATCGTCGCGAGTTGCTCGGCCAGAGCGCCGGAGGCGCGCTCGAACGCAACGGCCGCGGCGTACGAGGTCTTCCGTCGGCGAACGTCGGACCCTACGGGCTTTCCCAACGCGGCGCCGTCTCCCCAGACGCCCAGGAGGTCATCGCGAATCTGGAAGGCTCGTCCGAGAGCGATCCCCGCCGCCGCCAGCGCCTCGCGAGTCTTCGGGGCCGCGCCGACGAGCGACGCCGGAAGCTCCAGCGCGCAGGACAAGAGGGCGCCTGTCTTCCCGTCGATCATCTGCAGTACATCGCGGGCGGCACCGCGGCGCGCTTCGAGCTGAAGGTCGAGCGACTGCCCCTCGATCATCCGGCCCGTCGCCGCGGCAAGGATCAAGGCAGCCTCGGCTCCGGCCCGCGCCGCCTCGCGCGCCGCGAGCGCGTGCAACAGGTCCCCGGCGTTGATCGCCTGTGCCACGCCGTACTGAGACCACAAGGTGGGACGTCCGCGGCGGGTCTCGTCTCGATCCTGAATGTCATCGTGGACGAGAGAGAACCCGTGGATGAGTTCGAGCGCGACCGCCGCGGGGAGGGCCTCGTCGCGCCGCCCCCCCAGCGCCTCGATCGTGAACAGGACAAGACTCGAGCGGACAAGCTTCCCCGTGCCTTCAGCCCGGCCGTCAAGTCCGAGGTGGTCGCGAACCATGTCAAACAGCAAGCCGTCACCGGCCACAGCCCGCCGCAATCCGCCAAGAACCTCCGGCCGGTACTCCGCGAACCAGCTCGGGATCATGGGCCTCTCCTTCCCGAGACAGGCACCGCGATGACCCCCACCGACTCGGCAGCGGCGACCCATTCGGCAGCGGAGCGCACGCCAAGCTTCTTCATCAGTCTCGCGCGATGGCTCCTCACGGTATGAACGCTCCGGCTCAGAACCGCGGCGATCTCGGCGTTCTTCTTCCCCTCAACGATCAGGCGAAGGACTTCGTACTCACGCGGAGAGAGGGGCTCGTCGGCGTCGGGAAGCCCTTCGGGCAGACTCCGCCCGCCCACAGCCACACAACGAACCACTTCGGCCAGTCGATCCGCCGCAGCATCCTTGGCCACAAACCCGGCGGCTCCGACGCGTGCGGCTCGCGCGGCGAAGGCTTCGTCATCGTGCATCGTCAGGATGACCACGCGCGTCGAGGGGGAGAGGCGCGCCACGCGCCGAGCCGCCTCCAGGCCGTCCAGCAAGGGCATCGAAACGTCGACAAGGGCCACGTCGGGCTTCGTCGCCCGAACGACCCGGAGAAGCTCCCGACCGTCCCCCGCTTCCCCAACCACGTCGAATCCGGCGTCGGCAAGCAGCCCTCGCAGTCCGGCACGCACCAGGGCGTGATCGTCGGCCAGCGCAACACGAATCCGTTCCATGCGAGTCATTGTAAGACCCGCCGGACGCCGGCGACACCGGGAAACGGTATGAATCAGCGCTTGGGGGGACCGAGCCTCCGACCGTAGGAGATCAGCCCGGCTCGCGTGTGCAATCCAAGACGATCCATGAGACGCTGCACGTACCCCTCCACCGTCTTGGGGCGAACCCCGAACGCTCGGCTGATCTCCTCGTTGGAACGGCCCTCGGCCATCGCTGCCAGAACGCAGCGTTCGCGGTGCGAGAGGCGACTTGGAGGCACCTGGATTCCTCCGGACGCCGCGCCGCGTAGGGCCGCGAGTAGCACTTCGGGAGGATCGGACTTCGACACAAGGCCGCAGGCTCCCCTTTCCGCCGCCTCGGCGGCCACCTCGGGCTCCGCCAGCATGGACAGGACGAGAATCCGCATCGTCGGGCACGCCGCTAGCAGGCTTGGGATCGCGTCCAGGCCGTGCGCGTCGGGCAGGAGGAGGTCAAGAAGCAGAACGTCCGGCCGTGCGTCGCGCACAAGGGCCGCGGCCGCGGCGGCGGTGCGGCAGATCCCTACGACCTCGAGGTCGTCCTCAAGGGAGAGCAGGCGCTCGAGGCCTTCGCAAACCAGGGTGTGGTCGTCAACGATCGCAACGCGGATGGGCAATCGGCACCTCGGCCGTTAGGACGGCCCCTCCTTCGGCGCGGGGGGAAAGACTCAGCGTCCCACCGCACAGTGCGACGCGTTCTTCGATCCCGCGGAGCCCCAATCCGCGGGAACTTCGCGGGTCGATCCCGGATCCGTCATCTTCGACTCGGATGCGCACGATCGTCGGCGTCATTGTCAGGGAGACGGTCGCCGTCTTGGCCCCGGCGTGACGGACGACGTTCTCGAGCGCTTCGCTGGCCACGTGGTACACAAGGCTCTCCAGCGCGACGTCCAGAGAGCCCGGCTCGTCAGCATCGACGTGAATCAAGAGGCCGCTCGACTCGCTCAACGCGTCGGCCAGCCGCTCGAGTGCGGGGAGGAGTCCGAGGTCGTCCAGGAGTGGGGGCCGAAGAGAGTAGGCCAAAGCTCGCGTCTCGCGAATCGCGTCGTCGATCACGCCGACAGCTCGCCGGTACGTCTCGTCGCCCATGGCGCTCCGCGCCGGAGACAGAACGAGTTTCGCCGCCGCGAGCGACTGAATGAGCCCATCGTGCAAGCCCCGGGCAATCCGCCGTCGCTCCTCATCTTGTGCCGCCAAGAGCCGTTGCGAAAGCTCGGCAAGTTCCGCCTCCCTCGCCTGAAGCAGGCGGTTCTTGCGCGCGTCGATCGCAGCGAACGTCCGCACAGTGAACGCAACCACCGCGTAGAGCCCCACAGCCCCGGCGAGAATCGTGGCGACGTTGTAGGAGAGGCTTCGGTGCGCGGGGGTCGAAAGCGAGAACAAGACGCGGTGCGGCACGACGCCGAAGGCTTCCATAAGAACGAGACCGGAGTAGCAGGCCACCACCCACCCCGTCACCAACGCGCCGTGGGCCCTCGGCAGGAATTGGTTGGCGTAGATGACGGTGAACAGGTAGAAGACGTTCCCAATCCACTCGCTGCCGCTGAGGAAGTGGATGAGGACCGTGATCAGGAGCCCTTCGATGAGAAAGAAGGCCGTGTGGGCTGCATCAAGGGCCCGCGAAGTCCTCTGTCGCGCGATGACGAAGCCGAAGGGAAACGTGAGCAGAAACCAGACGGCCGGCGAGTAGACCGCGGGGTTCATCCCCCCCATCCCCGAGACGAGGACGACGACCAGGGCGACGGCGCAAAACACCCCGAGGGTGAGCCTGCGCACCAGGATCGTTCGCAAGACGGCGGCCTTGCGCTCGCGAAACTCGGCCTGGCCGTTCACGAGCCCTACGTCAGATTCGGAGGCAGAACGATGGTGCCGAAGTTCTTCTCGTATCGCTGGATGTTCTCTCCGATCGCGTGGAGGAGGCGCTTCATGTGGCCCGGATTGAGGACCACCCTGGAGACCAACAGCGCCTGACCGTCCTGCGCCGCCTGCGTCTGCGGATCGAGAAACAGGAAGTCGAGGATGAACTCCTCCTTGCGATGCGAGATCAGTGCGAGATTCGAGTAGTGCCCTCGCCGCGTCTCGTTGTCCGCCGTCACCTGCATCTTGCGCTCCGCCATGGGCGCGTCACCTCCTGAAGGCGCGGCGATGGTAGCCCTCGCGGAGAGCCGGGGCAACTGACGGGGACTCAGCTGGCGAGGTAGCGCTCGAAGAACCGCTCGATCGTCTCTCGGTGGTGGCCGCCGAGGAGGATGTGATGATTGCCCAGCGGGGTGGTGAGCAGGCCGTCGACCTCACCGTTGATGGAGACACGGGCCTGCGTGCGGCACAGGTCCTCTCGCATCGTCGACTCGACGAGGGTCCCCTCGCGAACGAACAGCTGCGACAGCCGTTCGCCGCCCAATCGAAACAGCGTACACGGACCGGGGGGCAGAGTCCCCGCGATCCCGACGCCGATCCCTGACTCGAAGTGACTTCGGATGGCGTAGCTCGGCGCCATGGAGAGAGGGCACATGCAGTGCGCAACGCCCAAGGTGCGGCGCTCGGCGTCCACATCCGCGATGTTCGCCATAAACGCCGTGGAGCCCGACAGGAGGAACGCGAGGTAGAGCGAGAAGAGCGACTGGAGGTCGCCCTCGCACCCGGCGGGGATCCCTTCGTCATTGAGCCGCGAGAGGGCGTAGCATCCCGTGTTGTTGAGCTTCTTGACCAAGTCGAAACAGCGCAGCGTGCAGGCGGAGAGACGATGCTCGTCGACAAGCTCGCGGAGTCCGTGGTAGATCCTGACCGCGGCCCGGACGTCGTCGCCCGTCGCCTCGGCGACGAAGCGGGCCCCCTTGACAAACGCCGAGATGTCCTTCCGTGGCGCATCGGCCGTCTCGACGCGCTCAAGGAGCTGTTCCATCGCCAGGTGCACCACGTCAATCGACAGCCGCCCCTTGAGAAAGGCGCGATCGACATCGCTGGCCACGAGCCAATCCGACGGATCTCCGATGACTCCGATCCGGCTGAAGCGGAACCTCTCCCAAGCGTTTGCCAGCGCCAATTCCTGCCGCAGTCCCTCGCCAATGGACTCAGGAGACCCGTAGAGAATGCGCCCCTCGCCTCCGTCTTGGCGGATGCGTGCCAGCACCTCGAGCGACGCGGGGAGGGAGTTGTGGCCCGGATGGGCGATCAAGAGCGTCGGAGACGGGAGCTGAGCCACGACCTTGAGGACGTCGCGCTCCACGCCGCCCGTGAGGACGAGAATCGCCGACAGGTGGTCGGACGACGGCTGCGCGGTCTCCTCGACGTCGAGGCCGCTCGCCGCGCGGAGGTCCTGCAAGATCTGGTCTCGTAACTCGTGAACCCGCTCGCGGTCGTGCAGGGCACTCGCGCGAACGATCACGCCAATCTTCTTCATGCGCAGATCCTAGCTCTGCCCGAAGCTCCTCCCGATCCACTCCTGGCATCCGCCGCCAGACACCAGTCACCCGCGCCGGGCACACGCGACGCAGCGCCAAGAGGACGTCCCTCCACGACATGGTGGACGAACGCCGTCACTCTCCAGGTTGGCCTCCGCGTGTCGTAGCATGTAAACTCTGTTCCAAACAGCATTCCAGGAAGGGAGGCCGGATGGGGTTCTTCGATCAGACGTTCTACCACAACGCCGCCTGGCAGTGGTTCGCTGCGGTCGGCGTCGTCATCGCGACGTGGTTCGTTCTGCAGATCGCCGCGCGGCTTGCGATCCGCCGCCTGCGCGCCGCTGCTGCGCGGACCGAGGGGCAGTTCGACGATCTCCTCGTCGAACTCCTACGCAAAACGCGATTCGTCCTGGTGTCGGTCATCGCCGCGTACGCCGGGTCGCGATTCCTGTCGCTGCCGACGGACGCCGTCTCGATCTTGCGAACGCTGTTCATCCTTGCGTTCCTTGCCCAGGCCGGGACGTGGGGCAACGGACTCGTCTCGTTCTGGCTCGGCCGCGCAGTCCAGAAACGCTATGGAGACGACGGGGGCGCCGCCACCTCCCTCGCCGCGCTGAGCTTCGTGCTCAAGGTGGTCATCTGGTCCGTCATCCTGCTTCTTGCCCTCGACAACCTCGGCGTCGACGTAACCGGCCTCATCGCGGGTCTCGGGATCGGCGGTATCGCCATCGCCCTCGGGCTCCAGAGCATCCTCAGAGACCTCTTCGCGTCGTTGTCGATCGTCGTCGACCGCCCGTTTGTCATCGGCGACTTCATCGCCGTGGGGGACTTCTCGGGAACGGTCGAGAGGATCGGCCTCAAGACGACGCGCGTCCGCAGCCTGTCGGGCGAGCAACTCGTCTTCTCGAACAACGACCTGCTCGAGAGTCGGCTGCGGAACTTCATGCGGATGGCTGAGCGCAGGGTCTCCTTCGGCTTCGGTCTCGCGTTCGACACGCCGGCCCAGATTCTCGGGACCGTCCCAACTCTCGTCCGAGAGCAGATCGAACGAGTCTCCAGCGTCCGCTTCGACCGCGCGCACCTCAAGTCGATCGGCGATTCGGTGCTAACGTTTGAGGTGGTCTTCTACGTCCTCGAGAACGATTACAGCGTCTTCATGGACGCCCAGCAGAAGATCCTCCTGGGCATCTTGGCCGAGTTCGAAGCCCGCGGCATCCGCCTCGCGCACCCAACGCAGACCGTGCATGTGCGTCGCACTTCGCTAGAGGACGAATAGCCCGACGATCGCCGTCGCTGCCGCAGCGATCGCCGTCGGCGGCGCGACACGCCGCAGGAAGGCCCCCATCGATGTGCCGAAGTAGGCAATCGACACCGAGACACACGGATGCACGGGGGTCGCCACGTATCCCAGGAAGGCCGCGGAGTACGTCACGGCAAACGCGGGCAGCGAAACGGACCCCGCCGACGCGACGTAGATCGGAAGGATCACCGCCATCGGAGCTTCGATCCTGCCGGTGATCCAGCCAAGCGCTAGGCCGCCGCCAACGCACAGCGCAAGAGGAGGGAGCCTCATCCCGGCAATCCAGGCCGGCGCACCGGAGGCCGCAAACACGTTCAGGAATGCGAACATCGCCAGGACAATGGCGGCGTACGTCCACGGCTTGGCCTGGAGAACGATCGCACGTAGAGCCGGGATGCGCACGCGCCCAACCCGCAGGGCGAGGAGGAGACTCGCGACAACGCCGACTGCGGTCGAGATCTCACGGGCGGGAAGACGGACGAACGTGGAGACCAGAAGATCGATCAGCGGAGCCGCCAAGAGAATCGTCACCGGCAGGGCCAGCTCTCGCAGCGAGAACGGCCGCCGCGACACCCTTTCCCCGCGGACGCGGGCGAGCAGGAACGCGCTGCCGACGGCAAGAAAGCCGAGAAACGGGATCACGAGGTAGGGCAAGGTCGCATACACATTCAGCCCCGCCACCTTGGCCGAGGCGATCAACGACGAGCTAAGCGGGTAGACGAGGAGCAGGATGTGGCGGAACCAAACGTTCGCCGCGGCCTTGACGTCCGCCGGAACGTGGCCCGCGCCCCGTTCGACGAGGGGGGCGGAGAGAAGGGCTCCCCCGGGCATCGGCATCAGACCCAATAACGCAGGCGAAAGCATGAGAAACGTCCGCACGCCGACGCGAAGCTGATCGACGAGATTCGCCATCTGTCCTGAGACCTCGAGGGTCCCGGCAATGAGCGGAATGGTGAACACGATGCCGGCCAGAAGCAGTACCGAGGGGTCGGAGACCGTGTGCCAGAGCGCGAGGCCGAACGACGCGGGAGACAGCGAGAAGACGCCAAGCCCCAGAGCCGCTGCGAGAAGCCCGAGAGCCAGATTCCGACGCGACAGGACGAGCAGCGCCGTGACGGCCGCCGCGAAACCGAGAGCGAGCACGCTCAGACCACCCCCGTTGGAGCGCCTAAGCGTACGATGACTCCTCGCGCGATCCCAGGAGAGTCGTCGCCACGGTGAACGGCACGCATACTGTGCGAGAGGTGATCTTCTTGACGACCCTGGAGGCTCGTGTACGAGAAGCGGCGGTCGACGGCCGCCTGCCGTGTTCCCTCGCCTTCTCCTTGGCCCATCGCGAAAGCGTTGCGCCGCGAGCCGTGCGCGAGGCAGCAGATGCCGCCGGACTGCGCATCGCGCTCTGCCAGCTTGGTCTGTTCGGGTACGAAGCGTACGGCGACCGGCGCTGGGCCCGCTCCCTCGCATCCCTCCCCGAGGCAGTCACCGAGGTAGTTCGCGCCCGCTCCGACCAGGGAACCTTGAGCTGCCAGGCCGCGTGGGCTCTGGCCGAGGAACTCGGTCTGCCGCGGCTCCTTGTCGGCTCGGTCCTCGAGACGCTCGGGATCCGCGTTTCGGTTTGTCAGCTGGGCTGCTTTGGATAAGTCCACGCCTCTCATGCGAGTCGGTTCAGCAACCGCAGCCAGTCGAGGAGAAGACGCGGGATGAGGAAATGCTCTCGTACGTGCTCCCTGCCCGCTCCGCCGAATTCCTCACGGCGACTCGGGTGCTGCAAGAGCTGCGTTATCCGTTCCGTGGCGCCCTGAACATCCCCCGGGGAGACGAGGCTGCCGGTCTTCCCGTCGATGATCTGAAGAGGGATTCCGCCCACGGAAGTCGCCACGACGGGGGTCCCTTTCCACAACGCCTCAGAGACCGTGAGACCGAAACCCTCGCGAAGCGAAAGCTGGACGACAACGGCAGCTCGTCGCTGAGCCGCGTTCACAAGCAGTGGGTCGCTGGCCGTGATCAGCGTGATGTCGGGTCTTTTCTCGACGGCTTTCTGCACCTCGCGGAAGAGAGCAGGCCCCTCCGGGTCGTCGGTGGCCATACTCCCTAGGAGAACGAGACGGCATGGCGCCTCCTGACGAACGGTGTCGAAGACCCTGATGACGCCCATGGGGTCTTTCCACTTGTCGAAGCGCGACACCTGAAGGAGAAAGGGCTCAGCGCCGACGATCCCGTACTGATCAAGTTTGCCGTCGATCTCCGCCTCGCTCATCTCGCGGTTGAGGTCGGAGAAGGGATCGATAGCCGGCGGGATGACGTACGTGTCGAGATGCCAAGACGGGCGTCGGAACCTTTCGGACGAGACGACGGCGGCGTCGTACCGCGCGATCAGTGGACGAACCGCGAGTTCGACGTCTTCGTTGGGAGCGGAGACGTCAATGTGGCAGCGCCAGACCCAGGGGTTCGCTCGCCGGACAAACCGAATCATGGGAAGGGGTTGCGGATCGTGGACAATGACCACGTCGTGAGCCATCGGGCTGTAGAGGGCACAGGTTCGATTGAGAGCCAGATAGGCGTCGAGTTCCTGATCGGTGAGGCGGACGCTCTCCCCCTGCAACCCGTTGTGGATCTTCTTCGTTACGGCGAACACGGCGGGATCGCCGTAGAGCAAGTTCCAGTCTGCGTTGATCCCCACGTCGTTCATCAGAGGTACGAGCGAGTTGAGCATGCTCGCGACGCCGCCCCCGTGAAAGGTGGAGTTCACGTGCAGAACGTGCATCCCGTAGATGGCGCGGGCCGTGCGTTGCACTTCGCTCAGAACGGCGCTATCCATGACGCCGTCGTACTTCTCGATGCCGATCCTCTCCATGTTCCCCTTTCCCCCGCGCGAGCGTCAGCGGCTCGCGAGGGTCCACGGGCCGATCATTCCGCCTCTCGGCGGCGCGCGCAAGGGCTCGAACCCATGTCCATCACACTCAGGCCGCGGACTCCGCTGCCGAGAGTGCCTAAGCCTATCTTCGTACCGGGATCCGCCCGAACCGCTGCGCCGGGAACCTTGTCACGATCTGTATTCGACGGCTGCTCTGAGTCCTCGCGCTGTGCGTCCTGAACAGCTCAGCGACCTGTCACGTCATCGCTCATCCTGAGAAACAGCATCACGCCTCATCCCTTGACCGACCCTGCCAGGATCCCTCGCACGAAGTAGCGCTGAAGGAGGAGGAAGACCGTGAGAGGCAAGGCCATCGAGACGAACGCCGACGCAGTCAGCAGCTCCCAATTCTGGCCCCGCGAGCCGACAAGGTTCGCGACGCGTAACGTCACGGGGCCGACGTTGGGCGCGCCTCCCAGGTAGATGAGCGCGACCAAAAGATCGTTCCACACCCAGAGGAACTGGAATACGACCACGGAGGCGATGGCGGGCACGGAGAGAGGCAGAACGATCCCGGCGAAGACCTGAAGAGAGGACGCGCCGTCGATGGCTGCGGAATCAAAGAGGTCCTTCGGGAGCGCCGAGATGAAGTTGTGCAGAAGGTAGACAGTCAAAGGTAACCCATACCCCGCGTGTGCAAGCCAGATGGCCGGGAAGGTGCCCGCGATCCGGAGCGATGAGAAGGCACGAAGAACCGGAATGAAGGTCATCTGTAGAGGAACTACCATGAGGGCGACGACCACGTAGAAGAGGATGCGTCGCCCGCGAAACCGCATCCAAGCGAACGCGTAGGCAGCCAGCGCTCCGACCAGCGTTGGCAGGACCGTCGCCGGAACGGCAATCGAGAGGCTGTTCAGAAATGCCCGCCCCATGCCGTTCTCCGTGAGGACGTCCCCGTAATTGCGCAACGTGTACTGCGTGAAGGCGAAGGGGTGTGCCAAACAGACCCACCAACCCGTCTGCGCTACGGCTTGGGGAGTGCGAAACGACGTCACGAACAAGCCCACCGTGGGAAGCAGCCAGACTGCGGCGAGCACGACCAACAGAGCATGGAGCGGGACACGACGGAGGCTGCCTATGTGGAAGCGCGAGCGGCGACTCATCGAGCACTCTCCCGGCGCTTGAAGCGGCGGATGTTCACGACCATAACCGGAGCGACGAGCAGAAACAGCACAACGGCAAGAGCTGCGGCCCTTCCGTAGTTCGTAAAAGAGAACTGCTCTTTGATCATCCGATTGGCTAGGACCTCGGTCGAGAAGTTGCCATTGGTCATGACGTAGACGATGTCGAAGATCTTCAGCACAAACACGATCATCGTGGTGGTGACAACGGCCAGCGTCGGTGTGAGCAACGGGAGGATGATGCGCCAGAACAGCTGCCACTCGCCCGCTCCGTCGATACGCGCCGCCTCGAGCCATTCGCGCGATAGGCCCTTGTAGGCTGCCGAGAGCACGACCATACAGAACCCCGTCCAAATCCACACACCTACGACGATCAAACAGAGGTTGTTGATCCACGGGCGGACGGTGAGCCAGCCTACGGGCTGACCTCCCAACGCGACGACCACGGCGTTCAGAAGGCCGATCTGCGCAACGGACGCAGGCCGGAAGGCATAGACGAACTTCCAGATTACGGAAGCTCCAACCATCGAAATCGCCATGGGCACGAAGATGATCGTCTTGATGAGGCTCTCGTAGCGCACGCGATCCAGCAGCACGGCTAGCGTGAGCCCCATGGAAACGGTGCAGAAGGTGAAGACGCCGACCCACAGGGCGTTGTTCCGAAATGCCGCGGACATCACAGGATCGCTGAATACCTGAGAGTAGTTATTAATCCCAACGAACGCCTTGCCCTGCCTATCGAGAAGCGACAGCCGCAAGGTCTCCGCCGAAGGGTACACCAGAAAGAACGCAAGCAATGCCAGCGCGGGAATCACATACATCCAGGGAACCCAGCGACGTGTTGGCACGGCGGCTCCGACGCGGCGGGCCGCGCGAGCAGTTCGCCCGCGCGGCCCC
>JBFMGK010000013.1:0-8333 GCA_040752575.1 Candidatus Bipolaricaulota bacterium
GATGAACGTCCCGCTGTCCGATCTCGCGTTGCGATCAACGTCGCTTCCGGCCAACGCCCTCACGATCGTCTACGACCAGTCCGGCGCCACCGCCACGCTGACCGCGGCAACCGCCGCGCTGCGTACAGGCGGTGTGGCGAGCGTCTATGCGATGCGGGGGGGACTGGACGCATGGAATCGCGCATTTGGCGACGACTTGGTGGTCCGCGGAGATTCCGTGTGGGGTTCCTTCGCCCAGGTCTCCGTGTCACGGGTCTCCGCGGCGCCCAAGCTGGACTATCTCGACACGAGCACGATCCAGGGCTGGTACACGGTCTTCGTCGACGTTCGCGACGCGACAGCGTATGCCGCCGGCCATCTTGCGGGAGCGGTGAACGTGTCTGAGGCTGGTGCGGCCAACTACGTGAGCGCCCTTCCCCGCAATGTGGCTGTCGTGATCATCTCCGACGACGGGACGGCGAGCGATCGCGTGGCTGCCGGGTTCCGCGGCCAACGCAGCAAAGTCTGGAGCCTTCTCGGGGGGATGGCCGAGTGGACGAAGCAACAGGGCAGCTTCCTCGTGGTCACTTCGGCCGGCTAGGGCCGGGTAGAGACAGCGCGGCGTGAGCCTTGGCGAGCCACGCCGCGATCTCGATCTCCTGCGGGCACTTGCTCTCGCAAAGGTGACACGCGACGCATCGGTCGGCGCGCGTCTCGGGTTTCGTGAACCGCTCGTACGCGAAACGCGAGCGGTCGAGGTCCCCGTATGCCGTGCCGTCGTTGTACAGCTCGAAGATCCGCGGGATGGCCACGCCCTGCGGGCAGGGTTCGCAGTAGCGGCAGCCGGTACAAGGAACCGGGGCCAGCGCTCGATACGCTTCGCGAACCTGCTCGACGAGCCACAACTCGTCTTCGGTCAGCGCTCCGACTCTGGAACGCTCGGCGCTCGCGAGGTTCTCCTCAACGTGGTTTGGCGCCGACATCCCCGAGAGCAGGAGCGAGACATCGGGATCGCTCCACACCCACTGCAGCGCCCAGTCAGCCGGCGTCCGACGCACCTGGGCCTGGTTCCAGAGGGCGGCGACACTCGGCGGGGCCGGCCGTGCCAGCGCCCCGCCGCGTAGCGGTTCCATGACGACCACGGCAAGGCCGCGGCGCGCGGCGTGTCGGAGGCCGGCTTCGCCTGCCTGGTAGTTCGCGTCCATGTAGTTGTACTGGATCTGGCAGAACGTCCAGTCGTAGGTGTCGACGATCTTCCGGAACGTGTCGAAGTCATCGTGGAACGAGAACCCCAGGTGGCCGATCCGCCCTTCGGCCATCGCTCGCTCCGCCCAGTCGAGGACGCCGAGGTCGTAGAGCTTGGGCCACTGGACCCGGTTGAGCCCGTGAAGCAGATAGAAGTCGATGCTCTCGGTCTCGAGCCGCCTGCGCTGCTCGTTGAGGAACCGATCGAAGTCCCCCGGTTGCTCGACCAGCCAGCAAGGCAGTTTCGTGGCGAGCTTGACGCGCTCTCGGTATCCGTCGCGCAGGCATCGCCCGAGAAACGGCTCACACTGCCCGGCATGGTATGGCCAAGCGGTGTCTACGTAGTTCACGCCCGCGTCGATCGCCGCACGAATCATGCGCGTGGCGAGCCCTTCGTCGATCTTGCCGTGGTCTCCCCCGAGCGTGGGAAGGCGCATCGCGCCGAAGCCCAGAGCGGAGGGCTTCCACTCGAGTCGTCCGAAGGTTCGGTTCTGCATCGTTACCACCGTCTGATCGTCCGGAAGCGAGGCTCGGAGATCAAGCGACGTGCCCCGGCCGTGCGGCCGGGGCGCGGATCGCCCAGGCGCTAGAGAGGTCGGACAGGCTCGCAGATGTCGACGAGCCACTTCTTCTGGGGATGCGTGTCGGGGTCATTGAGATAGAGCTCGTAGCACATGCGGTCGTCGGGCTGGTAGCCGCTCGTCGGCATCCACTCCCCGATAAGCTTGTCCCAAGCCTCGCCGAACTGGGTGACGTCCATCTCGACGTGGGCGACCGCGAACAGGCCTCCGGGGATCTGCATCGTGCCGATCTCCCCCTCGCCTTTCGTGCCCGCAGGAACGACCAGACAGGCGTCCGAGCGGAGCTTTGCGGCATCCGTGACCTCCGGGCTGTCGTGGTAGACGGCCAGGGTCTTGAGGTTCGGGCCGACCAAACCTCGCGCCCCTGCCCAGCGGAACAAGCGCTCGAACGCTTCGCCAACCTGGTTGTACGCGCCGATGTGACGCGCATACACGACGTTCCACTCCGGCATCTGCTTCACTTCCACGCTGAACTTCATCGGCATCCTCCGTTGATCTGAGATGCCGTCAGTGTAGAAATCAGGGTCACCCGATGCTTCTCGAGGCTTGCGCTCCGCTTGCTCGATCTTGCTCTCGGCTTGCCGAATCCTGCGCGCAACATCGCGGCCGCCTCGGCGGAACTGCGATGCGCTCACTCCGAAGGCGTTGCGGAACTCGCGCGCGAAGGACGACGGAGAGGAGTATCCGCACTGGGCTGCGATCTCACTCACCGTCGATCGCGGATTGTTCAGCAGGCGCATCGCGGCTGTCCCCACGCGGACACGGCGGATGAAGTCGTTGAGCGTCTCCCCGACGACCGACCGGAAGACCCGGTGGAAGTGAAATGGCGAGAAGCTGGCCACGCGAGCCAGGGTCTCGAGGCGCAGATCCCCGCACAGGTTGGCCTGAATGTAGTCCATGACGCGGTTCACGCGCCCGATGTACTCCTGCCTCCGCAGCTCCTCTTGAGGGATCACGTCTGCCTCCCGATCACGAGTTCGAGTCGTCGACCCGGCACCGGACGCCCGCGGGTGCCCTGTTCGCTGGCTCTGGCGTATGCCGACGATGCGAGACGTCACTCGGGGTCATTGACCGGGCAGACGTTCGTCGCCCGCTGCCCGATGCGGACATCCTGCGGTTCGACGCGATACGTTTCCCGGTCCTCGCCCATTATAGAGGCCCCGCAGCGCATGGCCGGGGCTTCCCGAGCGGGATGCCCGGGCGAGAGCGTCGCTGTCGGCTACCGGTCGCGCTCACCGAGCCGTGCGCGCAGGGCACAACGGATCGCCTCGGCGTTCTTCGCGCGGTAGTAGTAGCTGCGCGCTCCGGTGACCAGCCGCCCGTCGACGACCGGGGGATGGTCGTGGCCAACGAAGATCCCTCCCGCGGCCTCGACGGCCTCGCGGTCGGCGGCGTGGGCCACCACGCGCTTCCCGCGAATCACGTCGGCCGCGGCGAGCACGCGAATGCCATGGCACCACGAACTCACCACGAGATCCGCCGCCGACGCTTCGCGAAGCAGATCGAGGACGGCTGCCGAGCGACACAAGCCTTCGTGGTGGGGCGCCGGGAGGACGGAGACGACGTCGTAGTCGAGGATCGGCCCGAGCTCGTTCACGGTGCAGTCCATCTCCAGAGGTACGGCGCCGAGCTTGGCCGCGAAGGCGCAGGGAGAGACGATTCTCTCGGCGCCGGCGAGCGTGATCGTCCAGCCGTAGCGGCGGAACTTCTCGAGAATCGAGAGCTTCCCCCGGTCGGACGTGCAGTTGGCGCCGACGCGATCTCCGGCGAGGAGAAGCACCCTCGGGCTGCGTGTCTGGCGATCGCTCATGGCCACTCCCTTTCAGCGAAGGGAGGATGGGCCGATCGCGTCTCGGGCCCGTCTCGTGTGGCGCGGGGAGAGACGCTCCGCGGTACCATGGCCGACCGGCGGACGACGCCGACGAGGGAGGGGTTGTGGCGATTCTTGCGGTTCGCGAGCTGGGCAAGACGTACGGAACGCATACCCTCTTCGAGGGACTGTCCATCGCCTTCCACGCCGGCGAGCGCGTCGGGCTCATCGGCCCCAATGGAGCCGGGAAGTCGACGCTTCTGCGCATCCTGGCTGGCCTCGATGCGCCGGATCATGGCGTCGTCGAGCGAGCGAAGGACGTACGCATCGCCTACCTCCCCCAGTCCGACGCCTTTCCCGAGGGGGCGACCGTCGGAGAGACGCTGCGCTCCGGGCTCGCAGGACTCGATCTGGAAGACTACGAGGCTCCGCGCAGGGTGCAAGCCCTGCTGCGGAGGCTGGGGTTCTCTTCCGCGGAGAAGAGCGCGGAAGAGCTGTCCGGGGGATGGAAGAAACGGCTCGCGTTGGGTCGCTGCCTCGTTTCCGATCCGCACCTCCTGTTGATGGACGAACCGACGAACCATCTGGATCTCGAAGGCATCCGCTGGCTTGAGCAGTTCCTCGTGCGCTCGGAAGCCGGGTTTGTCGTCACGAGCCACGACCGCACGTTTCTCGAAACGGTCTGCCAGCGGATCGTCGAGATCGACCGGCGCTACGTCGGCGGTTTCTTCAGTGTCGCAGGCCGCTACTCCGACTTCCTTGAGAAGCGAGAGTCCTTTCTGGCGATCGACGCGGCGGAACGCCAAGCCCTTGCCGGAGAGGTCCGACGGGAAATCGCGTGGTTGCGCCGCGCTCCGAGTGCGCGAGGAACCAAGGCTGCGGCTCGAGCGGACGCGGCGAAAGGGAAGATCGATCAATTGGCCGAGTCCCGCCGGCGCGGGGCGGAGAGCGGTGCGATCCAGATCGACTTCTCCGGGCGCGGACGACGGACCCAAGAACTCATTACGGCGACCGGGATCTCCAAGACGCTGGGCGGCCGGCGTTTGTTCGACGGGCTCCACGTCGTCGTCCGGCGCGACGATCGCCTCGGGATTGCGGGCAACAACGCGAGCGGAAAGACCACGTTGCTGCGGACGCTTGCCGGGCTCGTTGATCCCGACGCGGGGAGGATTCGGCACGCGAGCGACCTCAAGTACGCGTTGTTCGACCAGGGACGAGCGCAGCTTGACCCTGACGAACGGCTGCGTCGGGCCCTGTGTCCCAGCGGCGACACCGTCTCGTACCTGGGTCGCGCGACGCACATCATTCCTTGGGCCAAGCGATTCGGTTTCCGCGCCGAGCAGCTCGAGACCCCGGTGGGCGAGTTGTCCGGCGGGGAACAGGCGCGGGTGCTGATGGCGCTGATGATTCGCGAACCCGTTGACGTCCTGTTCCTCGACGAGCCGACGAACGACCTCGACATCTCCTCGATTGAGGTCCTCGAGAGTGCGCTGACCGAGTTCCCGGGGGCCGTCGTGCTCATCTCCCACGACCGCTACATGCTGGACCGACTCTGCACCGGGCTCCTCGGCCTTCACGACGAGGGGCGTTGGGGGGCGTATGGCAGTGTCGAGCAGTGGCTCGATGCCGAGGCGCGGCGGCCGGCGCGCGCACCGTCTCTGGAAGCGGCAACACCCCGACGGGACACCGAACCGCGCGCGCGGCGGGCCGGGCTGAGCTATCTCGAGAAGCGGGAGTGGGAAGAGATCGAGGAGCGAATCGTCGCTGCAGAGTCCGAGGCGGCGAATCGGCGAGCCGAACTCGACGATCCCTCGAAGGCGAGCGATCACGAGGCTCTTCAAGCGGCGTTTGAGGCTCACCGTGTAGCGGAAGCCGAGGTCCGCGCGCTGTACGCGCGCTGGCAGGAACTCGACGCTAAGCGCGGCGACGCCTGACTCGCGCAGGACATCCGGACGTGCTGCGAAGCCTGAAAAGGAGCGCGCCGAAGTCAGGGAACGTGTCGACGCCAAGCTCCGCGAGCCGATCGAGAGACTGGTGGCCTTGCGCGACGAGAGCGACGGAAATCCCCAGAGCGCTGGCGACGTCGGCGTCATGGTTCGTGTCGCCGATCAGCAGGGCATCGCTGCTGCGCAGGTTGTGCTCGCGGACGAGGTCGAGCCCGCGCGCGACCTTGGAGTCGGCGAGACGATGGGCCAACCCGTAGATGCCGCGAAACGCGTTCCCGAGGCCGAGGGCGGCGATCGAACGACGCAAGACACCCTCCTCGAGGGCCGACAGGACGAACTGGCGCGACCCTGCCTCGCAGAACCAGCGGACTACGTCAGCGACTCCCCGCTGAAGCGAACACCCAGCCAGACCGGGTTCGTACGCATCGTGGAACTCATCGGCGAGTCCCGCCAGAGACTCCTTGGCGAGATCCAGTCCGATCGAACGGTAGTAATCCTCGAGCGGGAATCCGAAGACACGGAGATACCGATCCCGCTGCAGTTGCGGCAGGCCACGACGCGCCAGCAAGACGTTGACCGAAGCGACGGTGAGATCGACGTCGTCGATCAGCGTTCCGTTGAAGTCCCAGATCACGTCCCGCGTTGTCGCGCGAACCATCCTTCGCTCGACCTCCTCTGCGCTCGCCCCATGGTCGCCGAACGGGCGGGACCGCGCACGGAGAGGCGGCGCATCAGAAAGGGAGGGATGTATAGCGTTCCTCCAGATACGCCGTGATCGTCCTGGGGTCGGTTCCTGTCCGTTGGATGAGGGCCAGAAGAGGCATCGGCACGCCCAACGCGACGCGAACAGGGTGCCGGAAGCGGAAGCGGCCCAGCGCTCGGAGCAGTGGATTCCGCGACAGAAGCTGGAAGATCCCCTGGACGGAGGCGCCTGTGATCCGCCACGGGACGAGGATCACGGAGGACGACGCGGGGGCTTGCGCAAGGGTCGCGAGGAGCACGCCGAGCCCGATGCGCCACGCCTCGCGCCGGTCGCGCGAGTCGGGCGCGATGAGAACCGCTCCGCCGGCGGACACGTGCGCCGCGGCGAGGTCGAGGGCTGTGCGATTGCGCCCACGCGCCGTCTCGCGCAGGACGTCGGCGTCCGCCTTGCCGGCAATCCAGCCCAGTAAGCGCGGAACGATCCCTTCTCGTCCAGCGCGGCGCATCGAGATCCGAGACGCTGCGAACACCGGGAAGGAGACCGACGCGATGTTCGGCCCCAGCTTTGCGATGTAGCTTGCCGCGACCATACGAAGATCGGCGCGATCGAGGGCGGCCGCAAGAAGGAGAGGCGTCAAGACCGAGCCGTGCCGGCCGTAGAAGACTGCCGGCGCTGTGCGGATCTCGCGCTCTGAGGTCATGGGCATCGCGACGCGCCAGGGTACAGGGGGCCGGGCCAGCGCGGCGCACGCCGCCTTGTGTACGCCGACGTCTCCTACGTCGCGCTCGAGGGCTTCGACGATGGCAAACAACGGGGTGAGGGGGAGCAAGAGGTTGAGCGTGCCGTACAGCAGGCGATACGCAAAGCACGCACGCCGCGCGTTGGCGTGAGTCGCAGCGAGCCTTGCGACCCCGCCCGCGGCGAAGGCGTCACGCAACTGCAGGAGTACACCGCGAAGACAGGACACCGGCCTTCCTTGCCCAGCGCGACTCGTGCCCGGGACGACGTCAGTCTATTCGCACGGAACGGCAAAGCAAACGCTCGAGCCGAGGTCGACGATCGACGCAGCAGGAGTGCCGTCGGGCTGGATCTCGAGCAAGGCACACGTCGGCGCCGCATGCGGCGGGGCGACAGAGCCGGGGCTAACGAAGAGAAGGCCTCCGCGTCTGCGGACGATCGGCGCGTGGAAGTGACCGAACACGATGACGTCCGCGCCGCGGAGCTGTCCCGCGATCGTGTCGCAGAACACGTTGAACTCCGGAGCGTCGTAGCCCCGGCCAAGGTACACGTCTTGCAGCGCGTGCGGTTGGTGACCGTGTTGGATGCCGACGGTGCAGCCGTGGATTGTCCACAGCGCCCTCTCGAGGAGGACCCGTGCAACGCTTGCCGGGTCGCAATTCCCGCCGACGGCCACGACGGGCGCAATTCGCGCCAGCTCCCCAAGGACGCTGAGCGATACGAGGTCCCCAGCGTGTAGTATGCGGTCAACCCCGGACAACGCCGCGAGAAGGGATGCCGGAAGACCCCGCGATGCGGGCGTCATGTGCGTGTCGGCGACCAGCCCAAGGCGTACGGTTCGGCGCTCCATGCGCAGAGCCTACTCGGCCCCCTCCGCGCAGGCCAGAAGAACGCACCGCGAACCGGGCGGCGGTAGAATGGATCAGGTGACCCGATGAAGATCACACTACCCCATCTTCTGGTCAGGCCCGGCGATCTTCCCGAGACGGTTCTCTTGCCAGGCGACCCGGCTCGGGCGGCGCGGATCGCCGAACGCCTGGACGGTGCGGAGCGCCTGGCAGCGAATCGCGAGTACCACTCGTTTCGCGGTTGGTACCGCGGACAGATGCTGGGCGTTACGTCGGCGGGCGTCGGAGCGGCAGGAGCGGCGATCGCCTACGAGGAGGCGATCCGCGCCGGGGCGCGCACCCTTCTTCGGGTCGGCACGGCAGGTTCCTTGTCGGACAGCGTGCTGCCCGGCGACCTTGTCGTTGTGGTGGCGGCAGCTCGCGGCGACGGCGCGTCGCGCCTGCTCGTCCCGATCGAGATGCCGGCCGTCGCCGATCCCGACG
>JBFMGK010000014.1:0-57523 GCA_040752575.1 Candidatus Bipolaricaulota bacterium
GGAATCGGGGAGCCTCCGAGGGCGATCCATCGGTCACCTCGAAACCCCGGTTCGATAGGCAAAACCCTCTGTCCTTCCAAGCTCACGAGCCGTTCGGCAGGATAGCGGAGCACAGCGGTGTGGCTTGACATTGTCGGCGAAGAGTATATACTGGCAACCATACATATATAGGCCAGGAGGACGGAGGTGCCCATGGAAGTCGATGTGAGATTGGATCGGCTCTGGAGGGTGGCCAATCAGCTTCGAGCCGAGCTGGACGGCACAAGGTTGGGCTTCCGCCTCGAAGAGCTCTTGATCGAGATCGCGGAATACGAGGGAGCGGAGGCGATCGCGGGCTAGGCAAGGCAAGACCTTGCGGGGCATTGCGGCACGGTCGGTGATCGATCGACCGTGTCGCAGAGGCTCTCCCGTGCAGTCCACTCTCTACCCCTGCAGCAGCCGGGCTCGCAGCGCACCCCCGAAGCGGCGGCCCGGCGCTGCGTTTCCAGGCGCGTTCCACGCAGTCCCTTGCGTCATCGCGGTCGATGTATATACTAAGTGTGCCTTGTCCTTACCAAAGGGGTGTTCTTTGCGGCGGAAGAGCGGAGTAGGTAGCGCTCAGCTTCAGGACCGGCCGCCGGTCGACCTGCGCCCGGCGAGGCGTACCGGCTGGCGCGGCGCCCTCGCGTGCATTCGAGAGCAATGGGATCGGCCTGTGTTTCTTGGGGTTGCGTCGGTCTCACTCGTCGGGCTGGGTCTCATTCTCTTCTTCATCTTCCGTGAGGCGGCGCCCGTCCTTCGCGAGATCGGACTCGTGAACTTCCTCGGAGCCACTTGGCATCCAACGTCGGAGCCTGGATCCTTCGGCGCGCTGTCGATGATCACCGGCTCGGCCCTGGTCACGTTCGGCTCGTTGTCGGTGGCGATTCCGCTGGGGTACGCGGCGGCAGGCTTCATCGCCGAGGTCGCCCCGAGCTGGCTGAAGGACGTGGCGAAGTCGACACTCGAGCTTCTGGCGGGGATTCCATCCGTCGTGTATGGCTTCTTCGGCCTTATGGTCGTGGCTCCTTGGCTGCAAAGGCTTCTCCACCTGCCGACGGGGCGAACGGCTCTGACGGCGTCGTTCATCCTTGGGATCATGGCGTTGCCGACCGTTGCGAGCCTTGCGGAGGACGCGTTGACGGCAGTTCCGAACTCGTATCGAGAAGCCTCGATGGCCCTTGGGGCGACGCGATGGCAGACGATTCGCCGCGTCAGCTTCCCTGCGGCCTTCTCGGGGCTCATCGGGGCGGCGATTCTCGGGATGGGGCGGGCCATCGGGGAGACCATGGCCGTGTTGATGGTGGCGGGTAACTCCCCGCAGATCACGGCGTCGCTCCTGAAGCCGGTGCGCACGCTCACGGGGACGATAGCTCTGGAGATGGCGGAGACGCCGTTTGGGAGCACGCACTACCACGCGCTGTTCGGGTTGGGGGCGCTGTTGCTGATGAGTTCCCTGGCCAGCAACTGGGCCGCCGAATGGTTCCGCGGACGTTTGGCGAGGAAGCACGGGCTATGATCACCGAACTCACCGCGCAGCAACAGCGAGGGCGACGCGTTGCACAACGGATCGCGTTCGCACTCCTCGCGATCTCGACGCTCATCGCGCTCCTGGCGTTGGCGGCGATCCTGACCGCGATGATCCGCCAGGGAGCCAGTGCCCTGTCTTGGGAGTTCCTGAGCCAGTTCCCGCGCAAACTCATGACCGAAGGGGGGATCTACCCCGCTCTGGTCGGCAGCTTCCTGCTCACGGCCGGGTCGCTGTTGGTGTCGCTGCCTCTCGCTGTGGGATCGGCGATCTGGCTCTCGGAGTATGCACGCGGTGGACTCTGGGTCCGCGTCGTGCGCGTGGCCGTGAACAGCCTGGCCGGAGTGCCTTCGATCGTGTTTGGGCTCCTGGGTCTTGCCTTCTTCGTCAAGGTCCTCGGGCTGGGGGTCTCGCTGTTGTCGGGCGTTCTGACCCTTGGCTTGCTCATCCTCCCCATCCTGATCCGAGCCGCCGAGGAGGCGCTGGGATCGGTGCCGATGACGTTTCGCGAAGGAGCGCTGGCTCTTGGGGCGACCAAGTGGTACGCGGTGCGGACCCTGGTCCTGCCGACCGCGATCCCTGGGATTCTGACCGGAGCCGTGTTGGGAATCGGCCGAGCGATGGGCGAGACGGCGCCGATCATGTTCACTGCCGCGGCGTTCTACATGGCCCGTCTGCCCGAGACGCCGTTCGACAAGGTCATGGCTCTCCCGTACCACATCTTCGTGATGGCGACCGAGAGCCCGAGCTACTGGAAGACGCGCGATCTCCAGTTCGGGACAGCCCTTGTCCTCCTGGGACTCGTCATGACACTCAACCTCGGGGCGGTCTTGTGGCGGGCGCGCGTACGAAGGAGGAAGCAGTGGTAGCGGGAGAGAGGCAGGTGGCCGGCATCGAGCCGCGGTCCCTTGACGCGACGCGACAGTGGCTGGAACGGAACACCCAGTCGACATCCGTGCTCACGACGCAGGATTTCAGTTTCTACTACGGGCGAGAGCGCGCACTGAGCGCGGTCAACCTTGCCGTACCGTTGGATGGGATCACGGCCATCATGGGGCCGTCCGGGTGCGGCAAGAGCACGCTTCTGCGCGCGTTCAACCGGATGAACGAGCTCTACCCCAATACCCGCACCCTGGGGACGATTCGGTTCCTGGGGCAGGACCTGCTCAAGGCGGATCCTGTCGCCGTTCGGCGGCACATTGGGATGGTCTTTCAGCGGCCCAATCCGTTCCCGAAGTCGATCTTCGACAACGTTGCTTACGGACCCCGCGTGCATGGCTTGCGCAACAAGAGCGAACTCGCGCGGCTTGTCGAGGAGAGCTTGCGCCGTGCGGCGCTGTGGGACGAGGTCAAGGATCACCTGAAGAAGAGCGCCTTCTCGCTGTCGGGGGGGCAGCAGCAACGTCTGTGCATCGCGCGCGCGCTGGCTGTGCGTCCCAGCGTTCTCCTTATGGATGAGCCCTGCTCGGCGCTCGACCCCAAAGCGACCGATCGCATCGAGGCCACGGCGCGCGAGCTGGCGCGCGAACTGACCGTCGTGATTGTGACGCACAACCTTCAGCAGGCGGGGCGAGTGAGTGACCACGTCGCCGTACTCCTCGCCGGGGGCGTGCTCGCCGAGTTCGGGCCCACGAAGGCCGTCTTCGGGAATCCCGAGAATCCCGAGGTAGCGGACTACCTCTCCGGCAGATTTGGCTAAGATTTGACGTGCGACCCACGGACGTGGGAGGCGGCGGGGACATCGAGAGCGTGCTCGGCGATGTTGAACCCGTACTCGCGAATTCGCAGCAAGCTGTCGAGGGCAATGCTGATCGATGACGCCTCCTCGGGGTGCTTGTCGCCGATGGTCCTTCGCGCCACCGAGAACAGACGATCCTCCTGTTCGCGCTCATCGAGAACCTGGTTCGCCAGATCAGCGCTCTGATCGACGAACGCCTGAACCGCGCGCCGCAGGATGCCCATGGATTCCTCGGCGCGATCTGCGATCTCCTTCGCTGCGGCGGGGCGGATCGCCGTACTCAAGGCGATCGTCGCTTCGGAGATCTTTCCCGCGTGGTCGGCGACGCGCTCAAGCTGGTCAACGACGGCGTTGTAGTTCGAGAACTGCAGCCTCGACATGCCGTAGTCTTCTTCGAGCACAAGATCGCGCAACAACAGGCTGTACTGCCGCGCGACGAGAAGGGCGAGCCGGTCCACGTCGTCATCGCGCTCGACGACGTCCCGGGCGAGCTCCGCTTCATGCCGGCAGAAAGCGCCGACGGCGTCGGAGACCATCGCGAGGGCGATGTCCGAGATGCGGTGCAACGTGCGCTCGACGGGGAAGTCCCGCACGTTCACGAGCGCGTGCAACGTAATGCCCTTCTGGGACTCATCGAAGATCTCCAGCCCGATCAACGCCTGAGCGATCTCCCGCACCATGCGCCGTTGCCCGGTTCGGAGGCGGTCCGAGTCGACCTCGATGATGTCGAAGCCGACGATGTAGCGGGAGATGATCTCCCTCTGGAGGCGGCCGAAGTCCCAATCGCCCATGGTCACGGTGCATCGGTTGCCCGCCGAGAGGCTCTCCGGAACAAGGAGCAGGGCGCCGGAGCCGCTGGGGATTAATCGCACCACGGCCTGAGGGCGGATACCCACCTCGTCGGCCCAGTCCTTCGGAAGGGTCACGAAATACGTCGATCCACCCGTCTTCTGAACCTTTCGCTGGTACATAGAACCTCCCGCAGCAGGACCATTGTAGCACGTGTCTCTATAGTCTGTGCGGGTCTATTGCCGTGGACGAGAGCCCGTCGCAGGTCCGGAGGAGGGATGGCGGAGACGTGGCGAGAAGGCGAAAGGCCACAAGGGAAGAGCGTTGAAAACCGCTAGGAGGTTGAGTACCGTCTCTGCGCTCACTCAGGGAGGAGAGATGAAGGGAATCCTCGTGATTGCCGACGGGCTCGGCGGGCGGCCGACCGACGCGGGGGGGAGGACGTGTCTCGAAGCGGCACGCACTCCTCAGCTGGACCGGCTTGCGGATCGCGGTGCCTCCGGGCTGGTCGACCCGATTCGCCCCGGCGTCCGGCCGGGTAGCGACACGGCTCACCTTTCGCTATTGGGCTACGATCCCCACGCGCTCTACACGGGACGAGGCGTCTTCGAGTGCCTCGGAATCGGCCTCGACGTCCAACCCGGTGACATCTGCTTCCGCGCCAACTTCGCCACCGTGAAGGTCGACGGATCGGAGTTGCGGCTCGTCGACCGTCGCGCGGGGCGGCTTGATTCGGGTCAGCGAGAACTCGAGACGGCGCTCGATGGGATGAGGATTGGGACTGCCGGCGTTGAGGTGAGATTCCGCGCGTCGACGGAGCATCGGGGCGCGCTCCTGTTGCGCGGAAAGAGTCTCGCCCCGCACGTTAGCGAAACGGATCCGCACGAGATCGGATCGGCGATCCGCGACGCCGTGCCCACGTCGGCCGGAGACGCGGCGGAGCGAACGGCGGCGGCGGTCAACGACCTTACGCGCCGGAGCCACGAGCTGCTCCAGGATCATCCGGTGAACCGTGAACGTGCGTCCCAGGGGAAGCTCCCGGCGAACATCCTGTTGGTTCGGGGCGCGGCGGACTGCCCGCACATCCCCTCGATTCCCTCGATCTACGGAGTTCGAGGGGCGGTGATCTCTGGAGGTGCGCTGTACCGCGGCGTCGCGTTGGCCTGTGGACTTGAGGCGATCGCGGTTCCCGGCGCTACCGGCGGACTCGACACCGATCTCGCTGCGAAGGCCGGGGCTGCGCTGGCGGCGCTCGGGGACTTCGACTTCGTGTTCGTGCACATCAAGGGGACGGATAACGCGGCGCACGACCGCGATGCGACAGCCAAGACGAAGTTCATCGAGCGCATCGACAGCGAGTTCATCCGGCCTCTTGCCGAAGGACTGGATTGGTCGACGACGCACCTCGCGTTCACCGGCGATCACACGACGTCGATCGAGTACGGCGACCACACGGCCGATCCCGTTCCGGTTCTGTTCGTTGGACCCAACGTTGTGCGAGATGGCGTCCGCACGTTCGACGAGCGCACTGCATCCGGCGGGGGCCTTCTGCGGTTCAGCGGCCAGATCCTGCCGATGCTCATGAGCTACATGAACCGCTGCCCGAAGTACGGGAGCTAGGGGACGCCATGCAGATGCGCGACGTGGCGCCGCTGGTCGAGGCCGAGGTCTTGGCCTGTGCCGGGCGCGGCGACCTGATGCTGGATCGTGCGTACGCCGTAGATCTCCTGTCGGACTTCCTCGCCCTGACCGACGAGCGGACGACGCTCATCACGGGAAACGTGAGCCCCCAGGTCATCCGCGTGGCCGAGATCCTCAACGTGATCGCCGTGATCTTCGTGCGTGGGAAACGTCCGGCGCCGGGCACCGTGGCGCGAGCCGAGCAGCTTGGCATTCCGCTGCTCGCGACGAAGAAGACGATGTTCGAGACGTGCGGCCTCCTCTATGCGCACGGGGTGCGTCCATGCAAGAACCGCCCAGTCGAGACGAGCGAGTGACGCGCTTCGTCCACCGCATCGCGCCGCGCGACATCGAACACGGAGGCAGCGCGTCGGCGGAGATCAAGCGCGAGTTGAGGGCCGCCGGCGTGTCGGCCTACGATGCGCGACGTGCGGGGATCGTGGCCTTTGAAGGGGAGATGAACCTGATGGTTCACTCGACGCGCGGGGGGACGATCGAAGTCGACTTACGTCCGGGGGTCATCGAGGTCGTCGTCGAAGACGACGGCCCAGGAATCTCCGATGTGGACTTGGCTTTGACCCCGGGGTTCTCGACGGCCCCGGACTGGGCGACGGAGCTGGGCTTCGGCGCAGGGATGGGCCTTCCGAACATGCAGCGGAACTCGGACGGGTTCGAGATCCACTCCCAGCCCGGGCGCGGCACGCGCGTGCGCTGCCGGATCGAGCGAGAACCCCATCCAGCGAGTCCCGAGACGCCTCCTTCCTCCACGAGCGGGGCGGACGTGGAGAAAGCCGCTTGCGAGCGGGAGCCATGGGAACCGGATTGGGCACAGGATCTGGGGGTGGGCGGAGCCCATGGGCAGACGCCGGAAACGAAGGAGGGCGCATGAAGCTTGGTGAGCTGGCTCGCGATCTGGGCTGGGAAACGGTTGTGGAAGGCCGCGGGCTGGATCGCGACGTCTCCGGCGGATTCGTGGGAGACCTGCTCTCGCACGTCCTGGCGGGAGCGCGGCCCGGTGAAGTCTGGATCACGATTCAGCACCACGCGAACGTTGTCGGCGTCGCCCAGGTGGCGGACCTGGCCGGCGTCGTTCTGGCGCACGCGGTGGACGTGCCGGACTCCGTGGTCGCGAAGGCCCGCGAGGCCGGCGTGACGGTACTCCGCACGGGGGAAACCTCCTTCGTCGTCTGCGGGAAGCTTTACGAACGAGGCGTTGGGCGACGAACGTGCTGAAGTCCCTGATGGCTGATCTCCATATCCACACGTGCCTGTCACCGTGTGGCGAACTCGAGATGGCGCCGCGGTCGATCGCTCGTGCCGCGGTGGCGGCCGGGATCGATTGGATTGCCGTGGCCGACCACAACTCCGGTGAGATGGCGGCGGTCATGGCCGTAGCGGCGCGGGAAGCGGGGCTTGCGTTTCTCTATGGGATGGAAGTCCAGACCCGGGAGGATGTCCACGTGTTGGCCTACTTCGACGATGAACCAGGCTTTCGGCGGTTCGCCCAGGTCGTCGACAAGGCGCTTCCCGAGCGCGCCAACGATCCCGCGGTCTTCGGCGATCAGCCCGTGGTGGATCTCGAGGAGAACATTGTGCGCTGCGAGCCGCGAATGCTCCTCAACGCCGTCCGGCTGGGTTTCGATGAGGTCGTCGAGGAGATCGAGCGGCAGGGGGGGCTCGCTGTGCCCGCCCATGTCGACCGGGAAGCGTTCGGGCTCCTGGCGCAGTTGGGATTCGTACCCGTCGGGCGGACATTCTGCCTCGTCGAATCGGTGAGGGGGCCGCTTCCGCCGGGATTCGGCGACGCAACGCGGTTGTGTTCGTCGGATGCGCATCGCCTTGAGGACATCGGGCGTCGCGTTACGCGGTTCACGGTGGCCGCACCGACGCTGGACGAGATGCGGCGTGCCGCGGCCGGAGAGGGCGGTCGGTCCGCGGTGTGCCACGTGCGGAAGGAGGGAACGAGGTGACGGAGGGAATGACCGGTGCGAAGGCGGAAGCGCTCGAGAGAATCCTCGATCGGGCGGCGAGTGTGCGCGGTTCGCTCATTCTGGCCCTTCACGAGGCGCAGGAGCTCTATGGGTATCTTCCGGCCGATGTGCAGTTGCGGATCGCCGAGCGGCTGAGCCTTCCGCAGTCCACCGTGCGTGGCGTCGTGACGTTCTACAACTTCTTCCGGACGGAACCTCGCGGCCGCCACATGATCAGCGTGTGCACGGGAACGGCGTGCCATGTCAAGGGTGCCGAGCGCGTGCTCGATCACCTGCGCGAGGAGTTGGGAGTCGGCGTCGGCGAGACGACGGCCGATGGGCGCTTCACGGTCCAGGCGGTTCGCTGCATCGGCGCGTGCGGGCTCGCGCCGGTCATGATGGTCGACCACGAGGTCTACGGGAAGCTCGATCGCAAGAGGGTGAAGGCCGCGCTGGCCCGACACGCCGATGCTTGAGTCGCTCGACCTTCACCTCCTCGACCTCGTGCAGAACGCGCGTGAGGCGGGGGCAAGGCGTATCGCGATTCGCTGGACGTGCGACGAGGCGAGCGATGAGGTTGCCCTCGAGGTCGTCGACGACGGCCGAGGTATGGACGCAGACACCTTGGCTGCGGTCGAACGCGGGTTCTACTCGACCAAGGGGCAGCGAAGCGTCGGGCTGGGGATCCCGCTCCTTCGCCAGACGGCCGAACACTGCGACGGGCGATTCTCGATCTCGAGCCGGCTGGGGGAAGGCACGACGGTGAGGGCCAGCTTTCGGCGCAGCCACATCGATCTCCCGCCGTTTGGCGACGTGGCGGCGACCTTCCTGTCGATCCTCGTGACGAGCGAGGACCGGTGGGTTAGCATTCTCTACCGATGCGGCGGAGAAGTTGACCTGGACACCGCGGAGCTGCGCGAGACGCTGGGCGGCGCCTCGCTTCAGTCTCCCGGCGTGCTTCGCGCTCTCCAGGAGTTTCTCGTCGAGCGCGTCGGGCGGGAGGGATGAGATGAAGTTGGAGGACCTTCGGAAGATCCGTGAGCGGGCGGCGAAAGAGATCGCGCTTCGACAAGGCGACGCACGGGTCCGTCTTGTTGTCGGCATGGGGACGAGCGGGATCGCTGCGGGAGCGCGCGACGTGCTCGCCGCCCTCTTAGATGAGATCGCCAAGCGTGACCTCTCGGACGTTGTCGTGACGCAGACCGGCGAGCGAGGGCTCGCCTCCTCGGAGCCCGTTGTGGAAGTCCACGTGAAGGACGATCCCGCCGTCGTCGTCTACGGCGACATGACCTCGGAGAAGGCCCGCCGAGTGATTGCCGACCACGTCGTCCAAGGCAATCCGGTTCGCGAGTTCGTGATCGAAGTGAGGCGCTAGCGTGAGACGGCTCAACGTGCTCGTCTGCGCTGGAGCTGCCTGCGTCTCTTCGCAGAGCCAAGAGACTCGCGACGCGCTGCGCGTCGAGGTGGAGCGGCAGGGCCTGGCCGAGGAAGTGCAGATCGTCGAAACGGGCTGCATGGGCCCTTGCGAGCTGGGACCCGTGCTCGTGGTCTATCCGGACGGAGCGTTCTACGTACGGGTGAAGCCGGCCGACGCGGCGGAGATCGTGTCCGAGCACTTCCTCAAAGGGCGGCCGGTGCGGCGGCTGCTGTGGGAGGATCCTCAGGCGCGGCGGATCGTCGAACAGAAAAAGCAGATTCCGTTCTTCGAGAAGCAACTGAAGGTCGTGCTGTCGAACTGCGGTGCGATCGACCCCGAGAACCTCGACGAGTACATCGCTGTCGGAGGCTACGAAGCGCTGGGGCGCGTCCTGACCGAGCGCTCACCGGCCGAGGCCGTTGCCGAGATCGAGGCCTCCGGGTTGCGCGGCCGGGGCGGAGCCGGTTTCCCGACGGGGCTGAAGTGGCGCCTTGTCGCGCAGGAGAAGCGCACGCCGAAGTACGTGGTGTGCAATGGGGACGAGGGCGATCCGGGCGCGTTCATGGATCGATCGCTGCTCGAAGGCGATCCGCACGCCATCCTCGAGGGGATGGCCATCGCGGCGTACGCCGTCGGAGCCGAGAAGGGCTACATCTACGTGCGGGCCGAGTATCCTCTCGCCATCAGCCGATTGCGCGTGGCGATCGAGCAAGCCCGTCGTGCCGGGCTCCTGGGGACAAGGATCCTCGAAACGGACTTCTCTTTTGACGTCGAGCTGCGCATCGGAGCGGGCGCCTTCGTGTGCGGCGAAGAGACGGCGCTCATCGCGTCCATCGAGGGGCGACGCGGAATCCCGAGGACGCGGCCGCCCTATCCTGCGGCGCGCGGGGTCTTCGACCAACCCACGCTCATCAACAACGTCGAAACCTGGGGAAACATCCGACACATCGCGCTGCGCGGCGCTGCGTGGTTCCGCACCATGGGCACCGCGACGAGCCCGGGAACGAAGGTCTTCGCGCTGTCGGGCAAGGTACGAAACACGGGTCTTGTTGAGGTTCCCATGGGGACGACCCTGCGAGAGCTCGTGTTCGACATCGGCGGCGGCATTCCCGACGGCAAGGCGTGCAAGGCCGTCCAGACGGGCGGGCCGTCGGGAGGCTGCATTCCGGAGCATCTCCTCGACACGCCGATTGACTACGAGTCGCTCAAGGCCCTCGGAACGATCATGGGCTCAGGCGGCGTTATCGTGATGGACGAGGACAACTGCATGGTGAACATCGCAAGGTACTTCCTTGAGTTCACGTGCGACGAGTCTTGCGGTACATGCGTCCCGTGCAGGGCGGGAACGCGCCAGATGCTTGAGATCCTTGATCGCATCGTCGAAGGACGTGCAGAGGCTGCTGATGTCGAACGACTGCGATCGCTCGGCGAGACGATTCGGCGGACCTCGCTGTGCGGTCTGGGACAGGCGGCGCCGAATCCCGTCCTGTCGACGATGGAGCACTTTGCGGACGAGTATCGGGCCCACATCGAAGAGGGCCGGTGTCCTGCTCGCGTTTGCCGCAGCTTGCTGCGTTACGAGATCGACCCGTCCACGTGCCGCGCCTGCGACCGCTGCCGACAGGCGTGCCCGGTGGAGGCGATCACGGGGCAGCCAGGGAAGGGTTCGTACGTTGTGAACGCGGATGCCTGCATTCGTTGCGGGCGTTGTCGCGACGTGTGTCCGTTCGGCGCGGTGGCCGTGACGAGTGGACGCGAGGCCTAGCTGGACGGAGTTGGGAGGCGGAATTGGAACGGATCACGGTGAAGATCGACGGGCGGGACATCGTGACGAGCCCCGGTCGGACGATCCTCGAGGTCGCCAGGGAGAACGGGATTCGTATTCCCACCCTCTGCCATCTCGACGGGCTCTCCGACGTCGGAGCCTGCCGTCTGTGCATTGTCGATGTGCGAGGACAACTCGTGACGGCGTGCACGACGCGCGTCGCCGACAAGATGGAAGTCCTGACGGCGACGGAGACGGTCCAGGCCTACCGGCGGACGATTCTTGAGCTCCTGTTCGCCGAGGGAAATCACATCTGCGCGTTCTGCGTTTCGAACGGAGGGTGCGAGCTTCAGGATCTTGCGTGTGAGCTAGGCATGCACTCGGTGCGCGTGCCTTACGCGTTCCCACGCCACAGGATCGACGCCAGCCATCCGCGGTTTCTTATCGATCGGGATCGCTGCGTGTTGTGCGGTCGTTGCGTGCGGGTGTGCGCCGAGGTTGAAGGAGCTCGGACATGGGACTTCGCGGAGCGCGGCAGCCACGCGCGGGTGATCACCGATCTCGACGTGGATTGGGGCGATGCGGCTTCGTGCACGAGCTGTGGGAAGTGCGTCGAGGTGTGCCCGACGGGGGCGATCGTCCGCAAAGGAGCGAGCAACGGCGAGATGCGCAAGCGCCCGGAAGTCGTCGCGGGCCTGAAGGAGAGGAGGAAGCATGGCTAAGGTGCGCGTGGCCACGATGTGGTTCAGCGGATGCGCCGGCTGCCACATGTCGTTCCTCGACATCGACGAGACGTTGATCGATCTCGCCGGGATGATCGAGCTGTACAACAGCCCTCTCACCGACCTCAAGACGTTCCCCGAGGCAGGAGCGGACGTCACCCTCATCGAGGGAGCGGTTGCGAACGAAGAGCACCTGCACCTCGCGCGCGTGGCGAGAGAGAAGTCGAAGATCATCGTGGCTCTGGGGGACTGCGCGGTGACCGGCAACGTGCCCTCGCTGCGCAACGGGATGGATCCCGACCAGATGATCGAGGGGATCTACGGGAAGCCGGCCACGTCCAACGGCGAGCTTCCGTACGAAGTCGTCCCGCACCTCTTGGGGCGGGTCCGGCCGCTCTCTGAAGTCATCCCGGTCGACTACTTCCTCCACGGATGTCCTCCGCCAGCTTCGCTGATTGCGAAGGCCGTTCTCGCGCTGGTGCAAGGCAAGACGCCGGAACTCGCCGGCGCCGACCTCAAGTTCGGATAGCGGAAGGAAGACAGATGGAAAGGCAGATACACATCGAGCCGGTGACGCGAATTGAAGGGCATGCGAAGATCACCGTGTTCCTCGACGCATCGGGCGACGTCCGCGACGCCCAGTTCCACGTAACGGAGCTGCGGGGATTCGAGCAGTTCTGCGTTGGACGAACCCTCTGGGAAATGCCCGGGCTGACGGCACGCATCTGCGGAATCTGTCCCATCAGCCACATTCTCGCCTCGGCGAAGACGTGCGACGCGATCCTTGCCGTGCAGATCCCCGAGACGGCCGTCTTGCTGCGCCGGCTCATGAACCTCGGTCAGATCGTGCAGTCGCACGCGCTGAGCTTCTTCTACCTCTCGGCTCCGGACTTCCTCTTGGGGTGGGATTCCGATCCGGCAACGCGCAACGTCATCGGACTCGTCGCCGCCGACCCCGGCCTCGCCAGAAAGGGGATTCGCTTGCGCGCCTACGGTCAGGAGATCCTGGCGCGTCTCGGCGGCAAGAGGATCCACCCGGGATGGGCGGTGCCCGGCGGCGTCAACCAAGCCCTCTCTGCGCCCGACCGAACGTGGATGGTCGAAAGCCTTCCCGAAGCGATCTCGACGACGCAGGAAGCCCTTGCGCTGTTCAAGGCGAAGTTCGGCAGCAAGGACGACCGCACGGTGCTCACGGAGTTCCCGAGCATGTACATGGGGCTCGTCCGACCTGACGGCGCATGGGAGCACTACGCCGGCGTTCTGCGGCTCGTCGATGCCAAGGGGAAGGTTGTCGTCGCCGCCCATGACCCCTCTCGGTATTTCGAGATCCTCCACGAGGCGTCGGAGCCTTGGACGTACCTCAAGTTCCCCTACTACGTTCCCAAGGGTTATCCCGACGGCATGTATCGCGTGGGTCCGCTCGGCCGGGTGAATGCGTGCGACCGTTTCGCGACGCCGCTGGCGCAGGCCGAACTCGAGGAGTTCCGCGACCGCTCCGGGGGACGTTCCGGAAGAGTGTTCGACTACCACTACGCACGGCTCATCGAGATCCTGGGCTCGCTCGAGGAGATCGGCGAGCTCCTCGCCGACGAGCGCATCACGTCGCCGGAGATCCGCGCCGAGGCCGGCGTCAACGCGCGGGAGGGGGTGGGCGTTCATGAAGCCCCTCGAGGAACGCTGATCCATCACTACTGGGTGGACCGCAACGGGATCATCGAGAAGGCAAATCTCATCGTCTCCACCGGGCACAACAACCTCGCCATGAACCGCGCGGTCCGCGAGATCGCCAAGGCGTACATCAAGAAGGGCAAGGTCACCGAAGGCATGCTGAACCGGATCGAAGGCGGGATCCGCGCCTACGATCCCTGCCTCTCCTGTTCTGTCCATGCGGTAGGGCACATGCCGCTCGTCGTGGATGTGGTGAACGCCGAGGGTGCCGTCGAGACCACCTTGGCGAGGGAGTAGCCTCAAGCGGACATGGACGTTGTGATCGGGATCGGCAATGAGCTACGCGGCGATGATGGCGTCGGCCTTCGGGTGGTGCGCGGATTGCCCTCGCGTCCGTACGTCACGACGGTCGCCGTGCACCAGCTGACGCCCGACCTGGCGGAGCTTCTCTCCGAGGCGGAGCGCGTGTTGTTCGTTGATGCGCACGCGCGGGCGACGACGCTGCAGCTTCAGGCCGTCGCGCCGTCGGAGTTTGCGGGCGGAATCGGCCACTCGGTGGTCCCGGGTACGCTGCTGGCGTGGACGGCCGCTCTGTCCGGCCGCGTGCCCGAGGGTTGGGTGCTCGGCATTCCTGCGCAGACGTTCGACGTGGGAGAGGAGTTGAGCCCGGAGGCCGAGCGTGCCGTTCCTGCGGCGCGGCGAGCCGTGCTGAAATGGCTGGATCGCGCGGGGGACCCGCTGCGCGATGAGGAGGACGCGTGAAGGAGCTGCTCGGGAAGTACCCGGCTTCGAAGGAGTATCTGCTCGACATCCTGCACGAGGTGCAGAATGCCGAACCGAGGCACTATCTGACCCGCGACGCGCTGTGCGCCGTCGCGCACCATGTGAACGTCCCGTTGTCCGAGGTCGTGAGCACGGCGACGTTCTACTCGATGTACAGCCTTGCCCCACGCGGTCGACACATCGTGCGAATCTGCGAGTCCCCTCCCTGTCAGCTCGTTGGGGCCGACACGCTCGTCGACTTACTCTGCGCGGAGCTCGGAGTCGCCGTGGGCCAGACCACCGAAGACGGGGCGTTCACGCTCGAGACGACGAGTTGCCTTGGGGTCTGCGGCGTGGCCCCCGCGATGATGATCGACGAGGAGCTTTACGGGAACTTGACGAAAGAGAAGATCCTCGGCGCCCTGGCCGACGTGAGGAGAAGAGATGCCGCGAGCTAGAGGACATGTGCTGATCGCGGTCAACGACGAAGCGTTGCTCGCCGGTGCGCGGGATGTTGCGGCGGCGCTCGCCGAGCGGCTGGCCGACGCCGGGCTCGCCGAGGAGTTCCGAGTCATCGAGACCGGAGATGTCGGGATCGCGGGTCGGGGGGTTGTGTTGGTCATCTACCCCGACGGCGTCCGATATGGGCGGGTTGCGGTGGCCGACGTGGCCGAGATCGTCTCCGAGCACCTGCTGAAAGGGCGGCCGGTCGAGCGCTTGCGGCTCGGCCCGGCGCCCACGCGGCCCACGGGGCTGGTGCGCCGGCAGGCGAGAATCGTCCTCGAGAACTGCGGGCGTATCGACCCCGAAAGCCTTGACGAAGCGATCGCTTCAGGAGCCTATGAAGCGATCGCAAAGCTGCTCGAGACCCAGGCGCAACCGGCCGATGTCGTGGCGGAGGTGAAGCGGTCGGGTCTTCGGGGGCGAGGCGGCGCGGGCTTCCCGACGGGGCTCAAGTGGTCGTTCACGGGCCCCGGCGACGTGAAGTACATCGTCTGCAACGCCGACGAGGGCGAGCCGGGGACGTTCAAGGATCGTCTGATTCTCGAGGGCGATCCGCATCGGCTCCTCGAGGGGATGATGATCGCCGGGTATGCGGTGGGAGCGTCGAAGGGCTACGTCTACGTGCGGGGCGAGTACGGCCTTTCGATTCGGCGCCTGCAACAAGCGATCGACGCCGCGCGCGGCGCCGGCCTCCTGGGCGAGCACGTCCTGGAGTCCCCGTTCGCGTTCGACGTCGAGATCAAGCAGGGTGCCGGGGCCTACGTCTGCGGCGAGGAGACCTCGCTCATCGAGTCGATCGAGGGCAAGCGTGGCTATCCCCGGATCAAGCCGCCCTATCCCGGTGCTGTCGGCCTCTGGGGACGTCCGACCGTCGTCAACAACGTCGAGACCCTCGCCAATGTCCCCCCGATCGTGCTTCGCGGGGCAGCGTGGTTCCGGGGATTCGGGACCGAGGGCAGCCCGGGGACCAAGGTCTACACCATTCTGGGACACGTCCGGAATCCTGGTCTGATCGAAGTGGAGATGGGGACACCGTTGCGGACGATCCTCGAGGAGTACGGGGGCGGGGTTCGGGACGGAAAGCGATTCAAGGCAGCGCTGCTCGGAGGCGCGGCCGGCGCGATCGTCGGCGAGGCCGGGCTGGACGTGCCGATGGATTTCGACGGGCCGAAGGAGTTCGCCGCGGTGCTCGGATCGGGGGCGATCCTCGTTCTCGACGAGGATGCTTCGATTGTCGAACTGCTCCACAGCATTCTCCGCTTCTTCCGGCACGAGTCGTGCGGGCAATGCGCGCCATGCCGCGGAGGCACGGCGGCGCTCGTTGAGATCTCGGAGCGCATCCGCTCGGGGAGCGGAACGCCGTCGGATCTCGAACGCCTCGTGAGCGTGGCCGCCGCTATGCAGGGTGCGTCGCTCTGCCCGTTGGGGCAGTCCCCGATCCTCCCCATCAGGACGGCCTTGGGCGTGTTCCGCGAGGAATTCTCTGCCCGAATCGCGTCGCCGAGTGCAGCGGTCCGATAGCCTTGACGCAGGGCGCGTAGTTGCCGTCGCGCTCTCGGCCGGCTACAAAGGTGGCGGGACGGAGGTGGGCATGGCGCGGCGCGTTCGCATGGAGCCCTCGAGGACGCTGACGGAGTTCCGTCTGCTCCCGGGACTGACAACGCGCGAAGCGGGGATCGAGCGGGTGTCGCTCGACAGCCCGTTGGTCCTCGCTCCCGGCGGCGCCGTGCGACTGAAGGTCCCGGTCCTCGCCGCGGCGATGCAGTCGGTCTCTGGGTCCCGGATGGGGATCGAACTGGCTCGCCTTGGCGGCGCCGCGGTGATCTTTGCCTCGCAGCCGATCGCCGACGAAGCGGCGATGGTCGCGCGGATCAAGGCTCACAAGGCGGGTTTCGTCGAGCCACGGACGATTGGCCCGCAGACTCCGCTCCGCGAGGTCGACGCGCTTCGACGCTCCCATGGGTACTCGACCTTTCCCGTCGTAGACGTCGAGGGCCGCCTGCTGGGGCTCATCACGCGGCGCGACTACGACGCTCGCGTCCACGGCGATGTCCCCGCCGCCGAGCGGATGATCCCTCGCGCTCAGCTTGACGTCGGGATGGGGATCAAGGACCTCGAAGAAGCGAACGGGCTCCTGATTCAAGGGCACCGTTCGGTCCTCCCGATTGTCGATGCCGACGATCGCCTGCTTGCGCTCGTCTTCCGGAAGGACATCGAGGATCACCTGGACAACCCCGACCAGGTCGTCGACGAGAAGAAGCGGCTTCTTGCGGTGGCGGCGATCAACACCCACGACTACCGCGAACGTGTCCCAGCCCTTGCCGAGGCCGATGTCGACGTCCTGGTCGTCGACTCGTCCGACGGGCACTCTGCGTTCCAGATCGAGGCAATCGAGTGGATCAAAGCGCGCTATCCGAAGCTACCCGTCATGGGCGGCAACGTCATCACGGCCGATGGCTTCGACGCACTGGTCGCTGCGGGGGCCGGCGCCGTCAAGGTGGGCATGGGCGGCGGTTCGATCTGTATCACACAGGAGCAGAAGGGAACGGGCCGCGGGCTTGCGACGGCGATCATCGACGTCGCGGCGGCTAGGGATCGCCATGCCGAAAAGGCCGGGGCGCACGTCCCGATCGTCGCCGACGGAGGGATCGTCAACTCGAAGGACGTGGTCATCGCCCTCGCCTTGGGCGCCGATGCGGTCATGATGGGGCGCTTCTTCGCGCGGATGGAGGAGTCCCCCACCGAGACGGTCCGCATCGGTGAACGCGTGATGAAGCCGTACTGGGGCGAGGGGTCGGCGCGGGCACGGGAGTGGAGCCCGGCCCGCTATCGCCAGGCAGCTTTCGTCGAAGGCGTCGAGGGATTCGTCGAGTACGCCGGGAAGCTGCGCGACAACTTGCCGCTGCTCGTCAGCAAGGTCAAGGCCGCCATGTCATCGTGCGGCTGCGCGACGGTGGACGAACTCCATCGCGAGGCCGAACTCGAACTGGTCTCGGCCCTGGCGATTCGCGAGGGCAAGGTGCACGACGTCCTGCAACTCGGCGGCGAGCCGGACGCGCTGTCGAGTTGGAGCGTGTAGGAGGAGGGAAGATGCGCGAGATCTCGCCGTTGGATGGGCGGTACGCGCAGACGGTCGGCGCTCTGGGCTCGTACTTCTCGGAGCACGCGCTCGCCGAGGCCCGCTGCGAGGTCGAGCTTCGCTATCTCCTGGCGTTGGACGAGACCGAGGTCCTGCCTCGCCTCTCGCGGGACGAACGAGACCGGATCGGCGCCGCGATCGGCTGCCTCTCCGACGCCGAGTTTGCACGGATCCGCGAGATCGAACGCGACACCCAGCACGACGTGAAGGCGTGCGAGATGTTCTTGCGCGAGAAGCTTGCGCTGGCTCATCCGGAGGCCCTTCACTTCGGTCTCACGTCCGAGGACGTGACGAACCTCGCCTATGGGCTGATTCTCTCTCGCTACCGAGACCGCGAGCAGCTTCCGCAGCTGCGCCGACTGGTGGCCCGGCTGACCGACGAAGCCGAACGCTGGGCCGCCTCGCCGTTTCCGGCGCGCACGCACGGCCAGGCCGCATCCCCGACCACCTACGGTAAGGAACTCGCGGTGTTCGTCTCACGCCTTGTGCGCCAAGGGAAGGCGCTGGAGTGCCTGGACTTCTGCGGCAAGTTCTCGGGGGCGACGGGAACGTGTGCCGCGTGGGTCGCCGCCGCGCCGGGAATCGACTGGCTTGCGTTCTCCGAGGCGTTCATCGCCTCGCTCGGGCTCGAGCCCGAGCCGTGCGCGACGCAGATCGACGATGGCGACAAACTTGCCGAGTACTTCTCGATCGTCCAGCGTTTGAACGGAATCCTGATCGACCTCGACGTGGACCTCTGGGAGTACATCTCGCGTGGCGATCTCGCGCAGGCGGCGCGCGCCGGCGAAGTGGGATCCTCGACGATGCCTCACAAGGTCAACCCGATTCACTTCGAGAACAGCGAGGGCAACGCTGCCCTGTCGACGGCCCTGTTGGGAGCACTCTCTGCGAAGCTCACCCAATCGAGAATGCAGCGCGATCTCTCGAATTCGACGGTGAAGCGATCGATCGGCGTTGCGCTCGCGCATGCCTTCCTTGCCGTGGAACAGACGATGAACGGCTTGTCGCGCGTCACGCTCGCGGAGGACGCGGCACGGCGCCACGTCGACGAAGCGCCCGAGACGCTTGCCGAGGCGTACCAGACCATCCTGCGTGCGGCCGGCGTCGGCGATGCCTACGAGACGCTTCGCGAACTGGCCCGCGGACGCCGGGTCGATCTTGCGGCACTGCGGGCGTGGATTGAGTCCCTCAACGTGGCTCCCGCGGTGAAGGCGCGACTCGCGGCGCTGGAGCCGGCCGATTACCTAGGGCGAGCGGCCGAGATCGCGCGCCGCGCCGCGGCCGACGCGCGCTCCTGGCTGGGGCGCTAAGCCCCCGGAGAACCCCGCAAACGCAGACACCGATCACCCCTCCGCCGGACCCCGGTTCCTTCCCTTGATGTGACGAAGATCACACCCCCGCTCGCCGCTCGTCATCCCTTCGCAAGAGCGAGGCGGCTAGCCTCGTGTCAGCCTGGCTGGGAGACCGGCACCGGCTGTCTGGTGTGGAAAGGGAGTGGTGCACGTGAAGCAGCGAATCAAGCGTTGGGGAAGAGTCTCTGGGGTGGGTTCGCTCTTGGCGCTCTCCGTCCTCGTCCTGGCGGCCGGGGTGGCGCGGGGCGAAGAGCCGTGCGGCAAGCTGCCCGACCTGTGGTTCCCGGAGCCGGGCGTCGTGCTCGCTGGCGGCTTCACCGCCGTTCAGGAGACGTCGGGCGACGTCTGCGAGGGCGGCAACGTCACGATCCACGTCACGGTCGACAATCTGAGTTGCGGCGACGCCGGCCCGTTCGACGTAACCGTTTCCTGGGATGACTCGAGCCATCCGATCCAGACAAAGCGCGTTGACGGTTTGCCAGGGTGCGAGTACGTGGAACTTACGTTCACGTGGGACACCGACGGCGTTCCGCCGGGCCCGCACACGATCGTCGTCGTTGCGGACTCCGGGACCGTGGTGCGCGAGCTCAACGAGGGGAACAACGACGAGTCGTTTGACGTGCTCGTTCGCCCCAATGCGCCGTATGTCGAAGCGACGAAGGTGGCGATTGACGTGGACGGAGGCGTCCCCACGCCGGGTGACACGATCCGTTACGAGATCGTCATCACCAATGACGGCTGTGCGGACCTCGAAGACGGCCCCGGGCACGAGTTCGCTGACACCCTCCCCGGAGGAGGACTGGCGGCGACGGGATATGCCGAGGCTTCACAGGGCACGATCGCGGTGGAGGGGAACACGGTGACGTGGGATGGCGCGATTCCCGCCGGAGGATCGGTGCGGTTGACCTTCAAAGTGCGGATCGACGACGCCGTCCCTGCGGGGACGGCGATCTGCAACCAGGGTGTCGTCCAGTGGGATGAGGACGGAGACGGCGTCGTGGACGGCAGCGAGCCGACCGATGACCCCGACACGCCGGCCGAAGACGACCCCACGTGTCTGACCGTCGAGGAGTCCGAGTTGCCGGTTCCCCTGACGGGTACGATCGACGCGCCCAGCCTCACCGAGTGGGGAGCCGGCGCGGCGCTGGCCTCATTCGCGGCCGCGTATTGGCGGCGCCTTCGCGCGCGACGAACGCAGGGCCCGGAGGCGACGCCATGAAGGGGCGGGCTCGCCAGGTTACGGAGTCGGTGGTTGCGGCGCTCGCCGTGGCCGCCGGGTGCTTCGCCCTCGTTGAGAACGAGGCGGCGATGACCGCCATACGACGGATGTTCGCCGCGTCCGCGAGCGCCGTCCTCAACCTGCTGGGGCAGGGAACGGTCGTTCGCGGTTCGGAGGTCCTGTCGGCCCAGTTTGGGATCTCCGTGGTCACCGCCTGCACCGGCGTGTTCCTGACCGGGCTCTTCTTGGTGGCCGTCTCGGCCTACCCGGTCTCATGGCGCGCCCGCGCCACGGGCGCCGGCTTGGGGATTCTTGGGCTGTACGCGGTCAACGTGCTGCGCCTGGTCTCCCTGTTCTTCGTCGGCGTGCATTGGCCGACGGCCCTGGAGCCGATCCACCAACTGGTCTGGCAGTCCCTGGTGATTGGGATCGCGGTCGCCATGTGGCTCGCATGGGCCGCACGGGCAGCGCGACGCCGGCCGCAGAGGGGAGGCGTCTGATGCGCACCGTCGCGCGCTTTCTCGCCGCGTTTCTCCTTTTCCTGATCCCAGCCTCTTTGGCCTGGGTGCCGCTGGCACCGGCCTACCATGCGGCGGTTGCGGGAGCTGTGCGGCCGGCGCTGCGTTGGGTCGAGCGGGACGACGTCTCCGTCGTGAGCGCGCAGGGCGAAGATCTCGGGGTGTATCGAAAGATCGGCGGCGATCGGGTGGCGCCGTTCATGACGTTTGACCGCTACGCGTTCTTTGCGCTGGTCCCGCTGCTCGCTCTACTCGCGGCCACGCCGGGAGTCAGGGCGGCTGGGCGGATCTGGCGGATGATCGCAGCGGGCGCCGCTCTGTATTTGGTTCACGTTCTGTATGTCGTTGCATCCGTTGGGCTCGCGTACGCAGCGCTCGGTCTGTCGGGCGATGCGCCGCACGCTGCGCTGCAGACGGCGGTGCGGTGGTGCTGGGAGGCGGCGCCGATCGTTCTCTGGCTCGTGCTCACGGCGGGGGCGTGGCGACGCGTGTTGTTCGGACGGGCCGCAGATTCAGAGGGTTCGATGCCCGTGCGGCCGCGTGGATGTGAGGGATGAACGCACGGAGGTCGTGGGAAGGATGGATCGGATGAAGACGAGATGCACCGCGTCCGTGGTTGCGCTCTTTCTCGTGTCCCTGTTCGCGGTCGGAACCGGCGGAAGCGAGGCAGAGCTGTATTTCTCGCGCGACAAGGACGGAACGTCGCGCGTCACACAGATCCGCGAGGGCGAACAGGTGTGGATCGTCGTTCGCGACCTCGACGAAGACATCGATTGCGACGTACGCGACAAGGTTTGGACCGACGTCAAAGTGATCGACGTCAAGACCGGCGCGCACATCGTGTGGAAGAGCTACATCGACCGTTTTGGCGCCGACATCGACGGGGACGGCGACGGCGACCGGCTGTTTGGCGAGGTCGGCTATGTCCCGCATCAAGGACACTGGCCCGGGGTCTCGGCCGGATGGCTGGGGGGGGACTACCTCGAGGAGACAAGCCGAAGCACGGGCTTGTTCGTGAGTGGGCGTCCCTTCCAGATCGGAACGCGCGTTGACTACTCGCGCGACGGCCGAAGCCAGACGCACATCGTCGGCCCCGTGGACGGGAATGGCGCCGGCGCGGTGGAACCCACCGATTTCCAGTGGGGGCACTACCTCTACGCCGACAACGCCGATCCGGGCGACGAGGGCGACGATCGCGTTTGGGTAAGCGCCCAGACGGCACCGACGTTGCCGGGTCTGGACAATGCCGTGCCGCAGTTCGTCGACGCGCGGGGCACGCCGATCCCCGGCGGCGACGCGTTCTTGCCGAACGGGACGAACGCTGCCGGCGTCGACGACTACATGCTGGGTCGCTTCGAGAACATGGATACCCTGACCGGGTTCTACGTCGACCCCGACGACCCGACGGACGTTGCGCTGGGTCTCGCGAAGATCACCGACAGCGAGGCTTCGATGTCCTGGTCGCGGGAAGTCTACCGCGACGGCAACGAGGCCGCGGCGGTCACGGTCGTCGATCCCGACGAAAACCTCCACCCGGGCCGCATCGAACGAGTCCCGGTGTTCATCTTCGTCAACCCCGGATCCTGGGTCTGGGCGCTCGAACCCATGAGCGCGACCGACTTCTGGGCGCTGAACCGTTGGGGCGGCGTCGTGAACACTCCGGCCCCGGGGGGCGTCGCCACGCCCGCCAATCAGCCGCTGCTGTGGTGTAACCTCTACGACAGTGGTCTGACGACGGCCGACGTCGATCTTCGTGCCGACGGGAGCCGCCAGCCGAACGAGGATGGGACGTACTACATCCAGTATCCGCGCGAGGAGCATGGCCTGCCCGTGTGGTTCGCGACCGACTCCGACAGCGGCGTCACGCGCGTGATGTTCTACGCGGTCGAGACGGGCGCCGACACGGGAACCTTCGAGTTGAGCCTGAACAGCCTCGAACGCGATCTGGGGTTCGACGAGCTTCGCGTGCGGGACGTTCTGGCTGCGTTCTACATCGATCCCAACGATCAAGACGACTTCAAGCTGGCTGTCGCCTACCTCGGCGAGAAGAACCACAGCACGCTGCGGTTCACGGACTACGCTCGGCAGCCGCAGAACGAGTTCTGGCTGGGTCGCGATCCCGTTTACGTCGAGGTCGTCGATGCCAACGCCAACGTCGACGCATGCTGTCCCGAGGTCGTGGTCGTTCAGGTGTGCGACCCGCACGAGGTCGACGACGTGGAGTGGCTCATCCTGGACGAGCTGTCGAGCAACTCGCCCGTCTTCTTCACGAACACGGGGATGGAACTTGTCTCGGTCTGGGACGCGTTGGGCGTGGGCGATCCGGGACTCGATGGCGGGTACTCGCTCCAACTGGACAACTGGACGCTGGAGGCCTTCAACGAAGACTCCATCTACGCGCGCTACAACGACGTCGTCTACGCCGAAGGTGCGCTGGAAGGTCTGGGCGATCAGGACACGGCGACGTCCTTCCCGCCGCAGATTCAGGCGGCGCGCGTCGCCAACGACGTGTCGTTTGCCGTCTTCGAAGTGGGCGACACGCAGGTCTACGACGGCGAGACGCTGAACCTTAGGTTTCTCGATCGTTTGGGTAACCCGGTGGCAGGGTACGCCAACAGCGACTGCATCTTCGTGCAGGTCATCGACCCCGACCAGAACGAAGACCGACAGCGCCGCGAGCGCATCGCGGCGTTCTGGGACGGCAGCGCGGGCGGTGGCCAAAACATCCCGTTCGGTCCGATGAACCTCGCCGCCAACCACGACGATTGCGGGTACTTCGACGCCGAGACGCACCTCGTCAACGCGCTCCTGGGCGACACGAACATCGCGGACAACGGCACGTGGGGCAAGCTCTACGTGCTCAACCCGCGCAACGGACGATGGGCGGCAGCCGATCTCCTTGAGACCGGTTCCGACAGCGGAGAATTCGTGAGTGCCATCTGCATCGACCTCGTGAGCCAGCACGCTTGCGTCCCGACGCTCGGCGTCTTGCCGGGCGATACGATTCTCGCAGCGTACCAAGATCCGTCGAACCACTCGGATGTGGCCTGGGCGGCTGTCAAGGTGTCGATCGGCGGCGCCGGCCCGGTCGGACGGTCGACGACGCAGTTTGTCGACAGGACGGGCGCACCCGTCGCGGCGTACATGGAGGGCGAACTGGCCTACGTACGCGTCGACGACGAGACGCTCATCGGCGCCGGCACCGTGCCGGACGCGGTCGAGATCGACGGGCGCAAGGTCGCGCTCTCGCCGCTTCAGGGCGGCGAGGCGGGCGTCTTCATCACCGAGGAACTGCCGCTTGCCGGCGTGGGGAGCGTAATGACGGCGATCTATACGGATCCGACCGACCCCACGGACACCAGTTCGGCAACGATACGTGTCGTCGCGGCGACGCTCCGCATCGAGCGATTCACGACCTCGCCGAGTCCCTTCTCAGACGAGACGATCTTCGGTTTCGTCGGAGAAGGACTGGCCGACGTCTTCTCTGTCTGGGTCTACGATCTCAGCGGGCACCAGGTCTGGGCGGCGACGTCCGAGAGCGTCCTCTCCGTGACGTGGGACGGGCGCTCGTCGCGCGGCGAGCTTCTGGCGAACGGCGCGTACATCTACTTCGTGGAAGCGGCTTCGGGGGCCGACGGGTTCCGCGCCCAAGGGACCGTGTTCATCAGCCGATAGGCCCGTGGGCGGCGGCCGTGAGGTTGCCGCCCACCGGCTCTCTTGCTGCGGTCTGCGTGTACAATCGCTCGTTGGAGGGCTTCCTTGGACGAGCGAGAGACGGCCGTCGCCTTTGGGGATCTGCGGGGATTCACGTCGTACACCGCTGCACGCGGAGACCGTGCAGCGTTGCGCGTCGCGGAGGCGTTTGCCGATTTCGTGCGGGCCGAACTGCCACCGTACGACGGGAGACTCGTGAAGACCTTCGGCGATGGCGTGATGGTCGCCTTCCCGTCTGCCGAGGGCGCAGTCCGTGCCGCGACGGGAACGCAGCGCGCGCTGTCCCACTACAACGAGGCACACGAGGACGAGCCGATGAGCGCTGGGTTCGGCGTGACGTGGGGCTCGGTCCTGGAGACGCAGGGCGACCTGTTCGGCCACTCGGTCAACATGGCCAAGCGCTTGGCTGACGTCGCAAAGGGCTGCCAGATCATCGTCGCACCCGACGTTCGAGAGGCGACGCAGGAGTGCTCGGACCTTGTCTACCGCGACCTGGGCCTTCAACGGCTCAAAGGACTCGGATCGGCCCGGCTTTACGAACTCGTGTGGAGAGACGAAGCGGCGAAGCTCTCGCTCTCGGACAGCAGCCTCGATGTGGTTCTTACGGGCGATCGGAAGCTGATCTTCGAGTTTGCCAAGCCGATGGCCGAGACGATCGAGACCATGAAGCAGAAGCTCGCGGCGCTCGACCAGCGTGGCGCTCCCGGCGCCGCGTTGCGGCAGAAGCTCTCTGAACGGCTGGAGCGCGAGATGCCCCGCTGGATCGAGGCCGTGCGCCGCTTCGGCGGAAGCGCGCTGGAACACGGACTCGACGACATCGCGGCGACGGTGGCGGACGGGAAGCTCACGATCGAACTGCCCGGCGGGCGTTCGTTCTCGTTCACCGAACGGCAGATCGGCCGCGAAGAGGCAGAGCAGTTCCTCGAGAAGCTCGCGGCGCTTCGCCGCAGCGGTCGCCGTTAGCGTCGACGCCGCAGGCCCCAGCGCCAGAGCTCGCGCACAGACGGTGACTTTCCGTACATGAGAAGGCCCGTCTCGAAGATGCGTGCGGCGAACCGCATCATGGCCACGACGCCGAGGAGCAGCGACGCGAAGCTCAAGGCGATCTCCCACGCGGGAACCTGTCGCAGGCCGTTGGACACCAAAGGAACGGCGCCGATTCGGAACATCATCACGGAGGGCACAAACGGGGGGAAGAACCCCGCGAGCCGCACGAGCAGGCTCTCCGGCTGCGTGATGATGATCTGGGCGAAGAGAATCGGCGCGTAGGGAACCAGACCGACCAGTCCCGAAGCACCGCCGGATTGGATGTCCTTCATCGCGGCGCCGACCGCTGCGTACAGCGAGGCGATGAACAGGTAGCCCAACGTGAAGTACAGCGGGTAGGTCACCCAGTGCACGAGCTCCAACTCGGCAAGCGAAACCGGTGCGAAGCGCGACGCGATGGCGTAGGCGCAGGCGACCCAGAATGACACCTGCAACAGCCCCGCGGCGCCCTGTCCGAGCACTTTGCCGACCATCATCTCGGTGGCCGAGACGCTTGACAGGATGATCTCGACGACGCGGTTCTGCTTCTCTTTGACCACGCTGTAGAGAACCATCACGCCCGACATGAACGCGCCGATGAACAGGATCATCGCCAGGATTACGCCGATCAGGTACGGGGGAGGGGGCTCGCGGAGTGCCGCCCGCGCCTCGCCGGCGGTCGCGGCAACGATCCCGGCCGCGGCCAACGCGGGGATGAGCAGCGTCATCACCAGGTACTGCTTGCTGCGCAGCGCGCGAGTAATCTCCCAACGCGTCGTTCTACCGATTCGCATCGCCCCTCCCGGCCACGGTTCGGACAAAGATGTCGTGGAGCGGCGGGCGCGTGACGGAGATCTCGCGTACGCAGATCTCCGAAGGCAGAGAGCGCACGAAGGCGTCCGGCGAGACGCCGCGCGCAAGACGCATCGAGGCGCGATCAACGTCGACCGCGACGTCGAGGGTCCCCGGCAGCGTCCGCACGGCGTCCGGCGGACCGTCAAAGCGGATCCGCGCGACGTGCTCCCCGTCTTCGGCTTTGATCTCGTCGAGCGTCCCGTAGAGCACCCGCCGTCCGCGGTGAATGAGGAAGATCCGGTCGCACAGCTCCTCGACCTGACTCATCTGGTGCGCCGAGAGGAGGATGGCCGCGCCCTCGTCGCGTAACTCGCGGATGACCTCCTTCAACAGGTCTTGGTGGATCGGATCGAGGCCGGAAAACGGCTCGTCGAGGACGAGCAAATCCGGTTTGTGGGTCACCGAGGCGATGAACTGCACCTTCTGCTGCATGCCCTTGGAGAGCTTCTCGATCTTCCGGTTCGCCCAGGGAGTGAGGTCGAACCGTCCAAGCCAGTTGAGCACGCGCTGGCGGGCTTCCGCGCGCCCGAGGCCCTTCAGCTCTGCGAGATAGACCAGCGCGTCGACAACCCTGGCGTCTGGATAGAGCCCGCGCTCCTCGGGTAGGTAGCCGGTGCGCTCCTTTGCGTACCGACGGGGGAGGTCTCCGATCTGGATGGAGACGTCGCCGGAGTCGGGCGTCAGGATCCCGAGGATGATGCGGATGGTTGTGGTCTTCCCGGCGCCGTTGGGCCCGAGGAAACCGAGGATCTCGCCGCGATGCGCTTCGAGGCTGATGCCGTCGACAGCGCGGACGCTGTCGAAGTCCTTGACGATCTGCTGCACATGAAGGACGGTGCGTTCCATGGCAAAGCGATCTCCGCCGAAAGGGATGGGAGGAGTTTATCCGGCGACGCGGGAGGCGTGCCAGGCGGTGGCGGCGGCCTCGTCGACGAGGTCATGCGTCGGACGGTCCTGCCACTCGTGCAGTGCGGCGCGCATTCGGTCAAGCCCCTCGAGAAGCATGCCCCGCGGGCACGCGAAATTGAAGCGTACGAATCCCTCCCCTTGGGGCCCGAAGATCGCCCCCGGGATCGTCGCCACGTGAGCTTCCCGAAGGAAGAACTCGTAGGGGTCGCCCGGAATGCCCGCATTCCGGCAGTCGAGCCACGCCAGATATGTCGCCTCGGTCGGTCCGACGCCGATCTCGGGCATCTCCGTGCGGAGGTACTCGAGCAGGAGATCTCGATTGCCCTGGACGTACGCAAAGAGCTCGGCAAACCAGTCGTCGCCGTCGCGGTAGGCCGCGAGCGCGCCGACGTACCCGAGCGCACTGACCGACGGAACGAGGCCTCGCTTGGCCTGGACGAAACGCTCGCGCAGGTCCTTGTTCGGGATGATGGCGGCTGCGAAGTGGAGGCCCGCGATGTTGAACGCCTTCGAAGGGGCGGTCAAGGTGATCGTGCGAGCCTCGATCTCGGGCCCGAGCGACGCGATGGGGACATGCCGGCGCCCGTCGTACACGAACCCGGCGTGAATCTCGTCGGAGCAGACGAGCAGATTGTGCGCGAGGGCGAGATCCGCGAGCCGCTCGAGCTCTTCCTCGGAGAAGCTGCGCCCCACGGGGTTGTGGGGGTTGCATTGCATGAACAGCCGCGTGCGATCCGTGATGGTCGCCGCAAACCGATCGAAGTCGATCTCGTAACGGCCGTTCGCCGAACGCGACAGGGGACAATGGAGAGACTCGGCGCGCGCGTTCTTCGGCGCGGCGAGGATCGGGTAGTAGACGGGCGGCTGCACGATCACGCCGTCCCCCGGGTGGGTGACGGCCTGGCAGGCGAGGTTGAAGCCCACGACGACGCTAGGGAGAAACACGAACGCCTCGGGCTCGACTTCCCACGCGAAGTGGCGCGCGAGGTAGTCGACGAGGCGCGGACGAAGCTCTTTCGGCTCTACGGTGTAGCCGAACACGCCGTGCTCGACGCGACGCTTGAGGGCGTCGACGATGACAGGCGGGCAGCGGAAGTCCATGTCCGCGATCCACATCGGGAGAATGTCTTCGTCGAAGGAACTCCACTTGGTGCTGTCAGTGCCTCGTCGATCGATGGTCGCGTCGAACCCCATCTTGTTTGCCATGGCCCCTCTCTATCACCCGGTCTCGTCCAAGCATTTTTGTTGGACCCACCGAGCGGAGCAAGGCCGTGTGTCCGCCTCGTGTTGGGTGCTGCGTGGGCTTCCGCGAGAGGACGGGTTTCGTCGACAACTTCGACGGACGAGAGAAGAGCAAGCGGCCGATCCAGGATCAGCCGCTTGCCTGGTGGAGGTGGCGGGAGTCGAACCCGCGTCCGAAACGATCGCCGGTCGGCGTCTACAGGCTTAGGCTCGCGATTTGATCTCGAACCTCATCCTCCCACGAGCGGGATGATCGGGTTCCAGCTTCCAGAGTTTCGCCGTGCGTGGGGAAGCGCCACTACACGGCAGACCCGCTAGTCGACGCCTAGAAGGAGCCCGCGGGAAGCCCCAACAGACGGCCTTCCCTAGTTAAGGGAAGGAACAGCGAATGCGTAGGTCGCAGTCGTTGTGTTCGCAGTTGTTGTTTGGTTCGCCGGTTTAGGGAGACAGCGAAGCTCCGCCTGCAGCCTTCGTTTGACCGCTCCGTCGATGCCAGTCACCCCCATGTCAAAGAACACGCCACATCTTACGCCGCTGGGCGTAGGTCGGCAAATGCGGCTAAGATAAGATACAGGATGGAAAGATGCGCTATGCAAGCTGCGCCCTCTGTGTCGCGTTCGGCGCCGGCGCCGCAGCGTCCTTGTTGCTAGACGTTTGCGCGCCGATCGAGTCTCTGGCGTCGGCTGGAGTGCTCCTCGCCGTTGGCGCGCTCCTACGGCGCCGGGCTCGGTGGATGCTTTGGATCCTGTGCGTCTGTGCGCTGGGCGTGTGGCGCGCTTCCGTCGAATCGCAACCCCCGACATGGCTGGCCATGCGTACGGCGGGTCTTCGCGAGGTCGTGGGGACCGTCGTGTCGTATCCGAGCCTCGGACCTCGCGGCATCCGTTTCGTTCTGCAGCCGCAGTCGCTTCCCGGCGCGCTTCTCGTGACGTGGTACCGCGCCCCACCGCAAGCGGGCCGGGTTCGTTTCGGCGACGTCCTTCGACTTACGGGGCGGGCCCAGGATCCGGGGGTGTTCGACGGGTTCGACTACGGGGCCTATCTCGCACGGCAAGGGGTGTTCGCGACGTTCGCGGCGGACGAAGCACGGCTCGAGACGCGCGAGGCGCGTCCTGGGATCCGGCGCACGGGAGACGCGATACGCCAAGCTTGTCTCGCGACGCTCGAGGAGCGTCTGTCTCCCGACGAGTTTGCGATGGCACAGAGCCTTGTCTTTGGAGATCGCTTCGCGCTTCCGCGCGATGTCGAGGATGCGTTCGCCGAGAGCGGACTCACGCACGTCCTGGCAGTCTCCGGGATGCACCTCACGATCCTGCTTGCCGGGGTCTGGGCGATCCTCCGGCGGGTCGGGGCGCGAGCGACGACCTCGACCCTCGTCCTGGCCCTGTTCGTCCTCGGGTCCGTGTGGATCATCGGTCCGTGGGTGAGCCTTTCGCGTGCAGCCCTCCTGTTTCTCGCTGTGGCCCTCGGTCGGCTGCTGGCCGACCGAGGGCTGATCCTCCGGCGGTCGGTTCGCCCGTTGAACGCCCTGGCGGTTGCCGCGTCTGTTCTTCTGGCGATCCAGCCCAGCGATGTCCTCGATCTTGGGTTTGGCTTGAGCGTCTGCGCGACGGCAGGCCTCGTGGTCTTCGGGTCGAGCGCTCGGCGCGGGCGACGAAGCTCCACGCGGCTTGGCGCGGTGTCTGCCGTCGTACGCGGGCTCCTCTGCGCGTCGCTCGCTGCGCAGGCCGGGGCAGCCCCGCTTCTCGCGCTCCAGCTGGGGCGCCTGTACCCGTGGTCGGTTCTCTCGAGTGTCCTCGCGGTGCCGATCTCGGCTGCCGGCCTATGGATGGGGCTTGTGGCGATGGCCCTCGCTCCGGTTCCGGGTCTCGGGTGGCTTGCGAACCGCGTGCTGGCGCTCCTCCTCTTCGCGCTGCGGACCGTAGCCCTGGGGGCGGCGCGGATCCCGGGGTCGGCCATGCCCGTCGACCGACGTGCCGGCCTCTGGATGGCGGTTGCCGTCGGCTGGCTCTGGGCTGCGCGATGGGCGTTGCGGTCACCCTGGGGCGTGGGCTGGCTGAGCCCGGCGAATGGCGAGGACGGCGGTCGTCGAGCACAATGGCGTCCGTGGTTGATCTTCGACGACAGGGATCCTAGGCTCTTGCGCAATGCACAGCACGGAAAGGGATTGTCTTATCGGCCTGAACTGCATCCCGCAGCTCACGCCCAAGCGAGCGAGGCGGCTCCTGACCTCCTTCGAATCGTTCCAGGCGATCTGGAACGCTCCGGCAAGCCGTCTCTCGGAGGCTTTTGGCTCGTCGGTGCTGGGCGAGGCGATCGCCGCGGGGCGGACGGCGGACGTCGTGGACCGCGAACTCGAGGCCGCTGAGCGAGCGGCGATCCAGATCGTAACGCTGGTCGATGCTGCCTACCCTTCGCTGTTGCGCGAGATCGACGATCCGCCGCTCGTCTTGTACGCGCGCGGCCGGCTCCCGATCGACACGCAACTCACCGTGGGCATCGTGGGAACGCGGCGCGGCACGCAATACGGAAAGGTCGTGGCCGCCCGCTTGGCGAGTCAGCTCGCGATGAAGGGCGTGATCGTCGTAAGCGGCATGGCGGCGGGCATCGATACGGCAGCCCATCAGGCGACCCTCGACGTCGGCGGCCACACGGTTGCCGTGCTCGGTTGCGGCCTCGACGTCCCCTATCCGAAGCGGAATCACCCGCTGTTCGATCGCGTGGCGTCCGAAGGAACAGCGCTCAGCGAGTACCCTCTGGGGACGAAGCCTGCGAAGTGGACGTTTCCGCAGCGCAACAGGATCCTCGCGGGTCTGTGTCGCGGAGTCGTTGTGGTCCAGGCGCCCGAGCGGAGCGGGTCGCTGATCACGGCGCGGCTTGCGCTCGAGCAAGGCCGCGAGGTATTCGCCGTGCCGGGGAACATCACCACGCAGGCCTCCTTGGGCTCGAACGGTCTCCTTCGCCAAGGAGCCAAGCTCGTGGAGGGGGTTGAAGACGTGCTCGAGGAGTTCCCGGACCTGCGGGGGATGGCTCACCGCGAAGTCGAGGCGGCTGCGGCGCACGACGCCGGCCTCGGCGAGCGCGAGCGCCGCGTCTACGAGCTCCTTGGCCTTGAACCGGTCCACATCGACGATATCATTGCCCGCGCGGACCTTTCGCCCACCGAAGCGTCACACGTCCTTCTCCTGCTCCAGCTCGAGGATCTCATCGTGGAGGCCGACGGGGGACGCTACGTCCGCCGGTCGTAGGAGGAGTCACCATGTCTGTGCAGCGAACGCTCGTTCTGTGTAAGCCCGATGCCGTCCAACGAGGGCTCATCGGGCGGATCATCTCCCGCTTCGAGGAGAAGGGGCTGAAGATCGCGGGGCTGAAGATGCTCCAGATCGACGAGGCCCTGGCGGCACGGCACTACGCCGAGCACCTCGAGAAGCCGTTCTACCCTGAGCTCCTCGCGTTCATCACCTCGTCCCCCGTCGTAGCCTTGGCGGTGGAAGGCGACAATGCGGTGGAGGTGGTCCGGAATCTGATGGGCGTGACGAATCCCCAGAAAGCCGGGTCAGGGACGATTCGCGGCGACTTTGGGCTGAACCTGACGATGAACCTGGTCCACGGGTCCGACTCGTTGGCTTCGGCGCAGCGCGAGCTGGCGCTGTTCTTCGAGCCGTGTGAGCTTCACGGCTACCCGATGACCCTGGGGGTCTGGACCTAACCCGTCTGGCGGTCCCGCATCTCGCGGAATCGCCGCGGGCGGCGGCGACCCGCACGAACCCTTCGCCGCGAAACCCATCGTACGGAGGTCGAGATGGAACTGACGAAACGGTATCAGCCGGCGGACGTGGAAGCGAAGAACTACCGCTTCTGGGAGGAAGGGGACTTCTTCCGGGCGTCGGTCGGCGTCGTTCGCAAGGTTCCGTTCTCGATCGTCATTCCTCCGCCCAACGTGACGGGCCGCCTTCACATGGGGCACGCGCTGAACAACACGCTCCAGGACGTCGTGATCCGCTATCACCGCATGCTCGGGGACGAGGCGTGCTGGTTTCCGGGCACAGACCACGCCGGGATCGCGACGCAGAACGTGGTGGAGAAGGACCTCGCTCGGCAGGGGACGACCCGGCACGAGTTGGGGCGCGACGCGTTCGTGGCGAGGGTGTGGGATTGGAAAGCAAAATACGGCTCCGAGATCATCGACCAACTGAAAGCTCTCGGATGCTCGTGCGACTGGTCGCGACTGCGCTTCACGCTCGACGAGGGGCTGTCCAAGGCCGTGCGCCACGTGTTCGTGCGCCTCTACGAGGACGGTCTGGTCTACCGAGGCGAGTACCTCGTGAACTGGTGCCCGCGCTGCCGGACGGCGTTGTCCGACCTGGAGGTCGACCACCAGGACGAGGACGGCGCGCTGTACTTCCTCCGCTATCCGCTCGAAAAGGGTGGCCACCTCACGATTGCCACGACGCGTCCGGAGACCATGCTCGGCGACACGGCGATCGCCGTGCACCCCGGCGACGAGCGTCACAACGGCCTGATCGGCTCCTACGCGATCCTGCCGATCCTTGGCCGCCGGCTGCCGATTGTCGGGTCGGAGGCGGTGGATCCCGAGTTCGGAACGGGAACCCTCAAGGTGACGCCGGGCCACGATCCGGTCGACTTCGAGATCGGCCGAAAGGAAGGGCTCGAGTCGATCAACATCCTGAACGGGGACGGGACCCTGAATGCCGCCGCCGGGCCGTTCCAGGGGATGGAGCGCGAGGCGGCGCGGAAGGCCGTTCTCGAGCGGCTCCAGGCCGACGGGGCGCTGGAGAGGATCGAGCCGTATCGTCACTCTGTGGGGCACTGCGAGCGTTGCGATGCCGTCGTTGAGCCGCTTCTCTCGACGCAATGGTTCGCAAGGATGAAGCCTTTGGCCGACAAGGCAATTGCCGCGGTGAAGGACGGCCGTATCCAATTCGTTCCCGAGCGATGGACCAAGCTCTACTTCGACTGGCTGGAGAACATCCGCGACTGGTGCATTTCGCGGCAGTTGTGGTGGGGGCACCGAATCCCCGTGTGGTATGGACCTGACGGGCGCGAGTTCGTGGCCGAGACCGAAGCCGAGGCGAGTGTGCGTGCTGACGAGCACTACGGCCGGAGCGTTGAGCTTCGCCAGGACGAGGACGTCTTGGATACCTGGTTCTCGTCGTGGCTGTGGCCTTTCTCGGTGATGGGTTGGCCCGAGGAGACCGACGACCTCAAGGCTTTCTTCCCGACGTCGTTCTTGCTGACCGGGTTTGACATCCTTTTCTTCTGGGTGTCGCGAATGGTGATGGCGTCGCTCTACTTCACGGGCGAGGTTCCTTTTCGGACGGTGTACATCACGCCGCTCTTCGTCGACGAGCGGGGCCAGAAGATGTCGAAGTCCAAAGGGAACAGCGTCGACCCGATCGACCTGATTGGCGAGTATGGGGCCGACGCGCTGCGGCTCGCGATGGCGCGAACGACGGGCAAGGGCCGAACCGTCCGCATGCCCTGGGGCGATCTGACCGAGGGTCGCAACTTCCTCAACAAGATCTGGAACATGGCGCGCTTCATCCTCATGCACCTCGGCGACGAGCGACCGGAGTTGCCTTGTGAGGTCACGCGGTTCGAGGACCGCTACATCCTGAGGCGTCTGTCCGAGACGACGGAGATCGTGAGGAAGAACCTGGAGGAGTACAGCTTTCACTTGGCCGTGGAAGCGCTCTATGCCTTCACGTGGCATGACGTCTGCGACTGGTACGTCGAGATGGCCAAGCCGCGGCTCGCAGCCGGCGATGACAAGGTCCGCGGGCTGTTATGCCACCTCTTGCGGGAGATGACCAAGCTGCTTCATCCCTTCGTCCCGTTCATCACCGAGGAGATCTGGCAAGCGCTTGGCGAGGATCCCCGTTCCGTGTGCGTTGCCGAGTACCCATGCGCCAGGCCGCAGAACCCAGACCCCGGCGACGCGTGGGCCATGAGCATGTTCCAGGGCATGACCGGCGGACTGCGTTCGGTGAGGGCGGAGTGGAATGTCCCCGCGTCCGTCGAGCTGCGGGCCATCGTCAAGGCCGATCCCGAAGGTGCCCTTCGGCCCGTGCTCGAGCGGCTCAGGGAGTGTTCCGGCATGACCGGGCCTGTCAGGATGGAGACGTCGTCTGACGCTCAAGCTCCCAAGGGATCAGCGCGCGTCGTGCTGCACGACCTGGAAATGTACGTCCCGCTGGCAGGCGTCATCGACCTCGATGCGGAGAAGACGCGCATCCAGAAGGAGTTGGCGGCCGTGAATGCCGAACTGGCACGCGCCGAGGCGAAGCTTGGCAACGAGCAATTCCTCGCGCGCGCTCCCGAGGACGTCGTCGAGAAGGAGCGCGCGAAGCGGGAAGAACTCCGCAAGAAGCAGGATCGCCTCGAGGCGAACCTCCGCTCGCTCGGGGGCTAGATGGACTACGGCGAGGCGCGGGCGCTACTCGACGGCCTGCCTCGTTTCCTCGTTAAGCCCGGGCTCTCTCGCGTGCAGCGACTGCTCGAGTCTCTGGGAAGCCCCGAGCGGGCGTTCCCGGCCGTTCACGTCACGGGGACGAATGGGAAGGGCTCCGTCGTCGCGATGTTGGAGAGCATTCTCCGGGCCGCGGGGTACCGTGTCGGCCGTTACACGTCTCCCGACGTCGAGGACTTCCGCGATCGGATCACCGTCCAGGGTCGATGGATCTCCGAGGAGGAGTTTGCCTCCCTGGCGGAGGACCTCGAGCGCCCGATTCTTTCGGCTGCCGACGCTCCAAGCCAGTTCGAGGCGATCACGGCCTTGGGGTTTGGCTTCTTCCAAAGGCAGTCCGTCGACGTGGCGGTCGTCGAGGTGGGGCTGGGCGGCCGCTTCGATGCGACCAACGTCGTGCGGCCCGAGCTGTGCGTCGTGACGCGCGTGGCGCTCGACCACACCGATCTCTTGGGCACAACGACCGCTGCAATCGCCTGGGAGAAGGCGGGGATCGCCAAGCGAGGCATCCCCCTCCTGCTCGGAGCGGCGGATGCTGCGGTATCTCGCGTCGTCGAGAGCGTCTGCGCCGAGACTGCCGCACCGCTTCGCCGCGTCGAACGAGTCCGTTGTACGGCGCGTTCCGCTGGGTCCGCGGGCGTCGCCTACGGCGTCGCTGGTGCCGACCTGCCGGCGTTGGTCCTTCTGCCGCTCGCTGGAGCCTACCAGCGGGAGAACCTCGAGATCGCTCTCGAAGGCGTCCTTCTGTTGCGGGAACGGGGTTGGACCCTGACCAACGACGCCGTGAGCGCCGGATTGGCCGCGGTGCGGTGGCCCGGACGATTCGAGATTCTGAGGGAACGCCCCACGATCATCCTCGACGGCGCGCACAACGTGGACGGGGCCAAGGCGCTTCGCCGGGCGGTCGTCGCCCACGAGCCGCGACGAGCGCGGCGCATCCTCGTCCTGGGCGTGCTGAAGGACAAGGATGCCGAGGGCATCGTGCGGGTTTTGGGGCCGCACTTTGCCCACCTCGTGCTCACGGCGTCGGCGAGTCCCCGGGCTCTCCCTCCCGGGGAGCTCCGGGCGGTCGTGCGCCGGACGGGAATCGATGGCGTGTGCTATGATCCCGTCGACAGAGCTGTGTCCTACGCGGTGCAGCACGCTCGACCGACGGACACCGTCGTGGTGGCGGGATCGCTCACGGTGGTGGCGGAGGCACGCCGGGCAATGGGAGGCCGATGAGCACGCTGTTGTGCCGGGTGAAAGCGGGAGCCCTGCCGCGCCACGTCGCGATCATCATGGATGGCAACGGACGCTGGGCCTCGGCGCGGGGCCTTCCGCCGGCTGCGGGGCACCAGGCCGGCGCACACGCAGCAGAGCGGCTCATCCGGTTCGTGTCCTCTAGGCTGGACATCCCGTTTCTTACCCTGTTTGCCTTTTCGTCGGAGAACTGGCAACGCCCCAGGACCGAGGTCGACGACCTGATGGACCTCTTGGCGCGGTTCATCGAGGAAAAGCTTCCGGAGTTCCGCGATGCGGGGATCCGGCTTCGCGTCATCGGCGACGTCCGCAGGCTGCCCGGCGAGCTGCAATCGCTCGTGCGGCGGGCGATGGAACAGACCAAAGGTGGAATGGGCCTAGGGCTCACCGTGGCGTTGGGCTACGGAAGCCGGGACGAGATCGCGGAGGCTGCGCGCCGCGCCGCGCAGGACGCCGTTGCCGGTCGTCTGTCATGCGATGCGATCGACGAGGCCGTTCTTGCTGCGCGGCTCGCGACCTCCGAGCTCCCCGACCCGGACCTTATCCTCCGAACGAGCGGCGAAATGCGGCTGTCGAACTTCCTCCTTTGGCAGTCTGCCTATGCCGAGCTGGCCTTTCCCGAGACCTTGTGGCCCGACTTCACCCCGGCGCAGCTGTTGGCCGTGATCGAGGACTACCAGCGGCGTCACCGGCGGTTCGGCCGACGGGAAGGCGAGGCGTCGTGAATCTGATGAAGCGGGTTGCGAGCGGGATTCTCGGGATGGCGGTCGTGTTTGGGACGCTCTACCTCGGTGCGCGCTTCGATGTGCGGTGGATTGCAGGCGGTCTCATTCTTGCGGTCGCTTGGCCGTGCGCCGTCGAATACCTCCAACTGATGGCGAAGCTCGGGATCCCCCTGGCCGCACCGGAGTTCCTGGTCTGGATTCCCGCACTGACCCTGAGTGTCTTGGTCGCGGGAGGTCGCTACGCCGAGGTGGCCCTGCTCGTGGCGATGGCCTACCAGGTTTTGCGCTACTTGGGCGTTCAGCCTCACCGCACGGGCTTCCTGCAGGCTGTCGCAGGGATGTTCGGCCTGCTCTATATCCCTTGGCTACTTCACTACTTCTACCTGATCTACCAGGGCGGGATCGGACAGGCGCCTCACGTGGGTGTCGTCCACGCGGCGGTCGTCCTCCTGACCGTCTGGGGGTACGACAGCGGCGCGTTCTTCATCGGCAGTGCCCTCGGCAAGCACAAGGCATTTCCGACGGTGAGCCCGGGCAAAACGTGGGAGGGCGTCGCGGGAGGCGTGGCCTTCGCTCTGGTCGGCGCCTGCGTCGGGGCCTCGTTGTCCCCCGTGTGGCGGGAGTTCGCCTTTGGAAAGGGCTTCCCACACCTCCTCGTGTCGTCGCTGCTCGTGTCCGCGGCGGCGCAACTCGGAGACGTCTTCGAGTCCAAACTCAAGCGGGCGGTCGACGTCAAGGATTCGGGGGCGTTCCTTCCCGGTCACGGCGGCGCGCTCGATCGCCTGGACGGGCTCCTGTTTGCGCTGCCCGTCTTCTACTTCTACTACCACTACGTCGTCCGCTTCTTCTGAGACGCCTCGAGACGGCATCCAGCCTGGAATGGTGAAGGGCGGCCTAGCTTGTCGCCGGGCCGCCCTCTCCGGGTGGTGAAAAAGATGAGGGGGTTCTCTTTCGTGGCGACTATAGCACAACCTCCCAGCCTCGTCGGTAATGCGCATCACCGAGAGGCGTCGCTTCACAGGGCCCGTCGAGGAGGTTGACACGTCGCGCGGCGTCCAAGGTCGGCGAGCGACAGCGTGTCGAGGAGCCCGCGGAACCGTTCGTTGAGGTCCCGCCAGGCGTCCTGCGTCGGACACGCGCCCGCGAGATGACATGCGGGGAGGGTGCCCAGACAGTCCACGAGGTCCAGCCGTTCGCCCAGCGCCTCCAGAACGCGGCGGACCGAGAGTGCCGCTGGGGGCTCCGCGAGCGCATAGCCTCCTCCACGGCCTTGGCGAGACGTGACGACGCCGGTTTGGCGCAGGCGGCGCAGGATCTTCTCGATGAACGGAGCGGGGAGGCCATAACGCTCGGCAATCCACGCCGCCGACACCGGCTCTCCCGGTGCGGCGCGCGCAAGTTCAACCGCGGCGATCAGCCCGTAGCTTGCCCTCTTGGTCAGGTGCACGATCCGCAGCCTGGACTGCCCTTGGCTTGCTCGTCGGCTCCGAGAAACGCCGCGTAACGCTTCTCGAGGGCCGCGACGTCCTTCTGAATGTGCTCGTGGCGCAGGCGCAGACGCTCGGGGATGGGACGGCCCTGCTTGACGAGATAGTCGTAGACGGCCTCGCCGAGAGCCTCGGCGGCGAGGGCCGAGCAGTGCATCTTCACGGGCGGAAGCCCGCCGAGTTCCGTCGCGACGTCGCGGTTCGTGATCTCGATGGCTTGTTCGAGCGTTTTCCCCTTCGCCAGATCCGACACCATCGAGGAGGTGGCAATGGCTGCCGTGCAGCCGAAGGTCTCCCACGAGACGTCAGCGAGGATCTCCCGCCCTTCCTCGTCCTTGTCGACGCGGATGTAGAGCCATAGGACGTCGCCACAGACGATGTTGCCCACCTTTCCGACAGCCGAGAAGTCCGCGAGCTTCCCCATGTTGTGGGGGTGCCGAAAATGCTCGACGACCTTTTCCGTGTACACGACTACTCACCTACCTTGAAGGGCGACATCGCCCGGAGTTCCGACACCGCGTGGGGCAGAACCTCGAGGAGGTGGTCGATGTCCTCGTCGGTGGTCTGCCGACCGGTGCTGATGCGGAGGCTTCCATGGGCCATCGAGATCGGCACTCGAAGCGCGAGAAGCACGTGGCTCGGTTCGAGGTTGGGCGACGAACATGCCGACCCGGTCGAGGCGGCGATGCCTGCCTCGTCGAGGCGCATAATCAGGCTCTCGCCCTCGAGGGCCGCGAAGCTGAAGTTCGCAATGTGGGGAAGGCTTTCGCTGGGGTGGCCGTTGAGACGCGTGCCGGGGATCTGGAGAACCTCGCGCAGTAGGCGCCCGCGCAGCCGAACCATCCGCGGGACGACCTGGTCTTTCTCGGCGAACGCGAGGCGCAGCGCGGCGGCAAAGCCGACCGCCCCCGGGACGTTCTCCGTGCCGCTGCGGACTCCGCGTTCGTGTCCTCCCCCGTGGATCAGGGGAGCGAGGCGCGTGCCCTTGCGGATCCACAGGAACCCGATTCCCTTCGGCCCGTGAAGCTTGTGCGCCGACGCCGAGAGGAGGCTGACGCCGTCGAGCGGCAGGGACACCTTGCCGAGGGCCTGCACGGCATCGGTGTGGAAAAGAACGCCGCGCTTCTGGCACAGCGCCCCGATCTCCTCGATCGGTTGGAGGGTTCCTACCTCGTTGGATCCGGCGAGGATCGAGACGAGGAACGTGTCGGGACGAAGCGCGGCGGCGACGGCTGCCGGATCCACGCGGCCGAACTCGTCGACCTCGACCAGGGTGGACTCGACGCCCTCGCGGCGGAGGGCGTCCAGAGCATGCAGAACGGCATGGTGCTCGATGTTCGAGGCGACGATGTGGCCTCCCCGGGCGGCTCGGGCCCGCGACGCGCCGATCAACGCCAAGTTATCCGCCTCGGTGGCTCCTGACGTGAACACGATCTCGTCATGGCGAACGCCGAGAGACGAGGCGATGGACTCCCGGCTCTCCTCGAGGAGACGTTTGGCCGCCCTCCCCGCGGAGTGAAGGCTCGACGGGTTTCCGTAGGTCTCGCTCCATGTGACGGCCATCGCATCGAGGACCTCCGGTGCAACGGGCGTCGTGGCGCTGTGATCGAGATACACGAGTTTGGACATCGCCATCACCGCGGAAAATCCTACCAAGAAGGTCCGGATTCTGCAAGAAAGAGACCGCCGGCCGAGCCGGCGGCGCCGAAGGCTCTAGATCTTCTCGAACAGGTCGGTCGACGCGCCGCAATCCGGGCACGTCCATCCGCCGGGCAGATCCTCAAAGGCCGTTCCGGCTGGCACGCCGGTCGTCGGATCGCCGACCTCGGGGTCGTAGATGTATCCGCACACCGTGCACTCCCACTTACTCATGGCTGACCTCCTCGCCTTGCGTCGCAGCCTCCGGAGGCTCCCCGGTCGGGCCCACGACGTGGAAACGGAACTCGTCGATTGTACTCAGGCCGAAGTGTCGGAGGAACTCCTCCGTCACCGAGAGACGCAAGGTCCGCCCCTCCTCTTCGGCGCGCACAAGACCCCGCTCGATCAGGTCGTGAATGTGCTCGTAGGCCTTGTTTCCCCTTGTCCGGACGACGTCAGCCTGCGTCGCGGGGTGGTTGTAGGCGATGACGGCCAGCGTCCTGAGGACGGGCTGCGGGATGTCCTGTTGAGGTGCAAGATGGGCGACGCGATCCACATACTCTCGCTTGACGCGAAGGAGAGCGCGTCCTTCCTCGGCGACCAGCTCGACGCCGCGGCCGGAGTCGACCAACGCGCTGCCGAGGTCCTCGAGCAGCTGGTCGACGTAGGCGAGCGGGACGCCGTCAAGGATCTTCGACAGCGCGCGGCGGCTCAGGGGACGCGACGCAAGAAACAGCGCGGCTTCGACGAGCGCAAGGTCGTTTCCGCGGTCGGTGCCTTGTTCCTCTCTCATCGGTCGATGGGGAAGGCGCTCATCCCTCGGCCTCGAGGCGGATCTGGATGTCGCCGAGGAATTCCTTCTGCGTGCAGGAGATGCGCCCATCGGCCGCGAGGTGCAGGATCTCGAAGAAGCGGTGAACGCGCTCCTCCTTGTCGCCGCGCGACAGGAGACGGAAGAAGCTCAAGACGCGCCGTCCGGAAAGCAGGCGTTTGATCTCCTGAAACAGCGAGTGAAGGCGGTCGGTGAAGTCCTCGCCGCCGATCTCGAAACCCTCGAAGGGGTCGTGCTCCTCTTCTTCGACGCGCGCGATCAACCGTCCGGCGCGGCGTCGGCTGACTTTCAGGGCTCCCTCCAAGGCTTCGCGCAGATCGACCAACGTCACTTGGCGCCGCGGGCTCCTGACGACCGGGAGGGAGAACTCCCCCGGATCACGGGGCGCCGCCGGAACATCGAAGTCCGTCTCCTCCGCCAGGTCGGCGAGGAGATCTTCACGCCCGGTTGTCTCGGCCTCGAGGAGAAGGTCGGACTTCATCCGAAGCAGGACGGAGCACGTGAGCACCATCCGCCCCGGTACAGCGAACTCGAGGTCGCGCAGAGCCTGAAGAACATCGCGGTATCGCCTTGCCAGAAGACCGATGTCGATGTCCCAGGGATCCATGTCCGACGTGAGCCGGCGAAGTACGCCTTCCCAGCTCTCGCCAATGAGTTCCTCGACGGGGATCGCGTCGATCAGCAGGCTCGTCTCCACGCGTCTCCTCTCCTTACCCTACCCACTAGAGGTTGAGGGCGAGAACCTCGGATGCCCCGTTCTTGATTGTCACGCCATAGGCGCGGTCGGCATGGCGAACCGTTTCCTCGTTGTGCGAGACAACGATCACCTGGATGCGCTTGGCATACTCGCTGAGCATGCGCGACAGGCGGTTCGTGTTCATTAGATCGAGCGCAGCATCGATCTCGTCGAGGATGAAGAACGGCGCCTTCTGGTGCTCCTGGAGCGCGAAGACAAAGGCCGTGGCGACGAGTGTCTGCTCCCCCCCGGAGAGCGCATCCAAGACATGCGGCTCCTTCTCAGGAGGATGGGCCCGCAGCACGAGTCCCGAGGAGATGTCGCCGGCGACCTCCAGCTCGAGCGACGCGCTGCCCCCCTCGAAGAGGATCCGGAAGATCCGGTCGAACTCCTTGCCGACGGACTCTAGGGTCTCGAGAAACCGCACCCGCTTCTTTTCCTCGATCTCGCCGATGAGTCTCTCGATCTCGCGTTTCTCGGACTCCAGCGCGTCGACGCGCTCACGGAAGAGGTTGAACTCGGCCTCGTAGGCCGCGTACTCGTCGATCGCGCGATGGTTGACCGGTTCGAGGCGCTTCATCTCGCGTGCTACCTCTTCGAGTCTGCGTTCCAGCTCGCGCACCGGCTCACGGATGAGATCCGTCGGCTCCCCGGCCTCTGGCGGGCCCAACGCTTCGAGTTCGGCCTGGGCCTCGGCTTCCTGGCGCTCATAGCGACTCAGAGCGCGGCGCAGGTTCTCAAGTCCCTGATAAGCCTCTCTCCGCTTCTCTCGGAGTTCGTGGAGACGGTCGCTGTGCGCCGTCGCTGTGCCCTTCGCGCGCGACGTCGACTCCTGTGCCGCTGCCAGGTCCTTCTCTTTCTCTTCGAGCAGCGCCGTCATCTCGGCGCGCTCGTCCTCGAGGCGCTCCACGTCCTTGCGCAACTTGGCGATGTGCTCGCGCCGCTGTGCGACGTCGAACGACGAGTCCTTGGCCTTCTGCGGTTGCTCCTTCTTCCCCGGGGTGGGACGCCAGCCGCCGCTGAGCGCGCCGCCCTTGCTCTGGAGATCGCCGTCGAGCGTGACGACGCGAACCCCATCCAGTTCGCGTACGGCTTCTAGGTTCTCGGCGACGACGGTGTCGGTCAGCACGTACTCGAACGCGCGCCGATACTTCTCGTCGAACTCGATCAAGTTGATCGCGTAGTCCAACACGCCGCGGAGCTTCAAGGCCTCGGCCGACGCAAGGCTTTTGCGCGACGTGACAAGACGGCGAAGAGGAAGAATGCGCGCTCGACCCAGCCGCTTCTCTTTGAGGTAGTTGATGCAGTCGATCGCCGTCTCACGGGAGTCGACGACGAGGTCGCCCAGGCTCCCTCCCGCCGCCGTTTCGAAGGCGGTTTCGTAACCGGGCTTCGGCACGGCAAGCGAAGCGATCGTGCCGTAGACGCCGCCACGCTTTCGATCGAGAAGCGCCTGCACGGCAGGGTTCTCTCGCACTCCGCTGGCGGCGGCCGCGGCGGGGACGGCGGCGCGCATGCGAGAGATCTCGTCGATCATCTCCTGGATGTTCGCGATTTGTTGGCGTTTGAACTGCAGATCGCTCTCTTTGTGCACGAGATCCGAGCGCAGGCGCTCGACCTCCTTGATGAGCGCGATCTGCGAGCCTCCGGAGAGGTCTTCTTGCATGCCCTCGAGTTCCCACTCTTTGTTCTCGACCTCGCGATCCAGTTCAGAAACCGAAGCCTCGAGGGTGGAGATCCGCGCGTCCATGCCTTGTCGCTCCGTCTGTGCTTGGTGGAGCTTCTGCGCGAGTTTCTCCCGCTGCTGGTGCAGGATGGACTTGCGGAGACGCGCCTGGTCGGCGACCAGCGCCTGATGCGCCAGCGCGGCGTCCCGCTCCTTCTGCAGAGCGAGAAGTCGCCGCCGTCGCTCGGCGAGGACGACGCGATGGGTGTTCAGCTTGCCCTTCACTTCCTTCAGCTCGGCAATCGCCTGATTGCGCTTCTCGTCGTACGCCGCGATGCCGCTGGCCTCGTCGAGGATCTCCCGGCGGCGAAGCGGGGTCCGGCGCACGATGTCCGTAATACGACCTTGCGCGATGAGTTGCTGGCCGTCGGGGTCGATCCGAGCGGCCTCGAGGACCTCGTCGATCGTTGCCCGAGGGCAGTTGTGACCCATCAACGTGTACGAAGACGACTTCCGCGTGATGCGGCGGCCGATGGCAACCTCCGCCGCGCGCTCGCCCGCCTCGAGAAACCGGTCGAAGATCGCGTCGCTGTTGTCGAGGTAGAGCGTAACCTCGGCGGCGTCCGACGCGTCGTAGCGCTCCCCGCCGTTGAAGATCAGGTGCTCCAGGCGATCGGCGCGCAGTTGCGACGATCGCCGCCCCATGACGAAGCTGATCGCGTCGAACAGGTTGGACTTCCCCGATCCGTTCTCGCCGACGACGGCAGTCATCCCGGGGAAGAACGGAAGGACCGTCTTCTTGCGGAACGACTTGAACCCGGCGAGTTCCACCCTGTTGATCTTGGTCATGTCATCGGCCGGCGAGGAGGCTGGGGACGCGCTCGGGGAAGAGGCTCAACTGCAACATCGCGAGGTGCTCGCGCGGCAGTCCGCGGCCACGGCTTCGCAGACCGAGAAGCCGAACGACGCGCCGGAGGTGCTCGCCGCTCGGCTCCGCGCTTCCTGCTTCCCACCGCGCAAGAGTCGGCGCAGAAACGCCGAGGATGTCGGCCGTCCAGCTCTGGCTCCACCCGTTCACCGATCGAAACGCTTTCAGTCTCTGCCCGAGTCCCTCCACCTTGGAGTCCCCCTCAAGCCGGTTGCTCACTATAGCTTCTCCTCTTGTCGCGTGCAAAACAGAGACGAGGGAGGCCTTTGGGCCTCCCTCGTTCGACCGTCCTCTCCCTCTGTCGCGGGGGGTCAGCTGCTGTTCCCCATGAAGCCCCAGATCAGTGCCCCGACGCCCGCGAGGAGCCCCACGATCGAAATGAAGTACAGCGTATCGATTTGCTTCTTCAGGAAGACGGCGTTGTCTTCCACCGCCTTCAGCCGTAGTTCGTACTCGCCGAGCAACTCGCGATTTGCCTCGAGAATGCCGTCCTTGAGGGTCACCATGTCCGAGGACATCGTGGCCAGCGCGACATCGAATCCCTCGAGTTTGGCGCGGTTGTTGTCGACCTTGATCGCGACGGCCGCCATGGCCCGCTCGAGTTCCAGAACCTTCTTCTTGAAGGTGCCGACATCCTCGGCCTCAAGGCTCTGGACCCGGGCCTCTACCGAGCCATACTGCGACTCGAGGAGCGTCATGTCGGCGCTGAACGAGGACTCGAGGGTCGTCACCGAGCCGGCGAGGCTTTCGCGCAATGCGTCGATCTCCCCGTAGACGCCGGTCTGCAGGGCATCGAACCCATCGTAGACCTCGGTGCGCAGCGCGCTGAGGTCGCCGGCGAATCCGACACGCAGGGCCTCGAGATCGGACGTCAACGTCGACTCGAGCCCGTCAATCCTTGAGGTGAAGGATTCGTCCATCGCACTGAGGTCCGCGAGAAGCTGCTCGCGGAACGCGGCGTAGTCTTCCATGTGCGCCCCGAAGGCATCGACCAGGGCGTCGAATTGCGTCTGCAGCTCTTCGAGATCCGCCCCCTGACTGTCAAGGAGCGCCTTCATCTGGTCGCAGAAGGCCGCCAGCTCCGAGAGACCGGCCTCAAGCGCCACGACGCGGATCCTCAGCTCCTGCTGACGCGAGGTGAGCCCATCGACCTCTCCACGGAGGCCGACGATCTTGCCTTCGGCCTGCTTGATCTCCACCGAAACGGCGGTGACGACATTCTTGAGTTCCTCGAGCTTGGCGCTCAGGTTGGTCAGGTCGTGCATGTTGACCTTGACCTCGGTGACCAATTCACCCATGAAGCTCTGAAGTCCGCCGAAGGCGGCCTCCATGGCCGCGAGTTCCTGCTCCAACAAGTCAGGGACCGCCGGCGTGCTCGCTTCCTGCGCGTATCCAACGGACAGGAGAGAGAGGAACGTCAGGACGGTCAGCGTCGCGACAGAAAGCGCTCTCTTCATCGTCTTCCTCCTTGTACGACGGGAGTTCACGCCGCAGCGTAGCCTTGGGATCGCAAGGCCGCTCGGACCGCCGTGGCGGCGGCGGAGCCCGTTTGTCAGACTCCGGCCGGACACCTGTCCGGGCCGTTCCCCTTCCAGAGGGAAAGGGAGGGCGCGGTATACTCCAAGACCAGAGAAGCAAGACGCCGCAATGGGTGGGGGGAAGACAGCATGACGACGAAGACCTTTCTTGTATTGGCCGCGCTCCTTGCGCTTCTGATCCTGGCCGTCGCGCCGAGATGGCAGGAGCCGGGACCAACCGACCAACCGATCGATGAAGGACGGGTGATCGACGTCGGCCACTTCGTCCTCGAACAGGCCGGCCGGCCGATGCTCGACGAGACCTACACCCTTCTGTTCCAGCCCGGCGAGGGGTACCTCCTGATCTCGCAGTCGACGCTCACCGCCGGGGGCCTCACCCTCCGTCTGGCTCAGCAGACGCTGTACGATGAGGGCTTGCATCCAACCTCATACCAGATGGCGGTGGACGGCGCGGGTCCTACGCAACTCGTGACCGCCAGCGTGACGAGCGGCAGCGTCAGGATGGAGGTCCGTGTCGGGGTCGCGCGGCAGTCAACGGATGCGTCGTTGGGATCCTCGTACGCGCTTCTCGACAACAATCTCATCGCCCACTACGCCGTTCTGCTGGCGGCTCTGCGGGCGGAGAGGGTTGAGACGACCTTCGTCGCGGCGGTTCCTCAGATTCTGTCGGCTCTCCCGGCGCACTGGGAAGGGCCGGAGCCGGTCCGCTTCTTGTCTGGCGAGAGCGAACACGAGGGAGACCTCTACACCGTGAGCGTCGGCGACGCGGAGCTCGGATTGGTCGCCGTGGACGGGAAGCTTGTGGCGGTCGTGAATCGTGCCCAGAACACGGTGGGATACGACGTGAACCTGCTACCCGAGGGTTTCGCCTTGCCAACCCCGCCCCCCGCCGACGAGCCGTCCGCCGTGCACGAGATGGACGTCGAGTTCATCGGGGACGCCGGGTCGCTCTCCGGCACCGTCGCCCGACCGCACGAGGGGGAACCCCAAGCCGTCGTGCTCCTTCTCGCGGGGTCGGGGCCGGTGGATCGAGATGGAGATGCGCCCGGACTGGAAACGGGAACCTACCGCCAGCTGGCGCACTCGCTGGCCCGTGTCGGCGTAGCCTCGGTTCGATATGACAAGCGGGGCGTGGGCTCGAGCGAAGGGACCCTTGCTACGGCATCAAGGACCGATCTCGTGAACGACGCTCGCCGCGTTCTCGAGCAGACCACCGCATGGGATGGCCTGACCAACCTTCCGGTCTTCGTGGTCGGGCACAGCGAGGGAGCGTACCTCGCCGCGGAGCTTGCGGCCGAGTCCGAGGCGGTGAGCGGACTCGTCCTGCTCTGTGGCGCCGCGCAGTCCCTTGCAGACGTGACGCGGTGGCAGGTGGAAACCCTGCTTCGCCTCAACGGGGCGGCGGAAGAGGCGATTGCCGCGGCGCTCGAACAAGAGGACCAGTACCTCGCGTTCGTCAAAGCGTCAACAGGACAGTGGACCGACATCGGCGACGAAGCGCTGCGCGAGGCCCTTCCGTGGCTAGATGAAGCCGGCGCGGCACAGCTACGGGGATCGGACCTCGGACTCGCGTGGTTGCGCGAGCACTACAACGAGGATCCGTCGGCGACCCTTCGCCGCGTCCGTTGCCCCGTTCTGGCCGTGAACGGCGACAAGGACGTCCAGGTTCCGCCTTCCGAGGCCGCGGCGATTGAGGAGGTGCTCCGCGCCGGCGGGAATGCCGCGGTGCAGGGTGTCCTACTCGAGGATCTGAACCACCTCCTACGGGTTCACCCCGAGGAGCCCAGCCTCGTGCTGCGGCACCTCGACCAACCGGTGGATCCCCGCGTGGTCGATCTCCTATCGAGGTGGATCCTCGAGCAGGTCGATGGCTGATCTACCGCGCGGCAGGGAAGAGGTCCGACGGGCGCTGTCCGTCGCGGGCGTCCGACCGAGCAAGGCGCGCGGGCAGAACTTCCTCGTCGATGCTCGCGCCGCGGCCGAGGTGGCCGATGCCGTGCTGGCTTGCGGGGCAGGCGACGTCGTCGAGATCGGACCGGGGCTGGGCGCGCTGACGCAAGCCGTTGCTGCGGTTGCGCGGCACGTTACGTGCCTCGAGATCGATCCGCGCTTGGCGTCTTGGCTCTCTCAGCGAGTCGCCGCCGAGGGGTTGTCGAACGTCTCGGTGTGTGAGGAAGATGCCGTCAGCTTCGACCTTGGGCGCGTTTCCCACGAGAACCGCATGCTCGTGGTGGGGAGCATTCCGTACAGCGTTACGGCGCCGCTCCTGCAGATGCTCATCCGACAGCGCGCCGCGCTTCGCGGAGCCGTGCTCATCACCCAGCGGGAGGTCGCCGAGAAGATCCTTGCGAGCCCTGGGAAGGAAGGAACGGCACTCGGCACGATGGTCCGCGCCTACGCCGAGGTGAGGATCCTGAGGAACCTCTCGCCGCGGTCGTTCGAGCCGAGCCCCGAGGTGGAGTCCACCCTGTGGACGCTGACGTTCCTGTCATCCCCACGGTTCTCCAGTTCCGAGTCGTCGTTCTTTCGGATCGTCCGCGGGATTTACGGGGCGCGGCGGAAGACCCTGCGCAATGCTTTGGCTCGCGTCATTCCGAGTCAGGACGTTCCCCGGGTGCTCACTGCAGCCGGCGTGGACAGCGGGCTCCGCGGCGAGACGCTGGACTTCCCGGATCTCGATCGCATGGCGGCAGAGCTGGACTGCCTGGCGGCTGCACCGTCCGCGGAGGGAGAGCCGGGAAGCGTGCGACGCGCTCGAGCACCCGAGAAGCCCGACTGAAGAACTCGATGCCGTCACCCTTCGTGGGTCGGTGTCGTTGCGAGGGAAGCGAGTCCCCAAACGGCGGGACGAAGACGACGCATCACGGCCGGGGTTGCCCCCTTGAAAGCTCGACCGACCTCGTGTAATGTCTCCGCTCGTCGCGATCCCGAGCGCTGGTTGACAGCGTTCCGGGGCCGTGATACGATAAGACCCCGCGCGGCGAAGCCCGCGCTGATCCTTGACAAGTGAATAGAGTGTGTGCCGCATAAGCGATGTAAGGGCAAACGGTGGACACCTTGGCAGTTGGAAGCGATGAAGGGCGTGGCTAGCTGCGATAAGCCCCGGGGAGCCGCTAAGCAGGCTTTGATCCGAGGATGCCCGAATGGGAGTGCCCACTATGGTGAAGCCATAGAAGGACGCATCGAAACTTCAGTAGGTGCGTCCGGCGAACCCGGCGAAGCGAAACATCCCAGTAACCGGAGGAAAAGAAATCAACCGAGATTCCCTGAGTAGTGGCGAGCGAAACGGGAACAGCCTAAACCAGACGAGTGTAAGACTGCGTTCGTTGCTCGGCTGGGGTCGTAAGCTGACAACATCCCATCGATGCAGCGGTGGGCAGGGTTACATGCGAAGTCTAGTCGAATCTCTCTGGAAAGGGAGACCGCAGAGGGTGACAGTCCCGTAGACGAAAGGCGGAGCAACCCTGGGGGTCAGCTTGAGTAGCGCCGGACACGTGAAATCCGGCGTGAATCCGGGAGGACCACCTTCCAAGGCTAAACATTACCAACTGACCGATAGTGAACTAGTACCGCGAGGGAAAGGTGAAAAGCACCCCGGGAGGGGAGTGAAATAGAACTTGAAACCGTTTGCCTACAGTCAGTGGGAGCACCCGGCGCGCTTTCGGGCGTGCCTACGGTGTGACCGCATGCCTTTTGCATTATGAGCCGGCGAGTTACGGTACGTGGCAAGGTTAAGCCGAATGAGGTGTAGCCGAAGCGAAAGCGAGTCTGAATAGGGCGATAAGTGACGTGCCGTAGACCCGAAGCCAGGTGATCTAACCATGGGCAGGTTGAAGTGCGCTTGATCGTGCATGAAGGACCGAACCCACCAGCGTTGAAAAGCTGGGGGATGACCTGTGGTTAGGGGCGAAAAACCAATCGAACCTGGTGATATCTGGTTCTCCCCGAAATAGGTTTGGGCCTAGCCTCGCGTCAAAGGCAACTGGGGGTAGAGCACTGGTCGGAGAAGGGGGGCAACTCCCGACTCTAGCCAAACTCCGAATACCGGTTGTCCGTTCCGCGGGAGTTAGACTGCGGGTTCTAAGATTCGTAGTCGAGAGGGAAAGAGCCCTTCACCGCCAGCTAAGGTCCCAAAATCCAAGCTAAGTGGGAAAGGATGTGTTGTTGTCGAGACAGCTGGAAGGTTGGCTTAGAAGCAGCCACCCTTTAAAGAGTGCGTAATAGCTCACCAGTCTAACGACGATGCGCCGAAAATTTACCGGGGCTAAGCTTGGTACCGAAACTGCGGGTTGTCGCCTTCGGGCGGCAGCGGTAGGGGAGCATTCCGTTCACGGTTGAAGCTGAGCTGTAAGGCTTGGTGGACGAGACGGAAGAGAGGATGCCGGCCTGAGTAGCGCGAGCAAAGTGAGAATCTTTGCCACCGAATGCCTAAGGTTTCCTGGGGAAGGGTCGTCCTCCCAGGGTTAGGCGGAACCTAAGCTGAACCCGAAAGGGGTAAGCGATGGACAGCAGGTTAATATTCCTGCGCCTCTCATCTTGCGTTTGAGCAAAGGGGGGACACCGAAGGTTCCTCTCCGCACGCGGACGGAAGTGCGTGTCCAAGCACCAAGGCAGGGGGAATAGGCAAATCCGTTTCCCCGTTACGTCGAGGTGTGACGGCGAGCCCGTAAGGGCGAAGGGAGTCGGAATCATCGGGCAAGAAAAGCCTCTAGCGAGCAAGTGAGAGTCCGTACCAGAATCCGACACAGGTAGGCGGGTAGAGAATACCAAGGTGGACGAGTGAAGTCCGGTCAAGGAACTCGGCAAAATGACCCCGTAACTTCGGGATAAGGGGGGCCATCTTCGGGTGGCCGCAGAGAATCGGCCCGAGCGACTGTTTAGCAAAAACACAGGACTCTGCCAACTCGAAAGAGGATGTATAGGGTCTGAAACCTGCCCACTGCTGGAACGTTAAGGGGAGGCGTTAACGCGCCGAACTGAAGCGCCAGTGAAGGGCGGCGGTAACTATAACCGTCCTAAGGTAGCGAAGTTCCTTGTCAGGTAAGTTCTGACGCGCATGAATGGTCCAACGACTTGGGCGCTGTCTTGACCGGATGCTCGGTGAAATTGAAGCACGGGTGCAAACGCCCGTGACCCGCAGTAGGACAAAAAGACCCCGTGGAGCTTCACTATAGCATGGTACTGGGTTCTAGCATATGTTGTGTAGGATAGGTGGGAGGCGATGAAACTGGGGCGCCAGCCTCGGTGGAGCCATCCTTGGAATACCACCCTGCATCTGTTGGAACTCTAACTGGCGGCCGTTTGCAGCGGCCGAGGGACAGTGCTATGCGGGTAGTTTGACTGGGGCGGTCGCCTCACAAAGAGTAACTGAGGCGCACAAAGGTCTCCTCAGGCTGGTTAGTGATCAGCCATCGAGCGTAAGGGCATAAGGAGGCTTGACTGCGAGACCAACAAGTCGAGCAGGTGGGAAACCAGGTCCTAGTGACCCAGTGGCGCTTTGTGGAAGGGCCACTGATCAACGGACAAAAGTTACCCCGGGGATAACAGGCTCAGACCCCCCGAGAGTTCACATCGACGGGGGAGCGTGGCACCTCGATGTCGGCTCATCCTATCCTGGGGCTGAATCAGGTCCCAAGGGTCCGGCTGTTCGCCGGTTAAAAGGGTACGTGAGCTGGGTTCAGACCGTCGTGAGACAGGTCGGTCTATATCCACTGTGGGCGTAGGAGACTTGAGAGGGTCTATCTCTAGTACGAGAGGACCGAGATAGCCGGACCTATGGTGTACCAGTTGTCCCGCCAGGGGCACCGCTGGGTAGCTAAGTTCGGGATGGATAAGCGCTGAAGGCATCTAAGCACGAAGCCAGCCTCAAGACTAGGTCTCCCCATAGGCCCCTCCGAGACTAGGAGGTTGATAGGCCACAGGTGTACGCACAGCAATGTGTTTAGCCGAGTGGTACTAATAGGCCGAAGGCTTGTGTGGCACACACCCTGTTCACTTGAAGAGGATCAAGTGATGATTGAGATTCCAGGTGGCATATGGCGGAGGGGAAACACCCGTTCCCATCCCGAACACGGCAGTTAAGCCCTCCTGCGCCGATGGTACTTGCCTCGTAAGGGGCCGGGAGAGTAGGTCGCCGCCTGGTTTATGATCCGTGCGTGAAGGGCCTGGATGCGTCCAGGCCCGACACCTTTTGACGCGGCAGGTTCTGCGGGACTTAGCCTTGCGGTTGCCTCGAGCCGGCGGATCTCCTACCGTTTGCGTTGCGATGACCGGGTGGGGCACGATGAGCCTAAGGCGACTTGCCGCCGTCCTTCTTGTGGCGGGGACAGGGCTCTTCGCGGTGTCCAAGGAGGGGATCATGGACGCGGGACAAACGGTAGAACTCACCGGGGCCGAGCAGCTCTCCGTGCTGCGTTTCGCGCGTCAGTGCCTCACGGCGCACCTCGAGCTGGAGCCGCGCCCCGTGTTCCCCCAGGAGGCGTGGACCTCGTCCCTCCGACAGAAGGCGGCCTGCTTTGTCACCCTCACGTCCTCCGGAGAGCTGCGGGGCTGCATCCTCGACGGCTTCGTGCCGCACGAGTCGATCGTCGAGAACGTCGCGCGCAACGTCGTCCTTGCGGCCACGGTTGACACGCGGTTCCCGCAAGTCCGAGCCTCCGAGATGTCCCACTTGACGATCGAAGTGAGCGTGCTCTCGCGGCCGCAGCCTCTTACGTTCCGCGACGGAGAAGATCTCAAGACCCGCCTGCGGCCCGGGGTCGACGGAGTGATCCTTACAACCACGTACGGGAGCTCGACGTTCTTGCCGCAGGTCTGGGAGCAGCTTCCGCGCGTCGAGGACTTCCTCGGCGAGCTGTGCCGGAAACACGGAGCACCGCGCGAGTGCTGGAGAACGAAGGACCTCCTGCGGGTCGAGGTGTACCAGGTGCAGCACTTCTCCGAGGCTGGCGACGCGGCCCATTGACACCTCTTTGGGCGCAGACTACGCTTCCGGCGACGCAAGGAGTGGATCGGCAATGCCAAGGGCAGCCAAGCGCCTGGCGGAGAAGCTCTACGGAAGCTCGATCGGCTGGGAGGGGTGGACGTTCCACATCGTCTCATCTCGGCTCGGAGTCCAGCGAATCGAGGTGTCGTCCGTCTCTCTCGCCGATCTAGCTGAGCATTTGCGGACCCGAATCCTGCCGGACGACGTTCCTAACGAGGCGGCGCTCCGCCAGGTGCGCGAATACCTGCGCGGCGAGCGGCGGAGCTTCGATCTCCCGCTCGACCTCCAGGGCACGGCGTTCCAACTCGCCGTTTGGCGTCAGGTGGCGACGATTCCGTACGCCGCCACGTCGCCATACGGCGACCTGGCCAGGGCTCTTGGGCGAGACAAGGCGACGCGTGCCGTTGGACAGGCCGTCGGCGCCAACCCTGTTGCGATCGTCATTCCATGCCACCGCGTCGTTGGGAAGAGCGGCGGGCTCACGGGATACCGCGGCGGACTGCCGCTCAAAGAGCGCCTGCTGGCGCTCGAGCGCGGAAGCTTGAGCCTCTAGGAGCGCGCTGTGGCTTGGAGCGCAAGGCCTGCGAGGCCTCTCGCCGGCTGCGAGTCGCGTTCCGTCGGGACTGCGCAGGACGCTTCGGCGGTGGACTCGAGCAGAGAAAGCGAGGCACGATGGCGGACAAGATCGTCGAGATGCTGTGCGAGCTGGTGCAGGTGGACAGTGAATCCGGGAGCGAGCGGCCGTTCATGGAGTTCGCCGCGCGCTGGCTCGAGCGCGAGACGGGAGCCAAGGCCGAGCTGGACGCCTACGGCAACGTGATCGCGCACATCGCGGCCAGGGACTCGAAGGCCACCCCCGTGATGCTCGGCGCGCACGGCGATACCGTGAAGCCCGGGCGCGGCATCCGGCCGCGGGTCGTTGACGGCAACGTCTGCTCGTCGGGCGACACCATCCTCGGTGCCGACGACAAGGCCGGCATCGCGGCGATCGTTCGCGCGGTCCAGATGGCGAGCCGGCGGCCTCCGGTCGACATCGTCATCACGGTCGGCGAGGAAGTCGGCCTCCTCGGCGCGCGCAACCTCGACCTCAGCAAGGTCCGCGCGAAGCGGGCGTTCATCGTTGACGGCGAGAAGCTCGAAGAGGTCATCATCGGCGGGCCGACGCACATCAACTTCGACATCACGATTCACGGCCGCGCCGCCCACGCGGGGATGGAACCCGAGAAGGGCATCTCGGCCATCCGCGTTGCCGCCGTGGCCATCACGCGCATGCCCGAGGGACGCATCGACTTCGAGACGACGGCCAACGTCGGAACCCTCGAGGGCGGACTCATTCGCAACGGCGTGCCGGAGGCCGCGAAGATCAAGGCCGAGTGTCGCAGTCTGAACCACGAGAAGGCGCTCGCTCAGGCGCGGACCATGCGCGAGGCGTTCGAATCCGCAGCGCGCGAGGCCGGCGCGCGGATCGAGATCCGCGAGGAGATCGAGTACACGGCAAGCTCTGTAGATCCCTCGACGCCTGTCGTCCAGGCGGCGATGGCGGCCGTGCGTGCCGCTGGGCTCACCCCGGTCGCGAAGTCCATCACCGGCGGGACCGACGCACTGGTTCTGGCAAACCGCGGACTCGAGGCCGTTGTCTTGGGGTACGGCGGCCTGAAGGCGCACTCCGTCGAGGAGTCGATCCCGGTGAGCTCGCTCGAAAAGGGAGCCGAGATTCTCCGGAACCTGCTTGAGAGCCTGGCCTAGAGCGTTTGACGCGCCTCCGGGCGCGAAGTAGAATGGACAAGATTCCTCGGTAGCTCAATTGGCAGAGCGCTCGGCTGTTAACCGAATGGTTGTAGGTTCGAGTCCTACCCGGGGAGCCAGGCCGATTCCAGTCGACGTTACCATCGGCCCCATCGCGCCTCTGGCTCTCGCAGCTGCTCCGACGAAACACGCTCCTGATTCTCTGCGGGCCGAGCCGCGCCACTTCCGCCTTCCTCCCTGTCAATGTAGTGCCTGGCTTGACGGCCAGGGAGTAGAGGACAACAATCGACTCGCTATGAACGAGCGCGAGGCAGTATTGGCAAAGCTGGCAGGGCACCGAACGGATCTGACCCGGCTTGGCGTCCGATCCCTTGCTCTCTTCGGCTCGACGGTTCGGGGCGAGGCCCGAGTCGGCAGCGACGTTGATCTCCTCGTTGACTTCGCCCGTCCCGTGGGGCTCTTTGGGTTCCTCGAAGTGAAGAGCTACCTCGAGCAGCTGCTAGGACGCCGGGTGGACCTCGTCACAGCCCGTGCACTACGTCCTGAGGGTCGCGACGCCGTCTTGCGTGAGGCCGTGGACGCCTGGGCGCCGACGCACACGCCAGCCCTTCAACCTCACTTGGGGATCGCCGCAGCGTCGTAGTGGCGAGGCGCTGCTAGCGGATGGCGACGTACTCCGCCGAGGATGTTGCCTTCGGTATGGCGAGCCCGTCTTCTCTCAGCCCATCGATATGGAACCCGATGGCGTCGTGCATCCGGCGCGTGGCCTGATCGCGCGTCTTGCCGGTGGCGACGCAGCCGGGAAGATCGGGCGAGTACGCGGAATAGTTGCCGCCTGCCTTCTCAACTACAACGAGGAAGCGCTTCATCTACTCCCCTTCGGCTTCTTGAGCCCCGCTTGCTTGAGGACGCTGCTCAGAGTCCCAGGCGCCAGGTCATCGTCGGGGTGCCCCGCGATTGTAACGCGTCCGGGCTTCTTTGTGTGCTTGTACTGACGGTGGCTCCCCCGGACCGCAACGAGGATCCAGCCGTCGTCCTCAATCAAGCGAACCACCTGTCGTATCTTCATCGTTGCCCCGTGTGCTGGCCAGCCCACGAGTGTAGCATGCCGCGCCGGCGAGGCGCTTCCCTTTGCTTGCTCTTTGCCCGCCACAGGTTGTTTCTTCCGTCCATCTGCGCGCGTGGCACGCACGAGGCTGCACACTCGTCCGCTACGTCAGGGTTCGAGGACGTCGGGCGCTTCGTCGCTCACTTGGCGAGCTTCCTCATGGTCTCGTCATGGGCGTCCATCATGCGCTCGGCCGCCGCGTTGAGCCGCGCCGATCGGTTCCTGCGCTGCGGACGTATGATGAGCATCTCGCCGTCGGTTCGCACCTCGAGCGGGGTTTCCTTGTCGATCTCCAGCAGCTCCAAGATAGGACGCTCGATGATCAGCCCGAGGCTGTTGCCGATCACGGTGAGTCTCTTGATCATGGGCATCGCCTCCGTAGCAACGATGTACTAACAAGAGTATAACGCCGGCCATGTGGGTGGCAAGGCCGGCGGTCGTCTCTTGGATCCAGGATTGCCCTACGCCTACCCATCTACGCTCTCTGCGCGCATGCCGCACGCAAGTCGATGAGGTGCGAGGACGAAAGATGCCTCCAATTCCCTTCCGACGCACTCCATCGCCTCGCCTCGCCTCGCATGGACGAACTCCTGCCGCTCCGTGTATCCTCCCTTCGTGGGCGAGCACGAGAAGCTGTATGAGCACATCATGCTACGCCGCTCGGATGCGGCCGTCCCGTTTAGGGCCTTGTGCGGCCTGCTCAAGCGGCTCGGTTTCGACGAACGCATCCGGGGCGACCACCACATCTTCGCAACGAGTCGCGTCGAAGAGATTCTGAACCTGCAGCCGAAGGGCGGCCGAGCCAAGCCATACCAGGTGAGGCAGATCCGCAGGTGCTCCTGAAGTACAATCTGCACTTGGAGGACTAGCCATGGACTCGAAGTACGAGATCATCATCTTCTGGAGCCACGAGGACGGCGCGTTTGTCGCCGAGGTTCCAGAGCTTGCCGGCTGTATGGCCGATGGCGCGTCGTGCCGCGAGGCCCTCGCCAACGCTGAGCTGGTCATCCGCGAGTGGATCGAGACGGCGCACGAGCTCGGACGGCCTGTTCCCGAACCGAAGGGGAGACTCGCGTACGCCTAGCCGCTTCGCGTCAGGCGCGTCGGGGGCGCTGTCCTACCGTGGGATGCGGCCCCGTCACGCAGGATGCTGACGTCTTCTGCGGGTGAGAGGAGGCGTAGTGGCTGCCCAGTACGTCCTCCAACTCCGCGTTGCCCTCGTCGGCATTCTTCTTGGGCGTCTGCCATTCGACGACCAGCCGAAGGCTTCGCGCGGGGGGCGTGCCCGTACTTGTACGAAGTTCTATGGTAGACCCCACCGGGCGCGCGCCGCTTGCACGCTTTGGCGACTGTCACTAATCTCGTCGTTATGTCCGACAAAACCGTACTGCCCGAACGCTCGGCCGTTCCGGTCGAGGAGACGTGGGATCTCGAGAGCGTGTTCGCCGCACCGCAGGACTGGGAGGCGGCCTGCAAGGAACTCCTGGCGCAGTTGCCGAAGCTGGGCAGCTACAAGGGGCGCCTCAAAGAGGGTCCGGCGGTCCTGCTCGAGTTCATCCCACTCTACGAGGACGCCGCCCGATTGGCGGGCCGGATCTTCGTCTACGCGAGCAATGCGTCCGCGGTGGACTCCCTCGACCAAGCTGCGATGGGGCGCAGCGGGCAGGCGCGCGGCCTCTTTGCGCGTTTCGGCGCCGCCATAGCGTTCACCGATCCAGAACTCGTAGCGATCGGGTTCGACACGCTGCGGCGATGGATGGAGCAGACGCCGGAGCTTCGGTTCTTCGCCCACTACATCGATCGGCTCGAGAAGCAGGCGGCACACGTCCGCTCGGGCGACGTAGAACAGGTGCTGGCGTTGGCCTCCGAC